>CAZPSD010000040.1:0-12173 GCA_964589055.1 uncultured Bacteroides sp.
ATCTGTTCGGTATCATATGATAAGGAGGCTGAGCTTCATGAGAATTACTGATGTCCGCGTGCGTAAGATGACTCAAGACAGCAAGATGAAAGCAATCGTCTCAATTACCATTGACGATGAGTTTGTAGTTCATGACATTAAAGTAATTGACGGTGAAAAAGGTCTTTTCATTGCTATGCCAAGCAAAAAAGCAACCGATGGCGAGTATCGTGATATTGCACATCCGATCAACTCGGAAACAAGAGATCGTATTCAGAAGATTGTTTTGGAAAGCTATGAAAAGGCATTGTTGGAACCGGATAATGAGTAGTAAAATGCATAGTGTGGAAAGAAGAGGACGCGGCTGCGTCCTTTTCTTATTGTTTAGGAAAAAACACTCTTGTTATGGCGGCGGGTTGCTGGTAAAATGAGAGAGCGTCGGCAATACTATACGCATGGATAGGAGAAAGACATGTATATCATTGTAGGACTTGGCAACCCGGGACGGGATTATCAGAATACAAGGCATAATATCGGTTTCGATGTCATCGACGCGCTTGCCGGTAAGAATCATATTGTTATGGGAGAGAAAAAGCACAAAGCAGTCATCGGAAAAGGCTTTGCCGCAGGACAGAAGGTAGTGCTGGCAAAGCCCCAGACCTATATGAATTTAAGTGGTGAATGCGTGCGGGACATCATAAACTTTTATAAGATAGATGAAAAAAAGGAACTGATCGTTGTGTCGGATGATATCAGCCTGAATGCAGGACAGATCCGTATCCGTAAAAGGGGCAGCTCGGGCGGACACAACGGACTCAAGAATATTATCCTGCATTTGGGACATGATGAGTTTCAAAGAGTGAAGATAGGCGTGGGAGAGAAGCCTCAGGGCGCCGATCTGGCGGATTATGTGCTGGGACATTTCCGGAAGGAAGAGCGGGATGTGATGGATGAGAGCGTGAAGCGTGCGGCGGAAGCGATAGAGATGATGCTGGCGGACGGACCGGATGCGGCAATGAACCGATATAATCAAAAATATGATTTGCATTGAGACGGAGGTAAGATGTGAGGGCACTGCTGGCTCCCTTGGAAGAACTGGGAGAATATGAAGAAATCAAAAAGATGCTGAGGAAAAATCGGGTGTCCGTAGCGCTGAGCGGATGCGTGGATTCCCAGAAGCTGCATATGATTTATGGGCTGGGCGATGGTTTTCGGTATAAAATCATCGTTACTTTTAGTGACTTGAAAGCGAAGGAGCTTTATGAGGATTATAAATTTTATGACAGGAATGTCACATTATATCCTGCAAAGGATCTGATTTTTTTTCAGGCGGATATCCATGGCAATCAACTGGTTATGGAACGCATTAAGTGTCTGCGCCGGCTGATGGAGGGAAGACCTGTCACGGTGATCACTACATATGATGCGCTGATGGCGCCGCAGATTCCTATCGATGTATGGAAAAGACATGTGATCCATGTTGATAAGAAGACGAGCATCGTGGAGAGTGAGCTGGCTGCGCGGCTGGTAGAACTGGGATATGAGAAAAATTATCAGGTAGAAGCGCCGGGACAATTCAGCATACGCGGCGGTATTATTGATATTTTTGATTTGACGGAGGAGAATCCCTATCGGATAGAGCTTTGGGGCGAGGACGTGGAATCCATCAGAAGCTTTGATATCTTGAGCCAGCGTTCCATTGAGAAGCTGGAATCCATAACGATTTATCCCGCCACGGAGATGATTTTGTCATCGGAGGAGCTTCGGATGGGGCTTAAGAAGATCGAAGCGGAGGGAAAGGAACAGGCTGCGCGGCTTCGTGAACAGATAAAGACCGAGGAAGCGCACCGGATTGAAGTACAGATAAGGGAGCTGTCAGAGCAGTTGTTGGAACTGGGGCTATCCCGGAATGCCGTCAGCCTGGAAAGCTATGTGAGGTATTTTTATCCGGAATTATCCACATTTCTGGAATGCTTTGATAGGGATAAGAGCTGCATTTTTATTGATGAACCGCTGAGGGTTAAGGAGCACGCCTCGGCAATCGAATTAGAATTTCGGGAGAGTATGATGCACCGTGTCCAAAAGGGGTATATTTTGCCGGGGCAGATGGACATTCTATTTAGTACGGAGGAAGTGGCAGCGAAAATTGCCGGGCGCAGGGTTGTAACGCTGGCGATGATGGATGGCAGGAATCCGCTTTTTAAGGCGGATAAGAAGTTCAATATTCAGGCGAGAAGCTTATCTTCTTATAATAATAGCTTCGATATGCTGGTAAAGGATCTGGCAGGTTATAAGAAAAGAGGCTATCGTATTTTGCTTCTGTCCGGTTCCCGTACCAGAGCGAAACGGTTGGCGGAGGATTTAAGAGAACAGGAAATCAGCGCTTTCTACAGCGAGGATCCTATGCGTGAGGTGCAGCCGGGAGAAGTTATGACCTGTTACGGCAGAGCGCTGAAGGGTTTTGAATATCCTCTGCTGAAATTTATGGTGATTGCGGAGAGCGATATCTTCGGTGCGGAGAAGAAGAAAAAGAAGAAGAAAAAAATCTTCGAAGGGCAGAAGATCAACGACTTTAATGAACTGAAAGTCGGCGATTATGTGGTACATGAGAGTCACGGGCTCGGTATCTATCAGGGGATTGAGAAGGTTGAAGTAGATAAGATCGTCAAGGATTACATGAAGATATCTTATCGTGACGGCGGCATTCTCTATGTGCTGGCGACGGGACTGGATGTGATTCAGAAGTATGCTTCCGCTGATACGGGCGCCAAACCGAAACTGAATAAGCTTGGCACGCAGGAATGGAATAAGACGAAGACCAAGGTGCGCACCGCGGTAGATGAGGTAGCACAGGATCTGGTAGAGCTTTATGCACTAAGGCAGCAGAGCCAGGGCTTTAAGTACGGTAAGGATACGGTATGGCAGAAGGAATTTGAAGAGATGTTTCCTTTTGAGGAAACGGAGGACCAGCTTGCGGCAATCGCAGCTACTAAGGCGGATATGGAGAGCGGCAGGATCATGGACCGTCTGATCTGCGGTGATGTGGGATACGGTAAGACAGAGATTGCCATCCGCGCGGCTTTTAAGGCGGTGCAGGAGGGTAAACAGGTGGTTTATCTGGTGCCGACTACCATATTGGCACAGCAGCACTACAATACCTTTGTGCAGAGGATGAAGGATTTTCCGGTAAGGATCGATCTGCTGTCCCGTTTCCGCACAAGCGCGGAGCAGAGGAAAACCGTTGCCGACTTGAAAAAAGGAATGGTAGATATTGTCATCGGAACGCACCGGGTGCTCTCTAAAGATGTGGAGTATAAAGATCTGGGACTGCTGATCATTGATGAGGAGCAGAGATTTGGAGTGACCCATAAGGAAAAGATCAAGAAGTTAAAGGAAAATGTGGATGTACTGACGCTGACCGCAACGCCGATCCCGCGAACACTCCATATGAGTCTGATCGGTATCCGGGATATGAGCGTGTTGGAGGAGGCGCCGGGAGACAGGCTGCCTATCCAGACCTTTGTCTGCGAATACAATGAGGAGCTGGTGCGGGAGGCTATCGTCAGGGAGTTGTCCAGAGAAGGACAGGTGTATTATGTCTACAACAGGGTGAACAATATTGCGGATATTGCAGCCATGATCCAAAATCTGGTGCCGGAGGCGAATGTTGCTTTTGCTCACGGGCAGATGAAAGAAACCGAGTTAGAACGCATCATGTATGATTTTATCAATAGGGAAATCGATGTGCTGGTGTCCACGACGATCATCGAGACAGGATTGGACATTTCCAATGTGAATACCATGATCATTCACGATTCCGATCAGATGGGATTATCTCAGCTTTATCAGCTTCGCGGCAGAGTGGGGCGTTCTAACCGTACCGCTTATGCATTTCTTATGTATAAGCGCGATAAGATGTTAAAAGAGGCTGCCGAGAAAAGGTTGGAGGCGATCAAGGAGTTTACCGATTTAGGCAGCGGTTTTAAGATTGCCATGCGGGATTTGGAAATCCGCGGCGCGGGAACCCTTTTGGGGCGGAGCCAGCACGGGCATATGCAGGCGGTCGGGTATGATCTGTACTGCAAGATGCTCAACGAGGCGGTCAAGACATTAAAGGGGATTCCGACGATTCAGGATTTCAATACGACGATTGATCTGGATGCAGATGCCTATATTCCGCCGTCCTACATTGTGAATGAGATCCAAAAGCTGGATATTTACAAGAGAATTGCAGGGATTGAGAATGAAAAGGAATGTGATGATATGAGGGAAGAATTGCTGGACCGTTTCGGAGAGATTCCCAAGTCGGCGGAAAACTTGCTTCGCATCGCCCTGATCCGTTCCCATGCGCACAGACTTTATATGCCGGAGGTCAAAGGCAAAAATGAAGTGATCCGGTTCCAGCTGCGGGCAGATGCGCCTGTTTTGGCGGAAAAGATACCGGAACTTCTCCGGGAATATGACGGGAAGATGAGTTTTGATCCCAAGGGAACGCCTGCATTCCGGCTTCGTTACAAGAAATGCGGTGTGATCGAGAAGGATGAGGAGACGCTGCTTACACTGACGGAGGAAGCGCTCTGCAGGATGGAAGAATTCCTGTTGGAGAGTCCGGTTTCATCATAAGAGATAAGAGAAAAGAGACGTGTTGAGGGACTTGATTTCTACTGGCTCTTGCTATATAATGTTCCCATAATTCATATAATCATAGCGAGATACTAGGAAAATACAGGATAAGTTTTTCTGGCAAAGAGCAGACAATTTCGAAACACATTAAAACATTGTGTGCAATTTCAACAAACCGGAATGCGTTTCGTAAACGGCTATAAGAAAGACTGAAAGGAGAGTAGTAAAAATGATTTATTTGGATAACGCAGCCACGACCAAAACTGCGCCGGAAGTAGTCGAGGCGATGCTGCCGTACTTTACAGAGTATTATGGAAATGCCAGCAGCATTTATAAATTGGGAAGCGAGAGCAAGAAGGCGATGATTAAGGCGCGTGAAACCATTGCAAAGACACTTGGCGCCGAACCGAATGAAATCTATTTTACGGCAGGCGGCTCCGAGTCCGATAACTGGGCGCTGAAAGCGACCTTTGAAGCTTACCGGAATAAAGGGAAACACATCATTACGTCCAAAATTGAGCATCATGCCATACTGCATACTTGTGAATATTTGGAAAAACAGGGGGCTGAGATTACTTATCTGGATGTGGACGGGGACGGCGTGATCGATTTAGATCAGCTTAAATGCGCCATTCGCCCGGATACGATATTGATTTCAATTATGTATGCCAATAATGAGATCGGCACTTTGCAGCCGATTAAAGAAATCGGTGAGATTGCGGCAGAGCACGGCATCCTGTTCCACACTGACGCGGTACAGGCATATGGTCAGCTCCCGATTCATGTGGACGAACTGCACATCGATATGCTTTCTGCCAGCGGTCATAAATTAAACGGTCCCAAGGGCATCGGTTTCCTCTATGTCAATAAGAAGGTTAAGATCCGCTCCTTTGTGCATGGCGGACAGCAGGAGCGCGGCAGACGTGCGGGTACGGAGAATGTGCCGGGTATCGTAGGTCTGGCTGCGGCGGCGGAGCGTGCATTCCGTATTATGGAGGAGAAGACACGGAAAGAAATAGAACTCAGGGACTATTTTATCGACCGCATCCAAAAAGAAATTCCCTATGCAAAGCTTAACGGTCATCCGACCAGGAGACTGCCCAATAATATCAATTTCAGTTTTGAGTTTATTGAGGGAGAATCTATGTTGATCATGCTGGATATGAAAGGTATCTGCGGCTCCAGCGGTTCCGCGTGTACTTCGGGGTCTCTCGATCCTTCCCATGTCCTGCTTGCCATCGGGCTGCCTCACGAAAAGGCGCATGGTTCCCTGCGTCTTACCCTAAGCGAAGAGAACACGAAGGAAGAGATGGACTTTGTGGCGGACGAGTTGAAGTTGATCGTGGACAGGCTGCGCAGTATGTCTCCGCTGTGGGAGGATTTTGTAAAAAAGCAGAAATCAGAAGCATAGAAAAAATGAAAAAGTAATGGGAAAGTATGATGGAGTCCGAAATATCGGACTCCATTTTTTGTATCCTGTTTACAGAACAAGGGTTCGGCCGATGGAACTGATTGCCTGATAAGACCAAACGGAAAGGAGAACAGGATATGAAAGGATACACAGTGGAGAGCGGTTATATGGGATATGTTGACGGCGTTTATATGTTGTTTGCGAGTGAAACGGATTATAGGGATTATCTTGAGAATTAGAAATTCTTTTTTGGGTAAAATTGTAAGAAAAAGCTCTTATGATATTGCGGCCGTCGGTTATTATACAGTAAAATAGACCATATAGTAAAGTTTAGAGCATTTTTTGCTCAGCAGATGGCAGAAACATATTTGCCAAATGCCTTGCATAGGTATATGATAAAGCATAGCGCATGACAATTTATGCTTCATGCAAAAATGCACATGAACGTGTGGCGTATCCGTATACCGGTGGTACGGCGGCTGTGTGCTGCTGCCATTATTAAGGAGAGAAACAGCCGCCTGTGTGGGTGCAGGCGGTTCCCGTGGAGAATTTATGATTAAAAAGATAGATAATATTCCGGTAAACTATATTGATGAGGGTGAGGGCGATGCGGTATTGCTTCTGCACGGATGGGGCGCCAATATTACGCTTTATCAGGGAATCATCAACACGCTGGTACAGGGGCAAAGGGTGATCGCTCTTGATATGCCGGGGTTTGGCAAGACACCTGAGCCGGCAGCCCCCTGGTGTGTGGATGATTATGTTGATTTTGTGATTCGGTTCATTTCCTCTTTCGGGCTGAAGAAGTTAAGCGTTGTGGTACATTCCTTTGGCGGCAGGGTTTTCTTTAAAATGAATGCCAGAGAGAATCTGCCTTTTGAAATCGAGCGGGCGGCGCTGATTGATAGTGCGGGGATTTTGCCCGAGAAAACTTTTAAGCAGAAGGTCAGTCTGCGCTGTTATAAGATCGGCCGGGCGGTTATGAGTACGAAAGTGTTACATTTCTTATATCCCGATGCGGCGGAGGATATGCGGCGCAGACGGGGGTCTGCGGATTACAACAGTGCAACGCCGACCATGCGGGCTACCCTTGTGAAAGTGGTGAATGAAGATCTGGAGCCGCTGATGCATCTGGTACAGTGTCCCACGCTGCTTATATGGGGAGATTTGGACACGGCGACTCCGCTGTCTGATGCGAAAAGAATGGAAGAGCTGATCCCTGATGCAGGCTTGGTGGTCTGCGAAGGCGCGGGACATTTTCCCTTTGCACAGCAGGCAGCGAAGGTCAATGGGGCGTTGAAGTCTTTTTTCGGAACAGCATGATTCTTTGAAGTGTGGTGCGATGCGGCGGCATGGCTGCAATGTGGAGAAGATTACTGCGGCAGAAAGGCATAGTTGGTAGAATTTATGTATGTATGTTTGATGATTATATGGTTTGCCGCCTATCTGGCGGGGACTGTCAGGTATGAATTATATATTGCGCATATGTTCCAGCAAAATTCTTATAAACCGCGGGAATACAGGGAGTGGATGCAGGTACATTCCAATATGGGAAGGATGCTTGGCAAGTGCCTGTATGGGGTGATATCGATACCTCTTTTATATGTAGGGAATACGGTTTGCCTGATCGCTGCCTGTCTGATGAACGTATTGACTATATGGGTCAACAAACCACGTGAGGCGAAGAAGCCGCTGGTTTATACGCCCAGAGTGAAAAGAATGCTGTTTACCACGGCGGTCATCTATGCGGTCGGTATTGCGGCTTCGGTTGTGATGGGCGCAGTTTGGGATATTGCCACAGGCAGGATTTTGGAAATTACCGGCATTGTCCTGCTGGCGCTGTTCTTATTGACACCGTTTCTGATTCTGCTGGCGAATCTGATTAACAGACCGGTGGAACAGGGGATCAACCGCCACTATATCCATGATGCGGCTCGTATATTACGTCAGATGCCGGAACTGAAAATCATCGGTGTGACAGGAAGTTATGGTAAAACCAGCGTTAAATATTTTTTAAATACGTTGTTGTCCGGTCAATATAATGTACTGCATACGCCGGGGAACTATAATACGGTCCTGGGTGTGGTCAGAACGGTCAGGGAACAGCTGAAGCCTTTTCATGAGATATTCATTTGTGAAATGGGCGCCAGAGAAGTGGGCGATATCAAAGAAATCTGTGATTTGGTGCATCCCGGTTACGGAATTATTACCTCCATCGGACCGCAGCATTTGCAGAGCTTCCATACGATAGAGAATATTATCGGGACGAAGTTTGAGTTGGCGGACGCGGTACCCCCGGAGGGCAAAGTATTTTTAAATTATGATAATGATTATATCAGAAATCATAAAATAGATAAAAAGGTGGTAAGTTACGGTACAGAAGGGACAGATGGCCAGATTGATTACCGTGCTTATGGTATTACTGTTTCGCCGGAGGGTTCTGCTTTTAAGATGAAGGATCAAAGCGGACAGGAGTATGAATTTCATACGAGGCTTGTGGGAAATCATAATGTACAGAATATTGCAGGTGCGGTTGCCGTGGCAAATACGCTGGGTATTCCCATGAAGCAGCTGATCTATCCTGTGAAGCAGCTGGAGAGTGTTCCCCACAGGCTGCAGCTGGTTAAACAAGGCAGCCGCATTATATTGGATGACAGCTACAATTCCAATAAAAACGGATTTAAAGCAGCGCTTGATACGCTTTCCATGTTTCGGGAACTGCGCATTCTGATGACGCCGGGTATGGTGGAACTGGGTGAGAAGCAGTATGATGAGAATAAGGAAGTGGGCGTCTATGCTGCGGATAAATGTGACTATGCCGTGCTGGTCGGCAAAGAACAGACCAAACCGATACAGGATGGCTTGGCGGAGGCAGGATTCCCGCAGAGTAAAACGATCGTGGCAGATACTTTACAGGAAGCTTTCCGGATGGTCAATGCGATTCCCGATGAAAAGCAGAAGGTGGTGCTGATCGAAAACGATCTGCCGGATAACTATGCATAAGCAATGCGGCAGAATGTTATAATACAAATATTTTATAAATTGGTTTGGCATGGATGATTGTTGCGGTAAGCACACACAAAATTTACAGGCTGAAAGAAAGGCATGGTTATTTAGTATGAAAATTCGAGTTGGCGTATTTTTTGGCGGCAAGAGTGTAGAGCATGAGGTTTCGGTGATTTCGGGATTACAGGCATATAATTCTTTTAATAAGGAAAAATATGAGCCGGTTCCCATTTATATTACCAAAGACAATGAACTGTACACGGGAGAGGCGATCGGCGATATAAGCAATTATAAAAATATCCCGGAGCTTCTTAAGAAGAGCGACAGAGTGTTTTTTATGTGTGAGCAGGGGAAGCTTAAGCTGATACGGTATCCCGTGAAAAAGTTAGGGAATTCCGTGGCTGCGGAAATTGATGTGGCATTTCCGGTCGTTCACGGCGCCAATGTGGAGGATGGCTCTTTACAGGGTTTTTTACGGCATTATAATATTCCGTTTGCAGGCTGCGACGTGACGGCGTCTGCGGTGGCGATGGATAAATATGTCATGAAGACAGTATTGAAAGATAATGATATTCCGGTGCTTGACTGTGTGACATTGAATGTGAAAGAGTTTCAGCGTGATGAGGCGGCAGCATATGCCAAAGTAGAAGATAGAATCGCTTATCCGGTGATCGTTAAGCCGGTCAATTTAGGTTCCAGTGTGGGGATCAAAGTCGCGAAGGACAGGCCGGGATTGACGGAGGCTTTGGAGTATGCCTTTACCTTTGGGTCGAAAGTATTGGCAGAGCGGGCGATCATGAATCTGAGGGAGATTAACTGCGCGGTTTTGGGAGATTACGAAGAAGCTGCGGCATCAGAGTGTGAGGAGCCGATTTCCAGCGATGAAATTTTAAGCTATGAAGATAAATATGTGGCAGGCAGCAAGACCGGGTCTGAGGGTATGCGTACCGCAAAGAGGGAACTGCCCGCCGATCTGACGCCGCAGAAGAGAGAGGAAATCCGTCAGATGGCAGTTAAAACCTTCCGGGCGCTTAATTGCAGCGGCGTTTCCAGAATTGATTTTATGATCGATAAAGATACCGGTCAGGTGTATGTGAACGAGATCAACCCGATTCCGGGATCACTTGCATTTTATCTCTGGGAAGCTTTAGGCAAACCGTACGCAGAACTCTTGGATGATATGGTGAAGCTGGCGCTTAAGAGAGAGCGGGAAGAGAAGAGCATGTTAACGTCTTTTGAAAGCAATATTTTGCAGAATGCGAACCTGTCCGGCGCGAAGGGTGTTAAGAAATAAAGAAGTCTGTCAGGAAAGCAATAAGGAATAGGCGGTAAAGATAAACAGTAAAATGGGAGGCTGGAATTCCTTAAAGTTTGGATGCATATAATTTCCTTCTTTACAAATAATAGTAAAAACAAAATGAGTATGTAACTACGATTTGTAGATGGAGGTTATATGATATGAAAGCAACAGGTATTGTTAGACGTATAGATGATCTTGGGCGTATTGTCATTCCGAAGGAAATCCGCAGAACGCTGCGCATCAGGGAGTCTGATCCGCTGGAAATTTTTACAGACAGAGAGGGTGAAATCATCCTGAAGAAGTATTCTCCGATCGGGGAGATGGGAACCTTTGCCAAGCAGTATGCGGAGAGCATGGCACAGGTATCGGGACACATCGCTATGATATCTGACAGAGATCAGTTTATAGCGGTTTCCGGTGGTATGAAGAGTCTGCTCGGCAAGTCTATCAGCAGGGAACTCGAGGAGAAAATCAATCATAGGGAAAGTCTGGTGGCCGCCAAGGGCGACAGGAATTTTATTCAGGTCAGCAGTGATGCGGATGAGTTTCATCATGAAGCAATCAGCCCCATTATCTGTGAAGGTGATGTGATCGGTTCGGTCATTCTTCTTGAGACAGACCAAAAGTCCAAGATGGGCGAAGTGGAGCAGAAACTGATTCAATCCGCCGCGGGGTTCTTGGGCAGGCAGATGGAGCAGTAACAGAGAAGGGCGGGAACCATTTTTAAATAAAGTAGTCGATCGTTGCCTCAGGAGTCATTCTTGTTTCCTGATTAAATACGATCAGGGCCTCGCGGATTTCGCGGGGTCCCATCTCGTAATACCCTTTGGTCAGACGGTTTAACCGTTCCATGGAAATTAGGCGGTTTGCACGCTTAGGCTGATCGCTTATAAATGTAATGCCCTCGGAAAAATATTCCGTGTCCAGTTCGGGATCGTCAGGTTCTTCGTAGTATGGGTCGAAGAGATAGATATTATCTCCTTCTATGCCTGTCAGCAGTACATAGTGTCCGACATCCAGAAAGAGCCGCAGGACTACGGCGCCGCCCTGCTGAAGGGCGCCGATGATTCTGCTGTTCTGTGACAGATATACGTCCTCGCCGGAGAGAAATTCACAGGCGATCGGGAAATTCTTCATCTGACCGAACTGGTTGAGCCAGTTGCTCAGAAACATCATGGCGGAAGCTGATGTCCCGAGTTTGCCGACTTCCCCTTCCTCGTTGTACGAATCCAGACAGTACAGCATAATATATTTAATGATGTCGGGATAAATGTCTTCCCGTTCAAATAAGTAGCGGATGGCATTCGTTAAGGCAACCGGACCGCAGTCATATTCACTTGACTGGTAGTTAAGTATGTTTTTCATGTCGTAGCCCTTTATCGTGATATTATCATAATATTAGTCTGTTGACCATGACAAATCAGTTGGCGGACTTATACTTAAATTGATGAGTGAAAATGTATATTCCGCCAACCTATGAATGGATGGCTGAACTGTTACTTGTAATTTGTAATATATATACATCGCATTGCATTTTTTGTCAAGATTGTGCTATACTAAATCGATTATCGATTATTGATTATCGATTATCGGCTGAACTGTTACAATTATTTGTGAAATAGTCGGCAAAAATATTGACATTAGCTTTACATGGAAGTATAATCCCATACAAAACCTAGTTAAATAGTAGGAAATGTGCGATCAGGAGGAGAAAATTATGAAAAGAAAGACAGCAAAAATTGTAAGTCTGCTGTTGGCAGGGACAGTGTTTGCATCACTGACTGCCTGCGGTTCATCCGCAAGCGGGAGCGGCGCCGGCACAGAGAGCGAAGCCGCTGCAGAAGACGGCGCTGC
>CAZPSD010000040.1:12273-19281 GCA_964589055.1 uncultured Bacteroides sp.
GCTGCAGAAGGCGGAAAGATCATCAACGTGGGCGTTACCAGCAGTCTGGGCGGCATCAATCCGTTTGTTATGGATCAGACAGAGATCAATAAATATGCGGTAGATTTGATGTTTCTGCCGATCGTGGAACTGGATAAGGATTCCAATTTCCAGTATATGCTGGCGGATTCCATTACGACGGAGGATAACATCAATTTCGTTGTGCATATTGATGATAATGCCGCATGGTCTGACGGGGAACCGGTTACGGCGGAGGATTTAGAGTATACGGTATTGCGTCTGGCAAGTCCGGTTGTGAATAACACAACCCTTATGCTTTATGCATTTGAAGGAACCTCTGATGAAGGCTTTGTGGAGGAGGGAGCCGAGAGTATGGCAGGTCTTACCGTACTGGATGATAAGACTGTTCAGTTTACATCCAAATACCCAATGTCCCTCACGACATTTAATAATACGTACGGCAGATACCTTCGCGCGCTGCCGAAGCATGTGATCGAGCAGTTTAGCGAAGAGGAATTGTTGACTGCCGACTGGTTCAACCATCCGGATGTGATCAACGGACCTTTTCTTTTGGCTGATTATGATGCAGACCATTATATTTCTTATGTTGCAAACGAGAGTTATTTCAAAGGCGCGCCTAAGATTGACAAACTGAATATCAAGATTGTAGACGGCAGCCAGATATATGCCGGTTTACAGTCAGGCGAGATCGATATTACACAGCTTACCATGACGGCAATACCGGAGACGGATTATGAAAGTATTGAAGGCCTGGATAATGTGACGGCTGTATACGGGGCGCCGGTTACCAATCAGTCTGCGTTTATCCAGACTGCGAATATTCCTGATGCAAGAGTGCGTCAGGCGCTTGTCTATGCGATTGACAGACAGCAGCTGGTAGATCAGCTTTTGGGCGGACACGGCGAAGTGATTGACGGCTTTGTTTCTTCCGCAAGCCCATATTATGATGATTCTATCGAGCCGTTAAGCTATGATCCGGAGAAAGCGAAAGAACTTTTAGAGGAAGCAGGATGGGATGGTTCCCAGACACTTCGTTTCTATGTATGGTCCGGAGACAGCACATTTGTCAACGGTGCACAGATTCTGGCAGCGCAGTGGGCAGCAGTGGGAATCAATGTGGAGATTACGACTCTTGATCTTGCCAACTTAATGAGCGCTGCGGGAAGCACGGATTATGATATACTGGCAGTACAGTACACTTATGCACCGGTTGATCCGTATCCGGATGTGGCATGGCTGCTGTCAGGCGAAGGAAGCTGGACAGGATATGCCGACGATGAAATCAATGCGGCATTGGAAGATACACAGGGCACTACAGATGTGGAACAGTTGAAAGCTGATTATGCGATTGTAGATCAGAAAGTACAGGAAGATGTGCCGATGTTCTCTGTCTATGTGATCAGTCAGATGGGGGCGGTAAACAATCGTGTGACAGGGGCGGAGCCTACTGTATATGGTTTCTTTAATGATGTGCAGAATTGGGATGTCGTAGAATAATGCAATAAATGGGGGAGGTAACAGTATGCCGCATTTGTTAGAGGTTAAGGACCTGACAACGGTCTTTGCCGGAGATTACGGTAAAAATACCAGTGTTGACCATGTAAGCTTTCATGTGGACCGGGGTGAAGTAGTCTGCATTGTAGGTGAATCCGGCTGCGGTAAAAGTGTTACCTCACTGTCTATAATGGGATTATTAGGAAAGGGCGGGGCTGTCGTTGACGGCTCTGTCCTGTTTGACGGTAAGAACCTTCTTGCCCTGAAAGAAAAGGAGCTTGATGAGATCAGAGGCGATGAACTGACCATGATTTTCCAAGATCCTCTGACATCTTTAAATCCGGTGTTTACCGTGGGCAGTCAGCTTACGGAAAGCATTAGGATTCACATGCATTTGACGAAAGAGCAGGCTAAGCGGCGCGCAATTGATTTGCTTACGAAAGTGGGAATGCCTGATGCGGAGCATGTGATTAAGAAATATCCGCACACGTTGTCCGGCGGTATGCGGCAGCGTGTGATGATTGCCATGGCGCTATCCTGTAATCCGAAGCTGCTGATCGCGGACGAGCCGACTACGGCGTTGGATGTGACGATACAGGCTCAGATCATGAGGCTGCTTAAGGAATTGCAGCAGGAAAAAAATATGGCGATGATTCTGATCACCCATGATATCGGTCTGGTGGCGAATACGGCGGACAGGGTCCTTGTGATGTATGCGGGGCAGATTATCGAGGAGGCGGACGCAGAAGAGATTTTTGCGCATCCGAGGCATCCCTATACGCAGGCGTTGTTAAATACGGTGCCAACGATCCGGGATGATGGGAACAGGCAGCTGCAGGCGATTCCGGGTATGGTGCCGGAAAGCTATGACGATATCAGGGGGTGCCGTTTTGCGCAGCGGTGCCCATACAGAAGAGAAGAATGTGATAAACCGCAGGAGGATTATGATTTCGGCGGCGGACATACTGTAAAATGTGCGGTGGCGTATGAATGAAGTAAAGGCTGATAAAAATGGTTCAGAATGTGACAGAATATTTTGTTAAAAAGTTCAAAAGAAAATATTTTGCAGGGCTGGCAGCAGTAATGCTTCTTGTTATTTGCGCTGCGCTTCTCCAGACGATTGTTTTACCTGATTTGCTTGGCAGAAGTTTGGCAGCAATACAAAAGGGTGGCTTACAGACGTTGAGCCGCATATTGTTGTTTATTTTGGGTCTTAGTATAATACTTGGGATCGTTTTGCTGTTAAGGCGTTTATCCATGTGTTATTTACAGCAGGAGTTGGATTGCCTTTTACAGAAGAATTTTATTATGCAGCTTTGGTATGACAAAACATACTATAAAAGAAATAAAGAAGAATTACCGGTGTTATTTAGAGATACCGTACCTGCATTCAGTAATCAATGGGTGGAATATGTGACCGGTGTTGTAGGCACGGTGGTAATTATTGTTGTTGGATCTGTTTACAGTATTTGTCAAAGTCCTATATTATACGCAATTTGTATTTTGTTGACCATATTAACACTTATGGTTCTGCATAAGCGAAAGAGGCGGCTTGAAGAAGAGCAAGAGGCATTTACATTAACATTGAATGAAGAAAACAAAAAAAGTTGGGAATATGTCCGCAATCATGAAGTTGAAGGGTTTCTAAATCCTGATAAGCTGATGAAGGGATATCGCCAAACCAGCAATATACTATTAAAACGAATTTTTTCATTAAAAAAAACGGGCAATGCGTTTCAGGCATTTACATTGTTTTCCTCTTTGATTTTGATGTTGTGTATTGCAGGAATTGGCGGGTCGATGGTATTGGCACAGCAAATGCAAATGGCAGCATTGTATCAAATGTTGTTTGTACTTCCGGGGATATCCAGACAGATTTTTTATATATTGGAATTGAGCAGTCAACACAGTGTGTTACAGGGAATGTATGGAATATTAGATAAAAGTTTTGATGTTTTGAAAGAACAGGAAAACACGCATGATATTATGTTGCAGGAGATTCATGAAATATGTGTCAGCGATATTTCTTTTGGATACACGGATCAGGCGGAGTTGTTTGAAAAGTTTTCCTGCCGGTTTTGCGCGGGAGAATATTGGGCGCTCACAGGAAAAGAAGGATGTGGAAAAAGTACTTTTCTGAAACTTTTGGCGGGTATTATTCCTTATACAAAGGGGAAAATGATGGCGGATAATATTGTGCTTTCAGAATCTAATCGCCATTTTTGGTGGAACAGTATCAGTTATCTTGATCAAACGCCCCGGCACATATATGGAACAATTCGTGATAATATAGTAATGAATGAAAAAATGGACAATAAAAGGCTTGAATCAGCGGTTTATGAGGCGGATTTGGCAGATTTAATCAGTAAGCTGGCAGATGGATTAGATGCACAGGTAGAGCATTTGTCGAGTGGAGAAAAACAGAAGGTGTGCTTTGCAAGGGCTTTTTACAGGAATCGGAAAATTCTTTTGCTTGACGAGGCTACATCGGCGCTTGACGTAGAGTCAGAAAAACGTATTTGCTCTGTTTTGAAGAAGAAGACAGACGAAGGGTGGCTTGTGGTAGGAATATCACATAGGAAGCAATTTACAGAATTTGCAGATAATGTTATTCACTTTGAAAACTGTCGAATGGCGATTTTGGGGGAAACTGTAAGTTGAAACATATAAACCAAACAGTAAAAAAAATCATGTTATATGAAAACAGAAAAGAAACGCTTTTTCAGGTCAGCGTTTTTAGTATGTTTTTGTTTTGCCTGTTTCTTTGGGAACCTATAAGTATGTACTATGTTTTTACTGCAATACAGACCGGCAAAGTAGAGCGTATTGTCTGTGCCTCAGTAGCAGGAGGTCTGTTTCTCTTGCTGTTTATGGGAGTGCAGTATGTTAATAATACATACGGTGATATGAATACATGGAAGATTATTACTAACGTGCGGGAACGTTTTTTTCGGGTTTATTTCAATACAGATTATTATGAAGTACACACAGCTTTTAAAGAGGGAGAACTTTTTGACAGGATATATAATTCTGGTATGGGGATCATGGATTATTTTATAAACTATTCTGTTATTATTGTTTTCGTGATTCTTGGGATTGGTTTTTGCTGTTATTATCTGCAGCTTGTGTCGTTTATATTTTTGCCGATTATCCTGCTTGTTCCATTTGAATTGTATCTTACAAGAATTATTTCCTGTAAGATATCCAAATTAGAAGAGAAAAAGCGGAAATATGAAAGTATTAGGACAGAAAAGGGAGAAAGGCTTTTAGACAATCTGGAATTTTCCATAATGTATGGAATGGAAGAAGTGTTACTTGAAGATTATCTGCATTTGATACGGGAAAGCCGAAAACAGCAAAAGAAAAAGGAATTATGGCAGGAAAGTATACAAAGTATACATATCTTTTTGCAATCCTGCATGCAGATTGTGCTTGAAAGAGAAATTATGTACCGATTAATTACTATGGCAGATTCTGTAACTTTGATTTTGGTGTTGGATAAATTGACACAAATATTAAGAGAGATGATATCTCGTTTTTTAGAAATCAGCCAGAAAAAAATTATGATAAAGAGGATTTTTGAATTAGAAGAATATATAAATCCCGCCATACTAAGTGAGCAAAATGAAGAACAAAAAGAAAATGAGGCAATAGTTGTTAAGGGACTGGCTGTGCGGCAACAGAACATTGATATATTAAAAGAAATAAATCTGTCTGTTAACCGTGGCGAAAAAGTGGCTCTTATAGGAGAAAATGGAAGTGGAAAATCTACGCTTTTAAAGGCGTTATTGGGCTTGGTGTTACCTTCCGGTGGACAATGTTTTATAAACGGTATCAATACAAAAACATGGGGGATACGTCAACGTAGAGAAATATCTTATATTCCGGCAGAACCATTATTGTTTTCTGAAACAGTAGAGGATAATTTGAATATGGGAAGTGAGGAGGATAATGAACTTCTTTGGACTCAAGCGTTAGGGCATTGTACAGTATTTAAGGACAGAACTGTGGAAGAACTTTCGGGCGGACAGCGGCAGCTTGTCAATATCGGAAGAGGAATCTATAGAAATGGCAGTATATTGATTGCAGATGAACCGACATCCCATTTAAGCAGAGAAAAGGCGGAAGAGGTTATGAAGTGGATGCTTGATTCATCCGACACCTGTCTGATCATAACACATGATGATTCATTACTGCCGTTGTTTGGCAGGGTTATAAAAATGGAAAAAGGGTTGTTGCGTGAGTTATAATATAGGGGAAGAACTAATGGAGAAAAAACTCGAAATAAATATTGAAAATGCACTTATTAAATTCAAACCGTTTGATGCATCAAGGTCGGTTATTGTCGCCACTTATCAAGAGAAAAATCTGGACATATATGGAAAATTTATAAACTATAAATTTATGGTTGATTCTCAGGATTCGAGCATTGATGTTCATTATTATGAAGAATTATCGCAATTATTAGTAAAAAAAGTTCCTATTGTACTGTTGGGAGAAAATGAAAATATTATAAATTTTTGTATAAGAGCGATACAGGCTGGTATGTATGTTTTTTTGCCAGTTAATACGGTTAAAATAAAGGCATATTTCAGAGTGGCTCAGGATTTCTATCCACATCATTTACTTGTTTTGGGATTTAATGAAGAAAAATCAGTTCTTTATGCATCGGATTTTTTCCAATTCACATATGGAAAATATACGATAGAAGAAGTCCCATATACAGAATTTATAAATTCATTTGGAGATATTATAAATTACAATGAGTATTATGAAGATGAGAGAAAAGGAACAGATGAGTGGCTGCGAGATATTGAGATATTAAAACCATGTCCGAGCGTAAAGATAGATTATGGAATTGATAATATAATTTGTGAACTTGAACATTATTTAGATTCTGATAATTCGTTGGGATTTAAAAGTATGGGTGAGCACTATGGGTATAGCATTTATAAATATCTTGAAGAATATACAAGGTATCGTAAGTGGGAAGAGGAGATATTAGATATTCATGGATATTGTGTTATTAGAGACAGAATGCAGTATATGCTGGAGCAATGTAAACAAATTAACTGTTATATGGCAAAAACAAATGAATTGAAAAAAGTTAAAATTTACTTTGCTGAATTGGAAAGGCAGGCGATGATAATGCTAAACCTGTGCCTGAAATTTTATTTTACACGTAATATAAAATTGTTGGACGAAATAGTGATTTATTTAAAAGCGATTAAAGAAAAAGACTATGAAAGTACAAGGCAGTATATTTCTATATTAAGAAAAAATAATAATTAGGACTTAGATCCTGCGGGGAACCTGCTTACAGCGCTTGGTGTGTGAGAGAAAGAACGAACTTTGGACAGAACTGTTCTTTCTCTTTTTATTTTCAGCTGCAAAACTGACTATAAGACAATCGTGGAGAATGGTCAACAGGGCAGAAATTTGAGTTTCCCCATTTTTAGAATACGAATGCTCCGGCATCTGCTATTTTAAAGT
>CAZPSD010000041.1:0-19152 GCA_964589055.1 uncultured Bacteroides sp.
TTTCCTAACTTGACATTCGCTCCACGGAAAACCTGCCACAGCGGGCAGCAACCTCGCGCTTCATCGCTATCATGCCACAGCAATGACTAGTATATATGATGTTTTCAAAAGATGCAAGAGTTTTTTTGAAAAAATTTACATAAACCGTAACAGAAAAGATCGGAACTCCAAACAAACTCAGTATATACGAAAATAATAAAATATGCTATGCTTGCCTTAATATTAAACCTGCCTCTGTTTTAGGCTTACATTTATATTAGCATTTCCTTTATAATTTATTTATGTATATAAGAAGAAACAGGACTAAGGAGACAAATCATGTGGATAGCGGATAACTGGAAAGATTACGAAGTATTAGATACATCAGGCGGCGAGAAGCTGGAGCGTTGGGGCGATTATATTCTGGTGCGCCCGGATCCGCAGGTCATTTGGAGCACGCCTAAAACCGACAAGCGTTGGAAGCAAAAGAACGGACATTATCACAGAAGTTCCAAGGGCGGCGGCGAATGGGAATTTTTTAATCTGCCGCAGGAATGGCAGATTCACTACCGGGAGCTTACCTTCAATCTGAAACCTTTCAGTTTCAAACATACAGGGCTTTTCCCGGAGCAGGCAGCAAACTGGGATTGGTTTTCTTCTATAATCAGGGAGGCGCACAGACCAATTAAGGTGTTAAACCTTTTCGCTTATACCGGCGGCGCCACACTTGCTGCCGCCGGCGCCGGAGCAAGCGTGACCCACGTAGACGCATCCAAAGGCATGGTAAGCTGGGCGAAAGAGAATGCTATAGCTTCCGGGCTTAAGGATGCGCCGATCCGCTGGCTGGTGGATGACTGTGTCAAATTCGTGGAACGGGAAATCCGCCGGGGCAATACTTATGACGGCATTATCATGGATCCCCCGTCTTATGGCAGGGGACCGAAAGGCGAAATCTGGAAAATAGAAGAGAGCATCTTCCCCTTTCTGGAACTGACGTCCAAAATTTTGGCAAAAGATGCCCTGTTTTTCCTTGTAAACTCATATACCACAGGCTTGCAGCCGGCGGTACTGACTTATATGATACAGACTGTTCTGACACCGCAGTTCGGCGGTCATGTAGAGGCTTCGGAAATCGGGCTTCCGGTCAGTTCAAACGGACTGGTTCTGCCTTGCGGCGCCTCCGGACGCTGGATGCGCTGACGGCTTACTACGTCAAGAATGACATAAAAATAATCGCAAACCAAAATAAAATAATCAACGCAAGCATAATGGCGAACCAAATCAGAGAGGCTTTAAAGAAATTGGATTTGCTTTTTTTCTCCGTCTTGCTGAAAGCAAACACAAACATCATGACAATATTGACACAGGGAATCATCATCAGCAGCATAGCCAGCATCCATTCACCGACCTTTACCGGCTCCTCCAGTTCCAGTTGGGAATCATTGTATTGATTCATCTGCTGGTAGGGCTGGTAACCATTGTAGTTATTGTAGTTCTGATACCCATTACCGGCATATTCATTGTTATAGCCGTTGTAAGCATTTGCAGTATTGTAAACATTGTTCTGATATCCGTTATTCTGATATCCGTTGCTTTGATACCCGTTATCGTTCTGGTAATTATCCGCATTCTGCGGAACATCTGCGCCCTGATTCTGACAGGTATCATATCCTGTATTATTTTCGTCCATTTTTCCTCCATTCTGACAGATCTTTGCTAAAAGCCGGTATCATCCCGACCGCCGTCTCGATGTGTCCATTCGTTTTATGCGGTTTCCGCAAGCGCAAGCCGCCACATGACTTATTCTATCACAATATTCCGTATTCGTGTAATATTTGTGGATAAAACGGAAACATTCTTTCCAAAATATTATCTTCCTGATAGACACAAGGCGCTTTATCAGGAAAATACCAATACATACGGATAACAAATGCGATACACAACAAAGCTGCCGCTATCACAAGCAATACTTTAATCCCTTTTGCCCGGTTCATCGTCTACAGCACTTTCATCAGCTTGGCGAGACCGTACAAGATCAGTAAATGCACCGGATAAAAGCCATACCAGAACCATTTAGGCATCTGCCGCCCTCTGCTTCCGTCATATAACGCGATCGGAACAAAGGCTGCCATTCCATACATCTCGCGAAGAGAAAAAAGTAACAGATATTGCAGGGAAAAACTCTCCCCATATCGAAGACAATTTGCACTCCAGATACCCAGAAGCAAAAAGCCACATGCCACTATCATTTTATAGATTAAACAAATATCATGCATTAAATAAAAAATAAAAATAAGCAGCACTCCCGTATAGAGATAATCTGCCTTAATCCAATAGGCTGTTATCCCACAGAAGGCAATCACACCATATCTGCACAATGCTCCCGCATGTCTGTCCGCCCATTCCCATGCGGTCAACGCCAGTACCCCGAGGAATAAGGTAAAGAATACATTCTGGCTGCTCCAGTCAAAACATGTACCTGAAAAAGCGAGGTCAAAAGGGATTTCCGAAATCAATGCAAACGCTCCGAGGCGGAGCAGAAACTTCCTTCTGCTTCTCGTATACAGAAAACCTTCTACAATAAGATAGGCGAACAAAACAAAGGCAATCCTGCCGATTGCCCTTCCTACATTGTAGATATCTTCTAACCATGCATTTTGATTTCCTGCTGCCGCTGATTGATGCAGGTAGTTCCACAGCACAACCGCAGAGAAATGGTCGATCACCATAGATACACAGGCTATGGTTTTCAGCGCCGCTCCGCTGAGAAATCCTTTCCGTGTTTTATTCATGCATTTTCTTCCTTGTCCTCCAGACTATTTCCGCCGAACTTCTTTTTATATCCGCAGGCTTTTGCGCCAAGACTTCTCTTAATTCAATATCCTGCAGACGCTTCCTGCTTTACGATCTTAATGATACGGCTGGTTCCCAGTCTGTCCGCACCCATAGACAAGAACTTCTCCGCATCCTCCATAGATGAGATTCCGCCGGCTGCTTTGATCTTCACGTTTGGTCCTACATTTTCGGCAAACAGGGCTACGTCATCAAAGGTTGCCCCCATGGTAGAGAAACCTGTAGATGTTTTAATATAATCGGCGCCCGCCTTAGTCACCGTCTGACACATTTTCACTTTTTCTTCCTCCGTCAGAAGACAAGTCTCGATAATAACCTTTAGAATCTTATCACCGCACGCTTTTTTCAAAGTACGGATTTCCTCTTCCACCGCATCGAACCTTCCGTCTTTTACCCAGCCGATATTAATCACCATATCAATCTCATCCGCACCGTTTGCCAGTGCATCCTTAGTCTCAAACTCCTTGCACGCGGTAGTTGCGTAACCGTTCGGAAAGCCGATCACGGTGCAGACAGCCATCCGATCCTGTACATAGTCTTTTGCCTGTTTTACATAGGACGCCGGAATACATACCGAAGCGGTTCCATAGCTTATGGCGTCGTCACAGATTTGCTTGATTTCTGTCCACGTCGCTGTCTGTGTCAGCAAAGTATGATCTACATGTTTTAGAATTTCTTTGTTGTCCATCTCTGTACCTCTTTCTGTGCTTACTCTCTCTATCCTAACATTATTATGAGAAGAAGAAAAGTATCTTTCATGCAAAAAAGTCTCCCATTTCAGGAGACTAATTTCTTATTTGAGATAAAATGGCTTCCAGATTCAGCCCGTATCTTGCCGCAATATCCCTTGCATAGCTTAACCCGTCCGGCTTCGTTCTGGCTATCCGGTAGCTTCGCACGCCATTTTCTTTATTTTCCATCAATGCCACCAGATTATCAATCTTTCCCTTATTATCCGGGTGCGCATTATATTTCTCCACCTGCTGGGGCAGGTCATGGATATGTGTCACGAAAATACCGCCGCACCCTATGATACCGATTCCCATCAGCACTTCAGAGGCAATATATCCGGCCTCCAGTCCGCTGGTGCTGGAAAAGGACTCATCCATCAGAAGCAGATCGGTTTCCGACAGTTGTGTCATAATTTCTCCAAGCCTCGCACACTCGCTTTCCAGCCGTCCCTTACCATAATTGTTTTCATCAGAGGACGGGAAATGTGTGAAAATACCTGTTACAGGACTCATATAAGCGCTTTTCGCAGGCACATAAAGCCCCAGTTGGAATAACGCCTGTGCCATTCCCACCGAATAAGCAAAAATCGACTTGCCTCCATGGTTTGGCCCCGTCACCAGATAAAAGCGTCCTTTTTCATCAAAAGAAAAGTTGTTGGACACGATAGTATGCTCAATACTTTTGCGCGCCAGAATCGGATTATATACCTGCTCCAGGTCGCATTTTTTCTCTGCCACCTCTGCGACCCTGGGACAGCACATGGCAAATCCCCGCTCCTTCATGGAACGGATAAAGCCGACGCCTGCCGTCAGGAAACGGATATCATCCAACAACGCCACAAACACCGAAGTATTCGCCGTATAATAATTGCGTATCATAGGTTCAAAACTCCGAAGCGCCTTGGCAAACACTGCATACAGAGCCCCGTTGACCGCATGATTCATGGCTTTTAATTCTTCTCCCTTAAGCCCTTTGCTTAAGGGATACAAAGGCGCCATCAAAACATCCGGGTCATTGTTTTTCCTGATCAGCTTATCCATGATATTGCCCGACCGGAAAGCTTCTTTGTTGACAGATAATATTCCCGCCTCTTTCGGACGCAGATTCTCGTCCAGATTGACCCCGATCGTTACACTTTTCAGATAACCGAAATTGACTTCCATCTTAGACAGTTCTGTATCCAATGACTTAAATTCTTCACTCTCTGCTACAGACAAAATCTGTTCTTTAAAATGCCGCATACCGTCAGACTGCACTTCACAGACTTTCAGGGTATCGGCAAAAAGATTCACGATCTCCTGATACATCTCCAAAAACCGCACGGAACTGAGCGCTGACTCCACCGTAAAATCACTGTTGATCGCTTTGCGCAGATCACTGATATTATAGATGACCGGGACTGCCCGGCAAAATGCCTTATAAAGTTCATCCTGCTCCACCAGGTCACGCACCACAGCCAGACGATAGCGAAGCACCGCCGGATCTGCAGTGTAGAAATTCTCCAACGATAAATCCGCAAACCCTCTGTAGCTTTCCTTGATCAGAACAACCATATCGTCAATCTGTAACGAATGGATGAACTTAAAATCCTTCATCCGGATTTCAGATGACCGGTCGTATCCCGGCGGATATAATAAACTTAATTCTACTGCCATCACTTTATCCCTTTCTGTTCCCCGGAAACCAACTGCCCCTGTTAAGGGATCTGTCTCTGTTAATGTCTCTGTCACCGTTATGCCAACTGTTCTTTTATAACCTGCCACTCTCCCACCAGCCGCTCCAGGGAAAAAGCTGCATTCGCAGGACTGGTAGATGGAAGCTTCACAATTTCGCGTCCATTTACCGGATATATGTATTTTTGATACATTTCGTAAGATTTACTGCCATTTGCATAGATTGCCCGAATCCGGGCGTGTTCCAAAATCGGCGACAAATCATTGGGCGCCACGTCCTGAATACTGGCATCGGAAGATCCCTTGATATTACAGCTTCCGATAACGTCCCATACTGCAACATGATGGTCTAACAGCATTTTCTTCTTCTCCTCAACCGTTTCCGGTACGGGACAAGACAGAATACATGCCATGACTTTCCAGAACCGGTTCTGCTTGTGTCCGTAGAAAAACTGCTGCTCTCTTGATTTGACCGAAGGGAAACTGCCTAAAATCAAAATCCGGGATGACTCATTATATAAAGGTGGAAAGGGGTGCG
Source organism: uncultured Bacteroides sp. (assembly GCA_964589055.1). Taxonomy (GTDB): domain Bacteria; phylum Bacillota; class Clostridia; order Lachnospirales; family Lachnospiraceae; genus UBA3282. The sequence continues at coordinate 5,776 of CAZPSD010000041.1, forward strand.
CTATCATATATAATCTCTCGCCTTTCTATCTGTAAACTTTTCTTTCAGACTGTAATTGATATTACCATAAATCGCCGCATATACATTTTCTCCCAGACTCCATGCAAACTCACAAATCAAAACAGGTGCCAGAATCCTAATATATTGTTTCCTGTTTGTCTTGCTTAGTCTAACGCTAAAGGATAAATCAATGCCTTTCTTATGAAGCTGCCATATAAAAATGCAATGCCTCAAAAGACGCCTTTACACGCTTGTTGCCCTCTCATATCAGCTTACCCACCAGACTGTTAGAGCTGGTATTTGCCCAGTAGGTTGTACTCTTCCAAGGCAGAAAATACTTCCTCTTGAAACAACCCACCGCCTATTGCCAGAAGAACACAAAGGATAACAAGCAATGCTGTCATTTTCCGTCTTTTCATTATAATACCCCGAATAAGTCTTTCCAGTGCCCGTCCTCTATCACACGATCACTGCGGACATCGGCATGCTCCAGCATCTTATCCACATGGCTTGCTAATGCCACATCCACAAAACGTTCCACATCGATCCCCCGCAATTCAAAGAAAAGCATGGGATTTTCGTCAAAACGCGCTCCGATTCCATACAAAACCGCCGCCACATGCTTGCACATCAGCGCCCAGTCGGGGCAGCTACAGGTGAAACTGATTTCCTTCGGAGACGGAAAGAGCCCTTTTTCACCCAAAAACAGTTCTTTCAATTCTTCCGGGAAATCTCCCTGCATCAGCCGTTCCAGATTCTCTATCTTTTCCTCGCAGGCGGCGATTGCATACTGGCATCTTTCTTCCGACAAGGGACTGATTCGTATCTCTATTTTGTAAGGGGTCTTTCTTCTGCCCTGTACACGCGCCAGAACCTTACCCTTCTGTATCTTGAGATCCACCACCGCGCCTGTACGCACATATCGCTTTCCACGTTCCAGACGGCTTTCATAATCGGCATATTTCTCCAGATTGTCGCACCATGCCTGTCCCCACCAGCTTGTTACGATTTTTCTGCCCTGAATCGTTACCGGCTCCATAATCCTGCCGTTTTTCTTCTCTTTTAACAAGGTATTTTTTGCGTTTCTTTTAAGTTGGTCCGCGTCCGGCTGAGTATAATCAGCCTCTACATTCCAGTAGTTCCTGCTCATAGCAGCACCATGCCCTTTCTGTCTTTTCACATATATTCCTCTTAATCCAATGTCAAAATTGACAGCAATTCCTCATTGCTCATCTCCGTAATCCAGCTCTCCCCACCGCTTCCGATTACGTTGGCGGCAAGTTCTTTTTTCGATTCTATCATAGCATCTATCTTTTCTTCTATGGTTCCCTTGCATACCAGTTTATGAACCATAACATTATTCTTCTGCCCGATACGGTACGCACGGTCTGTCGCCTGATTCTCAACGGCAGGATTCCACCAGCGGTCAAAATGAATCACATGATTTGCATTGGTCAGATTAAGCCCTGTGCCGCCTGCCTTCACCGATAAAACCATATAGGGTATATATTGCTCCGACTGGAACGCTTCCACCATTCTGCTTCGGCTGGCAACCGGTGTCCCGCCATGAAGGACAAAGCCCCTTCTATGAAAGATTTCCGCCAGAAAATCATCCAGATAAGTTGTGATCTCTTTGAACTGGGTAAAAACGAGTACCCTTTCACGTTTCTCATAAATGGTTTCGCACAACTCACGCAGCATCTCGAATTTACCGCTTTCTCTCATATCATACACCTGCTGCCCCAGATATTGGTCGGGATGATTGCATATCTGCTTCAATTTAGTCAAGGAAGCCAAAACCATTCCTTTTCTCTGCATGCCGTCCAATTCTTCCAGCTTAGCTGCCAGATCCGCCACATACTTCCGGTAAAGCACCGTCTGTTTTTTGGAAAGCATGACATAATCCACCTGTTCCATTTTATCCGGCAGATCAGATATAATCTCCTTATCCGTTTTGACCCGCCTCAGCATAAAAGGCGTGATCATTGCTTTGAGCCTTGCATATCCTTCCGGCCGCTGTTCCAGCTTCTTGCAGTATTCATGAAATTCATTGGAGCTGCCAAGAAGACCCTTATTCAGGAAATCGAAAAGCGACCATAAATTCGTCAAATCATTCTCTATCGGTGTGCCGGTCATGGCAATCTTCATTCTGCTTTTCAGTTTCTTGATCTGTCTTGTCTGTTTCGTTCCCGGATTTTTAATTGCCTGCGCTTCGTCCAATACCAGACAATCCCATACTGTCTCTTCCAACGCCTCCATCCTTGCCGCCATTCCGTAAGTCGTAATGGTCAGAAAAGCATTGTCTCCCCGAAGTATCTCCTCTAATATTCCGGCACCCTTTCCATGCAGCACCGTCACCGGCATCCCGGGCGCAAATTTTTCCGTTTCCTTCTGCCAGTTGCCTAACAGCGATGCCGGAACGATAAGCAGTGCCCGCGCTCCTTTCCGTGATTTCCTGAGTTTTTCCAAGAAGGCAAGCACCTGTACGGTTTTACCCAGCCCCATGTCATCTGCCAGGCAGGCGCCGAAATGGAGCTGATTCATATAATTAAGCCAAGTATAGCCTGCTTTCTGGTAAGGACGCAGCGTGGCGGTAAATGACTTGGGCAGCGCGGACGAACGGATTCGTTTGGGCGTCCTTAAGTCCGCAAAAAGCTCTGAAAGCCATGCTCCGTTGGTGATAATCGGTCCTACGTCAGCGCCCTCTCTTTCATCCTCTTCCCGCAGTCCCATTCTGACCGCCTCCGAAAGCGTCATTTCACCCCGATACTGTTCCATGTCTTCTAAGAGCCTCTGCAATCTGGCATGATCGACCTCAATCCATTTCCCCTTCAGAAAAGCAAGCCCTTCCGTCTGCCGCAAAAGCGTTTCGATCTCATCCTTCGACAACGCAACGCCGTCTACTGACAATTGCGGAACCATGTTCAAAATAGCATCCAGCCCGACCATAGGCGGCTTTTCTTCTCCTATATTAACCGTCATGGAGACTCCATATGCATTTCTTCTCCACCAGTTGGGAATACGGCAGACAATTCCCGACGCTTCAATCTGCGGGACTGCTTTCAATATTTGGTAAGCCTCCTCAGAGGTCAGCCGGAGCGGATGAAACATTTCTCCCTTCTCCACAAACTCTCCGATTAACGGGGAAACCTCAGCAACCCTGTTAAGGCAGGCAAGCAGTTCCACTAATTTACCGCGTTCGGCATGGTATTCCGTGAGGGCATACTGTAACGGCATATGCCGCACCTTCCCTTTTTCATCACAGGTTGCATAAGTGGCAAGAAACGCAAAGGGGTACTCTTCCTCCCTGCTCTCCACCAAATGGAAAAAAATTCGCTCCGGTACATGAAGCTGCTGGCTCTTTTCCGCCAGATAGAAAGCCACCGTTCCGTCATAGGCAGAAATCTCCTTTGCAAATATACTCTGCAGCCTGCCAAACGCCTCTGTCAGCCAGTCTGCCGTCACACATTCCGAACCCAGTGTAAAAGGAACGGAATTCAGCAGCCTTTCCGTCATATTCTCATCCGGAATAACTTCTATTTTCTCACGTGATATTTCTAAGTCCGGCAGACGGGTAAGTTGTTTTTGAAACCCATCGGCTGCCAGATACAAAAACTGCCCTGCTCCATCCAGCCAATCAGGCTTTTTCTCAAAACCCAGATCATAAAGCGCCTGCCATCTGTCCTGCGTAAAATTTTCTTTCCACTTCTGTATCTCTGCCGGATAGTACACATTCTGTTCCTCCGCATCCAGCACAAAGCCTTTTTCCGTAAATCTGAACTGCAGTCTTCTCTTCATTGTTGCCGTACCTTGTTTCGTCATTCCTCTATTCCTCTATTTTCCCATTCTATTCCCCTACAGCGCCTTTATCACATCAACCGTTCTCTCAATATCCTCATCACTGTGCGCCGCCGACACAAACATTGCCTCAAACTGGCTCGGCGCAATATAGATTCCCTGATTAATCATTTTCTTAAAATACTCTGCAAACGCCTGTGTGTCTGCTGTCTGGGCACTGGCAAAATCCGTCACTCTTGTACTTGTGAAAAAGCAGCTGAGAAGCGAACCGACTCTGTTGACAGTATATCCTTTATCCGCATAAGCCCGCTCCAGACGCGCTCCCATCCGGTCGATTTTCTGATAATATTCAGGATGCTCCTTTAAAATCGTAAGCGTCTCGATTCCCGCCGCTGTCGCCACCGGGTTGCCGGACAATGTTCCCGCCTGATACACCGCGCCAAGCGGTGCGATCACTTCCATGATATCGCGCTTTCCGCCATAAGCGGCAAGGGGCATCCCTCCGCCTACAATCTTGCCAAGAGTCACAAGATCGGGCTCTACGCCATAATATTCTCCGGCTCCGCCGTAGGCGATCCGGAAGCCTGTGATCACCTCATCAAAGATTAACAACGCACCATATTTCTTCGTAATCTCCCTGAGTCCTTCCAAGAATCCCTCTTCTGGCGGCACAACACCCATATTGGCGGCTACAGGCTCTACTATGATTGCCGCAATCTCCTCTCCGCACTTTTCAAAAAGAGCTTCCACAGATGCAAGGCTGTTATAATCGGCAAGCAGTGTATTCTCCGCATATCCCGCAGGTACACCTGCACTGTCCGGGATGCTTTCTGTCAAAAGCCCGCTTCCCGCCTTCACAAGAAGCCCGTCGCTGTGTCCGTGATAATTTCCGCGGAATTTGACGATTCTGTCCCTTCCGGTAAATCCTCTGGCTGCTCTGATTGCACTCATAACAGCCTCCGTACCGCTGGACACAAGCCTTACCATCTCTATCGCCCCAATTGCATCAACAATAAGGCTGGCAAGACGCGACTCCCGTTCTGTGGGCGCGCCGAATGTAAGACCATCCCCGCAGGCTCTTTGTACTGCTTCAAGCACCCTCTGATTTGCATGTCCCAAAATCAATGGCCCCCAGGAACAGACATAGTCAATATATTGATTATCATCGACATCATAAATATAAGCCCCTTTTCCTCTTTTTATAAAAAGGGGATTTTGCCCCACGGCACGGAAGGCTCTTACCGGACTGTTGACCCCTCCCGGAATCAGTTCCTTCGCTTCTTGAAAAAGTTCTATTGATTTGTCTGTCTTACCCATGGTTTTCTCCTTCTTCTCTGAGCCACTTGGCAATATCCGGCGCATGATATGTAATAATCCGATCCGCCCCGGCACGCTTCATTCCCACCATGTTCTCCATGACAATCCGTTTCTCATCAATCCAGCCGTTGGCTGCCGCCGCCTTGACCATAGAATATTCCCCGCTGACATTATAAGCAATGATCGGCTCAGACACCTTCTCCCGCGCCGTCTTAAGAATATCCAGATAAGCCAGCGCAGGCTTTACAATAATCATATCCGCCCCCTCGTCCAAATCATCCAGAATCTCCCGCATGGCCTCTCTTCCGTTGGCAGGATCCATCTGATAGGATTTCCGGTCTCCGAAATGGGGCGCGGAACCCGCCGCATCCCGGAAAGGCCCATAATAGCCGGAGGCATATTTCGCACTATAACTTAAGATCGGCACATTATAAAAACCGTTTGCATCCAATGTCTCTCTGATCGCCCCTACTCTTCCATCCATCATATCGGAGGGCGCCACAATATCCGCCCCAGCCTGTGCCATAGTCAGCGCCATCTTCGCAAGAAGAGGCAGGGTCTCGTCATTTAAGATTTCTTCTCCATGCACCAGCCCGCAATGTCCGTGGGAAGTGTACTCGCAAAGACAAACGTCCGCAATAATCATAAGCTTCGGATATTTTTCCTTGATTTTTCTGATCGCACGCTGTGTAATGCCGTCCGGATCATATGCACCGCTGCCCTTTTCATCCTTATGTGCCGGGATACCAAAAAGCAGGATTGCCGGAATCCCCAACGCATCAACCCGTTCCAGTTCTTCTCCCATGCGGTCTAAGGAATATTGGTATATATTCGGCATAGAAGGCACGGGATTTTTCAGATTTTCCCCCTCTGCCACAAACATCGGATAAATCAAATCCTCAACCGTCACTCTGTTTTCACGCACAAAGCTTCTCATAGCCTCACTTGTTCTCAGTCTGCGAAATCTCTTCACCGGGATCACCACGCCTTTCTCGTTTCCGGCCTATTACATCTAAACCTTGTCAAGTTCTCTAAACATATCAAAATATAAACACATCTAAGCATATGAAATTGTAAATACAAACTTTGTTTCCTATGCAGAATCAAATTCCCTGTTCACACAGGCGTCAGAATCATTTTCCATGCTTACAACAATAATCTTCTACGATCAAATCCACAATCGCTTCCGCCGTATGCTCTTTAGGCAGCAAAGCGCTTCTGTCACCCAGCGCCTGTGCTGTCGCTTCCCCAATACATACCACCTTCACCGGATCCGGCAAATCATATTTCTCAAGATACGCCTTTGCCCCAAGGGCACTGGCAAACACAATATAATCCGTCTCCTCTTTGTTCCGGTTCCCAGTCATCTGCGAAACCGGTCTTGTCTCATAGATCCTGCAGTCTTCATAAGCCGTACCTGCCTGCTCAAGCGCCTGTGCCAGAAGCGGCGACCCATTTCCGGCGCGGAGAATCAGAAGCCTTTCCCCCGCTTTCATCTGTGCGGCAAGTTCTCTTCCCAAGGCTTGGGCGGTATATTCCCCCGGGATGAAATCTGCCCTAAACCCATAGCTTTTCAGCATCTGCGCTGTCCCGCTTCCGATGCAGGCAAACTGAAGGTGCGCGATCTTTCTAAGGTCAATATCCTTTTCCTTCAAATAGGAAAAGAAACACCGGATTCCATTGGCGCTTGTAAAAGCGATCCAGCCATATGCCGTAAAATCCTCCGGTATTTGGGAAAAATCAGGGCAGATTTTTATGCTTGGTCTTTTCTCTACATACGCACCCTTTGCTGCCAAAAGTTCTTCCAGCTTCTCTGTAAAATACCTGGTGCCTGTGACCGTGACCGCGGCTCCTTTAAGAGGCTCATATACGGTACTTGTAAGATTTAAAGCGGCAGTCTCTCCTACCAAAAATATTGCAGGCGTCCCGGCTTTCTGCACCATCTTTGGGGTATCCTTTAAGGTACCGTTGATTCTCTTTTCCTTTGCCCGAAACCCGTTGCACAAAATAGCGGCAGGCGTCATCGGATCTTTGCCGTATCGCATCAATTCCTCTGCAATGTGTTCTGCACTGTGCAGCCCCATTAGGAAGACCAGCGTTCCCTTTAACTTCGCCAGCGCTTCGTAGTCCTCATAAAGCTCCGAGGCAGTATGTCCTGTAACAAAGGTGACAGACTGTGCCATTCCTCTGTGGGTAACAGGGATGCCGAGATTTTCGGGAACGGCAATGGCGGAACTGATGCCCGGTATGATGCGGGCGGGAATGTTCTGCGCCTTAAGCGCAAGCATTTCCTCTCCGCCTCTTCCAAAGACAAAACCGTCGCCGCCTTTAAGACGCACAACTGCCTTCCCTTCTCTTGCCTTCTGTATCAAGATTTCATGGATTCTTTCCTGCTTTTCGCTGTGTTTGTCAAAACGCTTGCCTACGTAGATCTGTTCACAGGTTTCTTTGGTTTCAAGAAGAAGGTTTGTATCAATCAGATCGTCATAGACGACCACATCCGCCCCTCTTAAAACCGCAAGCCCCTTACTGCTGATCAGTCCCTTCCCACAGCCTGCACCAAGGAGGGTTACACTCCCTGTTATCGTATCTTCCATATTTATCTCCATTTTCACACTAACTGTCTTTTTATTTCCTGTATAAGCTGTTCTGCATCCTCTAACCTTCCGATGCCAGAATACCTTTTCCCCTGATACATAGCTAAAAGCCGTACTTGCCCGCCTGACACTTGGGCATGTACTCCCACAGCCACAGAACAGTCCGCTTGCAGTTCGCAGAAAATCTTTCTTTCCAGTTCAAACCTAAGTCTTGTATCAGGATCTGAAATCTGCTTAAGCAGGGCAGCCACTTCTTCGTCCTCACTCCGGCATTCTACGGCAAGGATACCCTGACATGCCGCCGGAATAAATTCCTCTGTCTCAAACACTCTGCATACCAGTCCTTCCATAGACAGACCAATCCGGTCAATCCCTGCTTTAGCGAGAAGAACCGCATCATATTCACCCTCGGCAAGCTTTCTGAGCCTTGTATCTATATTACCGCGGATCTCTTTAAACACTGCGTCCGGATAAAATCTTTTGCACGCTTCTATTCTTCTGGAGCTTCCGGTTCCTATAATCGGATTCTTCGGCAATTCTCTGTTTTCACAAAAAATCAGGCAGTCCCTCGGATCTGCCGCCTTGGGATTTGCCGCGATCGTCATGCCGTCCATAATCTCATAGGGCAGATCTTTCCCGCTGTGCACCGCAATATCTGCCTCTCCTCTTTGTAATTGCAGTTCTATCTCTTTGACAAAAAGCCCTTTGCCGCCGATTCTGCTAAGCGGCGAAGCCCTGTCCCGGTCTCCTCTGGTCTTAACGATCTTCTGTTCTATTGTGACGCCAAGGCTTTCAAGCTGCGCCTGCACCGCATCTGCCTGTGCCAGTGCCAGCCTGCTGCCCCGGGTTGCCAGTATCAACTTTCTCATCGTTTCCTCGTCTCTGTACTGTGCGAAAGTCAACCTTTCCCAGTCTGCTTCAAAATATTTGTCTCCTGAGCCGCTTTTATCATTTCCAGCAATTCCCCGTCCGCCACCCTGTTCTCCGTCTCAAGCAGCCTGTCTAAAAGCTTTTTGTACAGTGACCCGCGTTTCTTCTGCTCTGCGATATATTCCGGCACAATTTTCCTCAACTTCTCCATCCGGTCTAAAATTTCCTCAATGTGCTCAGGCAGAGTCACTTCTATCTCCTGTCTTAACCTCTGTGCATAGGCGGGACTTTTCCCTGCTGTGGTGATACTGATATTCAGTGACCCGCGTTTGATCATACCGGGGAAAATAAAGCTGCAAAGCCTCCGGTCATCCACCACATTCACCGGGATCCCCCGTTGTTTACATAACTCTGCAATATGGCGGTTTAACTCTCTGTCAGGCGTTGCCACAATGCAAATATCCCCCAGCGCAAGATCGCCGTCTTCAAATGCTTTGCGCCTGACATCTGTATCCTCAATATCCGTCTCCTTGGCAACCACTATAATCTTATCCGTATAAAGTTTGAGCCTTCCGATTTTCTCCTTTGCAACCTTTCCTCCTCCAACCACAAGAAAGGTCTTATCTTCTATATCCTCATAAAACGGGAAGAGTATCATTCATCCGCCTCCATTCTCCGAAGAACATTTAAAAAACTCATAAATTCTTCTGCCGTGGCAACATCACGGTAACGATATATAAATTTGGAAAATACAGCCTTATGCTCATGCTCCGCAGCCTCAAACTCCGACAGGAATTCATGAAAACACAACGTTTTTAAAAGTTCATCTACCGCTTCCTCTATGATCTCCTCTGCCGCCACGATCTCAGCCTTTTTTATTTCGTTGTTTTCCTTTGCCAGCGCTTCTATCTCATTTATTGTGACCAGTTCGCTCTGCGCAAGTCGCAAAACATCCTCATCGATATCTCCCGGCACCGCTAAATCAACGAATAACCTGGGCTTTTCCTCCGGCATTTCACTTTTCAATTTGGAATATGTAACTGTATAGTGTGGGCTCCTGGTACAGCTTATGATCACATCCGCGCGGGCTATATAATGGTAACGCTCCGCATAAGGCACCAACGTAATTTTTTTATCCGTTACATGACTGTTCCTGACAGTTGCATAAATTGTGCTGTCATGATAAGAAATCAAATTTTTCACAAGCTTACCGCCCGTATCACCGCTTGCTCCGATAATAAGAATCTGTTTATGGCCGTCCAGAAATTTATGGCATTTACTTGCCGCAATGGTTGCCACACTGACAGATCGTTTAGACAACTCCGTATCCGTCTTAATCTTCTTCGCCGCTGTAATCGCCGCCTGAAATACCTTATTCAAATAAAACCCGGTATACCCATGCTCCATGGAAAGCTCGTAAGCGTCTTTCATCTGACCGAGCACCTCATCCTCTCCGATGACCATGGATTCAATACCCGCTGTCACACGGAAAAGATGCCGGATGGCAGATTTTCCTTCAAAAATCAAGGCATCCTCTCTTACTGTGTATGGCTCTGCACCGCCAAACGCCGCCAGGACTTTGACTGCTGTTTCATAATCGCCGCTTCCGTATACTTCCGCACGGTTACAGGTATTCAGATAAACGGCTTCCCCTATTCCATCCTTTTGTAATCTCTGTAAAAAAAGAAGGGCAGTCTCAGTATCGAAGACATATTTTCCCCTGCCGGCTGTTTTTACATTTTTATAGTTAATTGATATTGCAAACATTTCTGCTTTTCATTCCTTTATTTGTTTCTCAAATGTATCTCTTTTGGCGAATGCGGATATATACTGCAGATTCTCACTCGTCCTTCACAATAATTAAAGATAAGTATCCTGCATTTTCATCAATTTCTTCTGCGCTTCTGAAAATGCGTTCGTTTTCCAAGCCGCAGTTTTCCACCATATATACCTCACCTTCGTGCCCTAAGAGACATTTCTTCACATCTTTCAGCTTACTCGCAGACTTCATAAGTATCTTAGTGCCGGTGAGGGAAAGCGCATCTTCTATTTTACAGGAAGCCGGAATCACATGCAACAGCTGCATATGCTCTGCAAGACCGATACCGAGCTTTGCCGCGGCCGCACAGAAAGACGGCACGCCGCTTATGATTTCAGCACGGTAACCTGCCTTCTTCACTCTGTCATGTACATAGATATAAGCAGCATACACTGTAGGATCCCCTAATGTAAGAAATACTACATTCTCTCCCTCTTCCAAAATTTCTATAATATTTGCTGCCGCAAGATCATAGTTCTTATCCAGAATTTTTCTGTCCTTTGTCATTTGCACATAGCAGCTTATATATATTTTGTCCTGTGGTTCCCTGATAACGGGCTCTGCAATTTTATAACAAAGTGTCTCTTCCTTTGTTTTTCCCGGGTATGCAATATATTTATTTTCATTTATAATGCGGTATGCTTTCAGCGTAAGCAGTTCCGGATCTCCCGGGCCTACGCCTACACCATAAAGCACTCCTGTTTTTTTCTCAGACATTTTTCTCCTGTTTTAATTCTTCCAATATCAGTTTCTCCGTTCCGGGTATATATTCCTCTTCCTAAAAGAAAATACATTTGGTGCTTTAATTATACCACTCCCCAGATGTCCTTTCTACCATAAAATATTATGGCAAATAGTTTAGCAAAAGCCTGCCATTAAAAAAGCCAGGCTCTGCATTTCCTATTACATAAAAAACTCAGCTCCTTATAAATATAGATAAGAAGCTGAGCCAATTTGTTCATTATATGTATTGTATAAAAACAGCTAACCTTTCCGTAAAAAATTCGTAAAATAATTTTTTATTAAACAAACTTACAGATTACTCTGTAACTTCTTTCTCTGTCTGCGCTCATGAGCCAATTCCGCCTGCAGTTCATCCATACGTTTCCAAAGATCCGCAATCGCCTCTGTCTCATCCTGCGGTTTAATCTTGGGTTTACCCTGCGCTTCCGTCTCATTCTGTACGGCTTCGCGTTCTTTGATCTGCTTGTGAAACAGCAATTTAAAAGCGACACGTACAAAAGGCTGGATAAAAAACATTTGTGTAAAGAACGCAAACGGGAAATTAAAACATACAAGCTTTAACCAATTTGCAAGCAGTGTAAAAATATTGAAGCCTGCATAATACGGATAATAGAATATTGCCGCCAGAAAACTCATGGCCGGGCACATCAAACCTACTGTTGCACATATGATAGCGCTTTCAAAAATCATAGGATGATTTTTTCTCGGGTCAAACACACGACTTGCCAGCTTGAAAGAGCACGGGCTTCCCATCACAACCTCCAGACCATAGGCAAAGCAAAACTCGATCAGTATGACCGCCCATATCGGAAGCATTGCGCCAAACATATAAACACCGCCCTGTGCATTGATCGCTGCAATAACGCCTGATTCTCCGGTTATTGACATAAGAGTTCCGCCATTTACTACATAGAGGCTATAGAATACATAAGCATGAACTGTGATGACTACGGTCAAAAAAGCAAAGACCAGCCTTTGAAATTGATTTTGTGGCATAATAACACACTCCTTTTCTTACGCATAACTTAAAAAACACAAAAAAAACAAGTATGCAGACAGGCTTATCAAATCTCAGTCCAAATGTACCGTGATCAGATTTACTTGCCTAAGCAATACTTGTGTCGTTATGCACTATACTTTTTTATTCAATTTGCAACGGTGTTAGTATATCAGAAAAAAATTGAAATTTCAATGAGTAAAATTTCCTGTTTTATCACACATTTTATCTTATTGTAACACGCGCAGTGACTCCTCTAACGCCTGAACCGGAACCGGTCTGGAATAATGATACCCTTGAAACCACGTGGCATTATAGTCACGCAGATAATTCTGAAGTTCTTCATTTTCAACCCCTTCCAGACAGGTTGTCATGTTTGCTTTGCCGGCAAAATACAGAATGGAGTGAACCATTGCCTGTTTCTTGGGGTTGTCCATAATGCCGCGGATAAAACTCATGTCAATTTTAATCTCATCCATGGGCACATTCATAACGATATCAGATGACGCACTTCCCGTTCCATAGTCATCCATAGCAAACCGGATACCCTCGTTCTGAAAAAAACAAACCTCCCGGTTTAAAACATCCTGCGGGAAATCTCTACAGCGCTCGGTCAGTTCCATACATAAATGGTCTGCCGGATAGTCAGTCTCTGCAAGAATTTTTAATACCTCCTGACGAAATTCCGGGCGTTCCAACTGCCTTGCGGAAATATTTACATTGATAAAGAAATCCGGTTTATGAACGAGAATCTGCCGTGTCTCCGAGAGCGCTGTCCGAAGCACAAAATTCCCCAGATCATACATGCTCGGATCCGTCTCCAGCCAATCAATAAACATCCCGGGCGGAACCATCCCATAAGGCTCACGGTTCCAACGCACCAATGCCTCCGCACCGACGAACTTTCCGGTCTTCGCCTCCACAATAGGCTGATAGACCAGAAAAAAGTCCTTACAGTCATTACGCACCGACTGATGGATAACCTTCATAAGCGCAAGATCCACTCCCCGCGAAGTCTGCACTTCATCATTAAAAATAATCAGTTTGTCCTGCTGCCTGCCCACCGAATTGTTTAACGCATAAGTTACCTGACCACAGATAGAGGATACATCCCCATGATAATTTTCCAGCAGTATCGCACCGGCGCCCATTTTCAGAGAATGTATCTCCCCCTGTGCCATAATTCCGGCATCTAAGGCGCTGCGCACCTTCTGTTCAAATGCCAGCAGTTCTTC
>CAZPSD010000042.1:0-19003 GCA_964589055.1 uncultured Bacteroides sp.
AGGGCTCTGGGAGCCTTGAAAAATGGGGAAAGTTAATTGAATAACTCGATAAATCCGGAATTTTATCGATCTCTGTTCTTTCCGAGACGACACCCTTTTCTTTATTTCAGCATTTCGGATTTCGAAGCGGACGCGAAATAGATAAATTCGTTAACTATTCCTTTGCAATGACCGGACAAGAACTTCCTTATCTGACAGATCATACCACCGCTTATCTTGACTGCAAGGTAATAAATACATTTGATCTTGGAACCCACATCATGTTTCTGGCTGCCGTATCGGATTGTGAAATAATATCCGGTGAAAAACCGATTACCTATTCTTTCTACCATGAATATGTCAAACCGCAAAAAACGCCCACCTCGAAAAAAGGCTGGCGTTGTGTAGTCTGTGGATATATCTATGAAGGAGAAGAACTTCCGCCGAATTTCGTCTGTCCCTGGTGTAAACACGGTGTGGAAGACTTTGAAAAGATAGAATAGAACTAAGCTCACACTTTTCCGTCATATCTCTCATGATGATATCTTGCCCCTGCTTCTATACCCTCTATTGCAGAAAAATCCTTTAAGATATCTCCGCCTATTTTAACATGCTGCTGAATTTCCTCTCTCTCATCTGTTGTCAGATCACCAGACATTATCTGTCTTATCTGTCCACATTATCATCCGATGCCGCACCGGTATTGTTAAATGATAAAGCAAATCCTTACTTATCAGAAATTGCAGAAATATCTTTTGATGATATTTTTACAATGGATACGGAAGATTTAAAAGCATCTTATCATCTCGAAGAAAAGGAATATAGCACCTTTTCTTGGATTCGAAGTTATTATTTGAATATAAAAGATGCATCAGAAAACATGCATATAAGAAAATTTAATTTTTCGATTTATACTGCACAAAAGTATATGCCGTAGATTCTGTATGAATTGTTTTAAAATAAACTAACCGATTTAAAATATCGAAAAGGATATTGCAGAATAAACACCTGCAATATCCTTTCCTTATCCGGTTACTGTAGATTAATTACAAATTACTATATAAATCCTCAATCAGCGATAATCCGCCTTTATATCCTGCCAATGCCTTATTAAATACAAGCCTGCCTCCTAATGGAGCCGTAATCTCCCTGAAAATTGCAGTCAAATAAGAAGCTGCCTCTTTTTCGTTAGCACTTCCGATTAACAATGTCAGCTCCGGGTGATCTAAAATTGCCTGGTTAATTTCATACTGATCGGATGTAAAAATTACTGTCGGTGCTTTTGCGTGTTCCAATGACGATAACTGCTCAATAATTCTTTCTTTATCTGCCGGTCTGAAAATCGGTTCGGTGACAACCGCTAACTTCGGTGTCAGGCTGTAATCATTAGCAAGAAATCTTGTGATACCTATCGTGGAACTTGCATCCCCAACAACTCCGAAGCACTTCCATCCCAGTATTTCCACTCCTGTTTCAAAATAGCTGTACACATAATCTTCCTCTTGCGCAATCACCTGATCAACCAATGTCTTATCTAAATTTAATGCATCTGCTATTTGTCTGATAAAAGCCGTTGTATCGGTAGGTCCAACCGGAAGCCCCGGAAATCTTATGGAAGGCACTCCAAACTTTTCTTCAAATTTCTCTGAAGGTCCTTTGAAAAGCCATGGATTAACAATAATATTCAACTTTGCGGCAGAGCATGTCCGCAATGTTTCATATCCCTGATTATCTCTGTAAAATGTATTGACCTTAAGACCCAGTTTATTAAGAAGTCTGGTAATTTCTTCGAGATTACCTCTCCAATAGGGATCAATTTCAGGAATAACGCCAAAAATATTGACCAGATTCTTCTGCGTAGGAGTCTCTTCAATAACTTGATTAATAATCGTATTCCATAAGGATTCATACCCCAAATTGGCATCTCCCATAAATCCCGGTGTCTCAACGGCATATACATGATACCCTTCCGCCTGAAATTCCTCGACCACGCTTCTTACATCATCGCCAATGATACCTGCCGTACATCCTACCAGAATAAAATAAGCATCCGCATCATAGACCTCTATCGCTCCGCGGACAGTACTCCTCAACTTATTAATACCACCGAAAACCACTTCTCTTTCCTGCATATTTGTACTTGGGCATAATACACCTGCTAATTCTATCTGCTGTATTCCAAGAGATGCATTATTCTGCATGGCACAACCCGGACCGGAATGATAAATCGGACAAACTCTTGTCATGGCGCCTATTGTAATTGAAATGCCTGATAGTGCACACCCCACACGTGGATTCTCTACAATTAAAGACATATCCTGCTTCCTCCTTGTCTATTTCCTGCTTATAAATTTCAGTGGATCTTCCGAATACCAGCTATCCCTGAACGGAAGTTTTCTATGTGCTGCCAGTTTTTCATTAAATCCGGGATTTTCAAGTTGTTCCGCGATTTTATTTCCCAGATACAAGAGACTGTCATATCCCATAGACGGCCTTTTATTTTCATTAATATAACATGTCGGAATCCCTAATTTAGCCGCCCAAAGCGGATAGCCAATAAATAAATCTGGGTTTATTTTTTTCAATAAATTAACCTGTTCAAAGGGCTGCAGGCGTCCCACATCAACTACATATTCTCCGTGAAGTTCATTTAAATATTCAATATCATCCTGAGAATCCTGATCATAAAACGGAGTCTGCATACCTACCAGCTTCATGCCGAAATCTTCTGCCAATGCCGCCATAGCAAAAGCACGTCCCTTTCCGGCACCGCAGACAAATACTCTTTTTCCCTCTAAACGCGAACGCAGTTCATCCAGGACAGGCTGTATTCTTTCATGTTCTTTTGCAATAAATTCTTCCGCCTCTTTCTCTTTGCCTGCTGCCTTCGCGATTCCTCTGAGCCATTTATCCGTATTATGTACACCTAACGGCATAATCGTATGGGAATACGGTATGTCATACTCTTGTTCCAATGTCTTCATAAATTCATCGGCAAATACCTTACAGATTGCTGTCGAAGCCACAGCCGCCGGAATTTTTTTGATTTTTTCCAAAGACCCATAGAAAGGTATATAATTAACTTCCAAACCGATCTGTGCCAAAATTCTCTCAATTTCTATCTGATCTACCTGACTTACAGATACAGGTGCAAAAAGATTAATCAGATTTGGCTGTTTCTCCACCTTCATCCCTTTTAAGATATATTTATTTATGGCAATAAAAGTGGCATCGTACCCGGAAGAAGCAATTTTAGATTTAAATCCTTCACAATGAATCGGAACAAGAACAGCTTCAAAATCCGGCTGCATCTCTGATACAATCGTGTCCACATCATCTCCGATAATAGCAGAAGCGCATGATGTAAAAATAAAAATAATTTTGGGTTGATATCTTTCTACAGCAAGTGATATGGCATCCCTTAATTTCTTTTCTCCGCCAAACACTACGCTTTTCTGATCCAGATTTGTTACAATGATTCTTGGATTTCTTACATGTTCCACACCTCTGTAAATCTGTCCCACTCTGAAATTGTCTCCGCCCCGGACTGCACAGCCTGAACACCCCTGAGGGGAATGTACCACTAAAACAGCATCTTCCATAGACAAAAGTGCTGTCATACTATTTACTGACTGACACTGTAAACCGGTTGCAAAAGATCTCTCCGCATGAGCCAGGCAGCCGTTTTTAAATTCATTTTCCAATTGTGTACTTGGAGAAGCAATATCATTAAAAACATTTGGTCTGCTTTCCTTTACACCTGAATATGTCTCTGCCATTTTACAATTATGCTCCTTTCCCAGTCTGAGATACAATACTTTTAGGCATAAATCCCAATCTGAATCCACATTTTAATATACAATTCTGACATTTAAGAAGAATAACCGTTTAACCGTGTGAAAATGTTTCTTCTTGTGACAATCTTTTCAGATAAATCTGACTGCCGAAATCCTCTCCGCCCGGAATACCTACTGCATCCGCCCGGCACCGCTGGCAGTGACGGAATACCCGTATATACTTCTCCGCTTTTTGTCTGGCCGCATCTATTTCCATACAGGAAGGCTCCTTACAGTCTGCAAGATTATGCTGTGGGATAAGAGGAATAATATTGTATAAGGAAGCTCCGGCTTCTTTAACGGTTCTGGCAATTTCTTCAATATGATCTCCATTGATTTCCGATACCAAAACTGTGTTTACTTTCACCACAACTCCTTTACCAGCAACGCTTTTTATCCCTTCCAACTGATTTCCGATTAATATTTCAGCAGCTTCTTTTCCTTGATAATGTATTCCATGATAATAGATTCCCCCATTCAGCTTCTTTTCTATTTCCGGGTCTACCGCATTCACAGTTACTGTCAGGGAATCTATTCCAACTTCCGCAATTTCCTCTGCCCTTTCTTTCAATAAAAGACCATTGGTGCTCATACACCGGATCAATTGCGGATACTTCTCTTTTACTTTACGGAATGTCTGCAATGCATATGGCGTCGCCAGCGTATCTCCCGGCCCGGCGATTCCGACTACCTTAATCTTATCGCATAACTGTAATGCTTTTCCAACTGCTCCAACAGCTTCATCGGGTGTAATAATTGTTGAGGAAACTCCCGGACGTTCTTCATAATCATTGATTTTTCTGTTACAAAATTGACATTCAATATTACATCCGGGAGATACCGGAAGATGGATTCTTCCGGTAGTCCCTTTTTTCTCTCCTGCGAAGCATGGATGATTATAAACTAATTGCTCATAACCAATACTCATACCGTCACCCTCTCGATTATGTATAAAAAATTTTGTGTATAACTTCTGTAATAATTCCCGGTTCCTCTAATACTTTAAAACCTCTACGTGTCAGGAATTCATATGCTCCCGGTCCTGCCCGGCTGACCAAAATCACAGAACAATCTTCTAATATCTGCGCTGTTTTTTCAAAACTTCCTGCCTCATGACTTCCTCCCATACAGCTTGCACACACGTTTCTTACCTCAAGGAACTCATAATTATCTTCATTTATTTTCACAATATAAAATTGCTCTGCATGACCAAAATGCTGATTGATTACCTTGCCGTCCGTACTTGCGATCGCAGCCCTAAACTCTCCGTTATTCCGCCTGTTAACATTACGGGATATATTCATCTGATAAACTGATATCTTCTCAAGTGCCTCTGTAATCGGACAGGATATTTCCAAACAGCTTATTCCTTTTGACTGCATTGCTTTATACGGATGCGGTCCAATCTTTTCCGTCAGCAAATACTTACAGTCTCCTAACAATCCTGCAACTAAAGTAATATACCCTTCGTTCTTTCCGCAACATCCTTTTGATTTCATTTCCTGCCGGTAAGCATCCAGATACTCTTTAGGAATATTTCTTACTTCTGTGAACTGTGCTTCTCCCTTTTCCGACAGCTTATAAATACAGAAAGCGTCTGCTGATCCAAAGTGCAAATTAATATTCTTCTGATCCGATGTTGTAACAGCAATTTTATAACTCATATACTTCTCTCTTTCTTACGCAATAACAGGATTCTTATATCGTTTCATCCGCGCTTCTAATTTCCCGAATATTTTTTCTATACAAATACAAAGCACCAAATAAATCACAAAAATATCTATGTATGCTTCAAAATAGGTATAACCTAATCCTGCCTGTATCTTTGCAATCGCTGTGACATCCTGAATTGTCATTGTAAACGCCAATGATGTCATCTTAATAATCAGAATCACCAATGTACATATATTAGGAATTGCAGACACAAAAGCCTGCGGCAAAATAATTCTGTAATATGCCTGCCACTCGGTCATTCCCAAAGTAACTGCTGCTTCCATCTGCCCCTTATCAACAGTAGCAAAAGCTGATCTCATTATTTCTGACATCAATGCTGATATATTTAATGAAAAAATAATAACAGCATAAATCATTGGGTTAATCTTAAAAATATTAATTTCAGACCCCATCTTATCTAAAGCAATTTTTAACAAGCTTGGCAATAAATTGTACAAAAGATATATTTGAACCAAAATAGGTGTCCCTCTGATGAAGGAAACATAAATCCCACATATTTTTGAAAAAACTTTAATTTTCTTATTTCTTACAATTGCAATAATAAGACTCAAAGGAAAGGCAAAAATAAGTGATAAAATTGTTATTTCTAATGTGACCGGGATTCCTTTGACTGCTAACCAAAAAGTTTTATACATAAATTCCCAATCCATATCCTTACCTCCTTGCCTTTACTCCTCTTATCCTGCGACGTACAATTCCCGTCTCCATCCAATACATAATTTGTTCTAAAATAATACAGGAAACCCAATAGATCAGTGCGACCGCCAAATATGTAGATATAGGAAAGCTGCCGTATCTTTGGGCAATGATACTGTCTGCTTTTCCCATAATTTCCATAAAACCAATCGTAAAAGCCAGTGAACTATTCTTAAACATGTCTATTACATTGTTTCCGATGTTTGGCAGCGCAATAACAAACGCCTGGGGAATCACGATTCTGCAAAGTGTCTGTAACGGTGTCATTGACAAACTGTAAGCTGCTTCTGTCTGACCTATGGGAATTGCCTCATATGCCGATCTCATAACTTCAGACAGTGTACCTCCGCACATAATGGAGAAAGTCATGATAATATAAAATAATTTTCCCCTGCCGTTTCCACTTCCGCCAAAAAGTGCTGCAATTCTGGGACCTCCGTAATATATCAGAAATAACATAACGATATACGGAGTACATCTGACAACAGTCGTGTATGCATTTGCAATTTTTTGCAGAATTTTATTTTTACCCAACTTCATCCATGCAAGAATAAATCCTATCATGACTCCGAATAACAAAGAAAGTGCAATAATTAATATAGTTATTGGAAGATATCTTAATAATTGCGGAAACGATTCCCAAAAATAGCTGGATTTAAATTCAATCACGATTAGTTCTCCTTAAAAAGGGGCTGTCGGAAAATAGATAGCCCCTTTATCCAATACTCAATAAGTCTCATATCTTAGTATACGTCATATTCAAAAACATCTTCTCCATAATACTGAATTGCCAGTTTACTTAATGTCCCATCATCTTTTAACTGTTTAATAGCACCATTAATTGCATCACACAACTCCGGCTCGTCTTTATTAACCAAAGTTACAACACGAACAGCAAGACATGGCTGAAATACAATCTTATCATAATATAATTCATGCAGATCTCCGTCTTCTGCTGCAACGGCGGATTCAAATTTTGTCTTAATGGTTCCGTGGCAATCATATCTTCCTTCCGCCACATATCCATAACCATCATTGGAAGCAGTTTTACTATCTGTTAATTCTATCGTAATCTGCTTATCAGGATGTGCATCATTATAATTCTGTACTACAAACTGCCATCCGTCTCCGGCTGTGATGGGTGCAAGTGTGAAGCCCGCATCTGCTGCCTCTTCCAGGCTGGTAATATTTTCATCTTCTTTTCTTACAAGAATACCTGCAATACATGCTCCGATATTTTCTTCGGGAATAAGATATTTTTCCGCTCTCTCCTCTGTGTAGAAACAATTTGCCGCACCGAGCTGATATTTCCCTTCTGCAATACCAGTCCAAAGATCCTGCTCATCTGTTCCCTCAAATACAAACTCATACTGATCCAATACTTCATCAACCGCTTTTAATGCATCAATGTAATATCCTGTAGGATTTCCATTCTCATCTGTCTGGCAGTTTGACGGTCCGCCATTCTGATAATATCCGACTACTACTTTTCTTACCTCTGTATTTTCCCCTTCTGCAGCATTCTCCTCTACTACAGCATCTGCTTCCCCGGTTTCTTCTACTGCTGTTTCCTCGACAGTTTCTTCTGTTACCGTACTGTCTGCTGCAGTTTCAGATGTACTTCCACATCCTGAAAGCATAAATACACAAACTGTTGTTACTGTGATTCCTTTTGCTAATAGTTTTTTCATAGTTTCTCCTCACTTTCTTAATACTTAACGTTAAAAGTTACCTCATATTATGTGTTCCACAACAACATTTTTAAATCTTTATATGTCCATCAATCCATATTCCAATAAAATCTCTTCCAATCTTTCCTGTGTCATCGGCTTAGGAATAACAAACATATCATTCTCATCTATTTTTCTTGCAAGTGTTCTATATTCCTCTGCCTGTGCAGCGTCCGGATCATATTCAATAACTGTTTTCTTCCTGATCTCCGCACGTTGGACAATATTATCACGAGGTACGAAATGGATAAGCTGTGTTCCAAGCTCTTTTGCAAAAGCGGTAAGCAAATCTATCTCTCTGTCAACATTTCTGCTATTGCATATGATACCTCCTAATCTTGTTCCGCCTTGAGTAGCATATCTCTGAATACCTTTGGAAATATTATTAGCTGCATATAACGCCATCATTTCTCCTGATGCTACAATATAAATTTCTTTGGCCTTACCTTCTCTGATTGGCATGGAAAAACCACCGCATACAACATCACCTAGGACATCATAAAATACATAATCCAAATCATCTGTATAAGCCCCCAGATTTTCCAATGTATTAATTGACGTAATGATTCCACGTCCGGCACATCCCACACCAGGTTCCGGTCCACCTGACTCAACACACTTTATTCCTCCGAATCCTGTTTTCATAATGGCGCTCAAATCAAAATCAGCCTGATCACGAACAGTATCAAGAACCGTTTTCTGTGCCAATCCGCCTAGCAATAATCTGGTAGAATCCGCTTTCGGATCACATCCGACAACCATAATATTTTTGCCAAGCTGTGAAAGTCCTGCTGTTAAATTCTGCGTTGTTGTTGATTTTCCGATTCCGCCCTTTCCATAAATTGCGACTTGTCTCAATCCGCTTTTTTCCATAATTTTTCTCCTCTTTCTATCTACCTTTGGTAAACGTATGCCTTTGCATCTGTTATTTTCTTTTAAAACCTATTATTTTTATAGGAATTATATGTTTTAATAGAGTTGATTCTACACACCATCTATTCTATTGTCAAATAAATTTTACATTATAGGAACTATAATAAAATAGTTATGAAATTTCTCTTCTTTCTCTTTCTTTAGTAACTCTCGAAAGAAACTGCTTTGTACGTTCTTTTTTGGGATGATTGAAAAACTCCTCCGGCGTTCCCCGTTCCGAAATAACTCCATCATCCATAAATACAATTTTAGTTGCAACTTCTCTGGCAAACTGTATTTCATGAGTTACAACAATCATTGTTGTTCCTTCCCGCGCCAGATTCTTCATAACGTTTAAAACTTCTACGATCAGTTCAGGATCTAATGCTGATGTCGGTTCATCAAAAAGAATGACATCCGGATTTCCTGCGATTGCTCTCGCAATACCAACTCTCTGTTGCTGACCGCCTGACAGCTGACTTGGGTAAAAATCATATCTATCTGACAGTCCAACTTTATCCAAACATTTCATAGATATTTCTCTTGCCTCTTTCTTTGGTATTTTCCTTGCAATCACTAATGCTTCCATCACATTTTCAAGCGCCGTTTTATTTGCAAAAAGATTATAATTCTGAAAAACAAATGCTGTTTTCCTGCGAATGTACTTTTTCTGATCTTTAGTTGCCAGTTTTAAATCAACTTCCAAATTATCAAACAATAAGTCTCCCTCATCAGCTTGTTCAAGAAAATTAATACACCTTAAAAGAGTAGTTTTACCTGATCCACTAGACCCGAGTATTACTACAACATCACCTTTTTCAACATCTAACGAAACTCCTTTCAATACCTGATTTTCTCCAAATGCTTTATGAACATTTCGTATTTTCAACATTTTTTATTCCACCTTTCCATATATACCATTTTATTAAAAAAAGTCGTGGATTGAATCCACGACCACTTTGTCATTTAACTACATATATTTTTTATTTTGATAAAAAATATTTTTTTTAATATCTCTTTTATTATATATGTTCCTCAAACTATAATCAAATACAAATATTTATATAATAATTATAATCTACATAATATATAATTTTGAAACCTATAATCTTATCTTTCCACCTCTAATTGCCGATCATTAACCGTATAATCTCCTCATTGGTCTCCCGCATACCTTCTTTGCCCAGTTTACCGATTCCCTGAATGGTAGATTCTATATCATGCATAACGATACCGTCCCCACCCTTAAATTCCTGTCCGTTCTTGAACATTTCATATCCCAAAATACCTGCGTCTACAGAAGCTGCGATCTTAGCCGCACATGATGCCTTCGCCCCATCACATACTATGCCAGACACAATTGCCAGTGCGTTTACCACCGTATGAATAATATCCTCATAATCACCGCCGCACAGATATGCAATCCCGGCGCCTGCTCCGGCTCCGGCGCTGACCGCGCCGCAGTATGCAGATAATGTTCCTATACCTTCTTTTTCATGTATGGCAATCAAATTTGATAATACTAATGCTCTATAGAGTTTTTCTTTTCCCGCCTGCAGTTCTTTCGCATATTCTACCAGAGGAACCGAACAGGTAATGCCCTGATTGCCGCTGCCGGAATTAATAATAACAGGAAGTTCGCACCCATTCATGCGGGCATCCGATCCTGCTGCCGCTTTAGCTTTTGCCCTGTTGCTGACAGTATTTCCATAGGCTTTTAACAGAACACTTCCAATATTGGCACCGTAATCACCTAACAGTCCTTCTTCTGCAATTGCCATATTAAAGGAAATCTGCCGATCCAATATACGGCTGACATCTTTGATATCCACACAATTAACAAACTCCCATATATCTTTGATATTTAAAAGACTTCTGTCGGTATCGGTTTTCTTATTGACGGGCAGTATTTCTTCATTGTTCAGAAGCATTTCATGATTTTTCTCAATCAGTACGATATTGGTATGATGATCCCTGATTCTTACTTTTACATAAGAGTCTCTTACATATTCCGTAACCGTAAGATCAAAAACATGCCCTGTCTCAATATGCTCTGTCGTTACTTGTATCTGCTCTAATTCTTCTCTTATTCTTATTTTTGCATTGTCATCAATTTCTGACAGAACCTCTAATTTCTTTTCCGGATTTCCGGCAATGATTCCCGCTATTGCCGCTGCAGGTATTCCTTTCAGATAATCCGTATTAGGTACAATAACACTTTTTACATTTTTAATAATGCTGCCGCTGGCTTCTACAAACACACGCTCCGGTATTTCGCCAAGTATCTGTCTCGCCTCCGCCGCAGCGTAAGCAATCGCGATCGGTTCCGTACAGCCCATTGCCGGAACCAGCTCTTCTTTTAATATATTGACGTAAGTTATGTATCTGATATCATTTTTTTGCATCATGACAGTCCGCTCCGTTCAACCCAGGCATAATTTTATAATCTACAACCGATACCTCTCTATTTCTTCTTCCGTTACTGCAATAGAAAGTCTCTTAAGCACTCCTGTTACCACTGCCATTCCGACACGGTACAATGCTTCCTCCGTATTTGCCCCCAAATGAGGTGTCGGAGTAAAATTTTCTAAAGACACTAAGATATTGTCTGAACTGACAGGCTCTTTTTCGAATACATCACTTGCGGCTGCCGCAATGATATGCTGTTTTAAAGCCTGATACAAATCTTGTTCACGCACAAGCTTACCCCTTGCCGTATTAATCAATATCGCCGACGGTTTACATTTTTTCAGATTATCCATATTGATGATATATTTATTTTCCTCCGAGAGTTGGAGTCCCAGAAAAATAACGTCTGTACGGGATAATACCTCTTCTACATTTGAACAGTATACGACTTGTTCTTTTTCCGCTTTTTGGGGCGTGAGTGATCTCGACCATGCGTATATTTTGGTTTCAAATCCGTTTTTCAAAATATTTGCCGTATATTTTGCTATATTTCCATAGCCGATGAAACCGACCTTTTTACCTGTCAATTCATTACCTTTATAGTCCTGCTTGGCATGTTCCATTCCCTTACCGGACTTAATATCATATACCGCCTGTGTTGTTTTTCTTAATAGGGTTAATGCAAGAAGAACATTTAATTCCGCAACCGATCCGGCATTAATGCCCGGTGTATTGAAGATTTCTATGCCCTTTTGCTTTGCCGTATCTACATCCACATTATCCATGCCTGTTCCGTGGACGCCTATCACTTTAAGATTTACTGCCTGATCAAGAACTTCCTTCGTCACCTTGAACTGATTACGGCTGATAATTGCATCGGCTTTACTAATCTCTTCTATTTGGTCAATAATTTTAACCTTATCCTCCAATAAAGCTTTTGCTTTCGGGTGAATATATTCCTGAAGATAAACATATTTTTCCATTTTTTTCTCCGTTCTCTCAAACTGCTATTCTTTGTCCATATAGCGGTCTAACCACCAAACCAGTAATTGATATCGTTCCTTTCTGCAGACAGGATCTCCCTTCACGGCAAATCCGTGATTCTGTCCTTTAAATCTGGCAAAATATACTTCCTTATGTTCAAGCTTTAATGCAGAATACCACTCCTCACTTTGAGAAATGGGACAATTCATATCATAATCACCATGAATCAGCAATACCGGTGTATTTACATTTTTAACATAAGTGATAGGGGAACGTTCCATATAGCTTTCGCAATGTTCCCATGGAAAATCCTCAAATTCAAACTTTCCATACCGGAAAGCACAATCACTTGTTCCTGCCTGGCTATACCGGTTACAGGTACTTCTCTCAGATATGGCACAGGTGAAGATATCCGTGTGCCCTATCATCCAATTTACCATATATCCGCCATAGCTTCCGCCCTTCACCGCCCAGCGTAAGCCTGAAAATTCAGAAATTTTTTTAACTTTATCCACACAGCTTAATAAATCTCTGTAATCTTTACCGCCCCAGTCATGATAGCTTGCTCTGGCAATCATTTCTCCGTTGCCCTGGCTTCCTGCCGGGTTGGTATAGACCACTGCATATCCTGCCTGCGCCAATAAATGTACATCGATAGAATAGACAAGACCATGACAGTAATGAGGCCCGCCGTGTATATCCAATACAATCCCCTTCAGATTTATTTCTTTAGGATAAAAAATATATCCCTTAAAATCCTCTCCGTTATGTCCCGGATAGGTAAATTCTTCTGTCTCTACATCGATGAAAACATTCTTCTGCTGTTCTATAGTCTGATATATACCATTATGATAACGGGTTATACAGGCAGGTACATTTACCCGTGAGCAGATCATAACAATGTCCTGCCCCATGACGGCATATTCCGATATAACGCTGTCTCTGTCCGTAATTCTTCTAAAATCACCATTTCCTGAAAATCCATAGATATCTGTAACAAATCCATCCGTAATATTGGCATAGACCGTCTTTCCGTCCTCTGAAAATTGAATCGCTCTTCCATTCATTTTCAATCCGGTATCATTAATAACATAATTGCCTACGGAACGGTCAAGTATATCGCTAAAACATTCCAATGTCCCATTTTTGAAATCCAACTTATATAATTTATAATTAGTAGCTTCCCAATAGGCATTATCATGTGTCAGTACAACTACATAATCTCCGTCCGGGCTGACAGCCAATTCATTAACCGGTCCTCCCACTCCCGGTATCCATCTTTTTTCTCCGGTTTCCAAATCTATGATCTGAAAATAAGTATCATCCGAATAATCCATATCTGTGGGAACTGCCGTACATATTACACTCTTCTCATTAAGAAATGCCGGATTGGCATAATCCAGTTTCTTCGTGGTAATTCTCCTGACTCTATCCTTCCCATTCTCTGCAGAAAAATCAAGATCAGCAACAAAAACCTGTGCATATCTTCCATCATAAATTCCCGTTGCGTCGGATTTAAATTTCGTCCGGTCAATCCATTGAATCGTCTCAAATTTCGGAATACCCTCCGGCTCCGGTTTAAAATCCTGCGCAGCAGTGAAAACAAGCTTCTTAGAAAACTTACAGAAATCAGCCTGTCCCGGTCTGATAAAACTGCCTAAAGAATATGTCTCTTTTGTTTTCAAATCCATGATTTTTAACTGGTTTTCCTGCCAGTATGCAATCATTTCATATGTTTCAGAAACCGCCGCCAGACTCCCCGTATCTATTTTTTCCTTCCGACCTTCGTTGGAAATACTGCTTCGATAAATCGTATTAACATACTCCTCATTCTCTATGGAAGTTACTTGACAGATATACTCTGTATTATTTAATTTGTATAAATTACACGGAATCTCAAGTTCCGTAAATCTTTGTTCTGACATAAGAATACAATACCTCGCTGCCTAATTCGCAATCCTCCGGACTGCTGAATTCTTCTTTATTATGACTAATCCCATGATGGGATGGTATAAATATCATTCCCACCGGAACCTTCAAACCAAATATGCTTGCATCATGCGTTGCGCCGCTTGGCATCCTTACATACGCAGCATCTTGTTCCTGACATATTTTCTCTAAGGAGTCCAGTATTTCCTCATTACATGTTACAGGTGATTTTTTAACGGATTGTTCTATACTGACACCCGCTAAAATATCGCAATATCCTTTTACATCTTCTATATACTGCCTTAACAGCTTTTCATCAAGATTACGGCACTCTAATGTCATTTCAACAGTTCCGTTGATAACCGCCAATGCATTAGGAGTAATGGAGACACCACTTATAGTTGCTGTCAGATCCTGTCCGTATTTTTTGGCCCGTTCATCACAATAAACCACAATTTTGGCAGCTTTTACTAAAGCGTCATCTCTGTACTCCATCATGGTAGTCCCGGAATGATTGCTTCTGCCCTGCACTGTAATCTTATATCTTTGAAGACCCACTATACCTGTCACAAGCCCTATCTTTTTATGCTGCTTTTCCAGCCTATTGCCTTGCTCAATATGAAGCTCTATGTAGGAATGGATCTTTGCAGTTTCAAGTCTGCATTGAATAATATCCTGTCTGCTTAGCGCTGCCTTCGTCTCCGCATTCACCACAATCGGAATATTTTGTTCCAATAAATTATAATCAGTATATTCTCCCATCAGACATCTGCTGCCGAAGGTTCCTCCTAATATATTGCCTTCTTCTCCATTCGTGGCAATCAGATGAACCCGATAAGGCAGCCTGGCATTTTCTTCTTTTAACCTTACTAAACAATTAATGCCTGCAGCCACGCCTAACAATCCATCGAACATGCCGCCTTCGACAACCGTATCCAGATGGGAAGCAACTATAACATCTTTCTTTCCTTCTCCGTAAATCCCATGCACATTTCCTACAGAATCAATATAACTCTCTAAACCATTTAATTGTAAATATTCTTTCAGTTCAAGGGAAGCCTGTAAATAAGCATCACTGCCGAAAGTTCTGCTGATCCCGCCGTTTTCTGTCCTTCCGTATCCGGCAAATTTCTGAATGATCTGTTGTAGTGTTTCCATCTTATACTTCTTCTTTCATTCCCAATTGTTTCTGTAAAATTATAAAAATATTGTCTATGTCGGAACAATTATTGCAATGATACTACTTTACATGAAACACAATATGAATTTCCTCTTCAGGACTTTCTGAAAGTATCTCACAATTAAACTGAGTTCCATATCCCATCAAGAGATAAGGATAGGAAACTTCCTGATACAACTCATATAAGTCCTCACACGCATACGTTTTTGCAGCTTCATACATAATATTTCTTTTCGTGGTGATTTCTATTTCTTTCTCCGATCTTTCAATTACAGATACCTGTTCCCTCTGGTCTAGGAAAACGTCTCCTTCCACAATAAAGTTATGAAGACTAACCGGCATATTTTTTCTCTCATGAAGCTTTCTCATACGTACACCGCGGTAATAACAGAATTCCTCCAATGCTTCCCGTACCGCATCTTCACCTAATTCATCTTTCAGAGTACGCGCTATCTTTAAATACATGATACAGAAAATACTGTAAATAGAAGCCACCATATCACCGGAAAAATCATCCCACACCTGAGGCACATATTCCGGCAAAGGATACTCCTTCTGATTACATTTCCTGCAATACAGATGAAACCGGCAAAATTCTCCGCCGTTAGTCAATGTCTCACATAAATTAACCTGAATTGCCGGATCAAAACCGGAATAGATCTGATGATGAACCTCTTCACAGTATATAGATCCTATATGCATACCATCCGGCAGCCTGCCCCACATTTCCGCATCCGGACACCTTCCGGTAATGGATTTCTTAACCTCTTCGGTCATTACAAGCCCTTCTGTGGGATGTACAAATCTCGGATCACTCATCAAGTCATAATAGTCAAACAATGTCAACAGGTTGGCAGGAAGCCCTTTGCTGTCTGCAATCCTTCTCATTCTCTGACCTCTTTCTTTTCCGTATGCCCGCACACCTTTTCTTAAGGCTCCTTCGCCTTTTTGCCCATACATTTCCATTGCTGCTTTTGCAAAGAAATAATATAATCCTACCCAGTAAAACTGTTGTTTTTCAGCACTATCATCTTCTATGTATGACAGATCGAATTGTGATAAATCCAGTTGTTTCATACTAATAATCATACCTTTCTCTTAATTTGGTAACAGTTCAGCCATGCAGAAATGATTGTGTAATATGACCATGGGAGCTTGCTCACTAAGGACATATTGTACAATCGTTTCTATAGGGCGGATGCCCGTCATGAAATAAGTTGGCGGGCTTATACTTAAATTGATGAGTGAAAATGCAGGACAATAAATCAAACAAATTAACAAACAGAAGTATAACGCTTCACAATCTCTATGATACGGTCTGCGGCAGCCGATGCCGCTTCCGCATCCTGTGAAAAATTAATTCTGAAATGTCTCGTAAACTGCGGACCAAACTCCACTCCTGCGGTAACAGTTACTCCTGCAAGCTTTCTAAGAGCTGCCACAAAATCTTTTAGTTCAACATCCAATTTTGGAAGTTCCACAAATAAATAACTTCCCGCTTCTGTTTTTCTCACATAATAACCCGCATCTGTAAACTTTGTATACAACTCATCCCTAATATCCTGATGGGCTTTAATACGATTCTCCATATAACCTTCCGGCTCATTGAACCAAACATGATATACTGACTGGCAATAGCCTGCCGTTCGCAGAGATACAATTGCCTGCAATTTTTCCATTCTGAGAATAATATCCTTATTTCCAAATGCTGTTCCCAATCGAAAACCGCTTAATGATTCTGTTTTGGAAGGTCCGATAACCGTAATCATCTGATCCGGTTTTTCCGGCATCGCACATAAATGAGTATACTGTCTATGATCAAATATCTGCCGGGAATATAACTCGTCTACGATAAGTGATACACTGTATTTCCTGGCTAAAGACGCTATCCCCTCTATTTCTTCCGCTGAATATATAACACCCAATGGATTGTTCGGATTTGAGAAAATAAACAGGCTGACGCCATCTTTAAACTTATTCTCCAAATCTTTCAAATCAATTCCTGCCCTGTCCGTATACTTTTTATAGTCTAACTCTACAGGAATAATCTTTCCACCAAAAAATTCTACCAATTTCCTGTTAGCAAAATAATCCGGTTCCACAATGGCAACCTTATCATCCGCTCCTATCATAGAACCCATTGCCAAAAAAAGCGCTCCCTGTGTTCCGGGTGTCAGAATAATATTTTCCTCCGGATTAATATTGCTTCCGGTAAATTTGGATATTTTTTCTGCCACATCCTTTCTGATATCCGGTTTACCCCGATACTCCGTATATGCCTGTTTACCGCCGATTTCATACCCTTTGATAAAACAATCCAGACTACCGGGTAATGGTTCAAAGGCGTCCACATCGCCATGGGAAAAATCTACTTCTTTCCCCTCTATTATATCACCTCGTAAATCTATCTCTCTTTCCTTCTGCATTTTTTCCTGTCCCGGAGCATTGTCAATTCCCAATTTACTGAATTTTTCACATAGTGTATCCATGAGATACCTCCCTTATGATTTATTTTAAAGCTTTTAGAAATCTCTCTATCCTGTCCATTCCTTCTTTGATACAGTCCATAGAAACTGCATAACATATTCTCATATAATTGTCCGCGTGAAATGCTTCACCCGGCACAAGCGCCGCATATTCGTGTGTCAGTAATAAATCTGCAAACTCTATGGAAGAATGAATCGTGGCATTATCATAATGTCTGCCAAAGGTCTCACTGATATCCATCATAATATAAAATGCTCCATATACCGGATTACAGGAGACATAAGGAAGCCCATTAATTCTTTTTATGAGATAATCTCTTCTTTTTACAAATTCCTCATGCATTTCCTTTAAGAAATCCTGATTTCCTGTATATGCTTCTAATGCTGCGTATTGCGTAATGGAATTGCCTGCCGATGTTGTATGGCTCTGAATCCCTTTGATTGCTTTTATGATTTCATCATTTGCCGCGGCATAGCCAATCCTCCATCCGGTCATCGCATAAGATTTGGATAATCCGTTAATTACAATACATTTATCTTTGACTTCTTCTGACAAAGAGGCAATAGAGAAGTGTTCATGCCCTTCATAAACAAGCTTTTCATATACCTCATCTACGATAATATAAAAGTCATACTTAAGCGCAAGTTCAGCCAGTTTCTTTAATGTTTCTTTTTTATATACCGCCCCGGTAGGATTATTTGGTGTATTGATAATAATTGCTTTGGTTTTATCTGATATGGCGTTTGCGATCTCCGGTATATCTAATTCAAAATTATCTTTTTTCTTACAAGATACATAAACGGGCGCCGCACCGGCTAATTTTACCATCTCTTCATAACTTACCCAGCTGGGTGTAGGAATAATGACTTCATCGCCTTCCTCACAAATTGCAAAAACCGCATTAAACAAAGGCTGCTTTGCTCCCGTTCCGACACAAATCTGGTCAGGTGTATAAGAAATATGGTTTTCCGTATAAAACTTCTTGCAGATTGCCTCCCGAAGTTCCGGTATACCGTTTACAAGCGTATATTTTGTATGGCCTGCATCGATAGCTTCCTTCGCTGCTTCACATATATTATCGGGCGTACCAAAATCCGGCTCGCCTACACTGAAATCCATAACCGCAA
>CAZPSD010000043.1:0-18266 GCA_964589055.1 uncultured Bacteroides sp.
CAAATTTTATCGTTGTCAGGTGTCCGTCACAAGCATGATCCGGCTTGCATTTGCGGAATCCTTGGTCACAACCAGCCTCTTATCAATCCGCTCCCGCAGTTCGCTGACATGGGATATGATCCCTACCAGCCGATTGCCCTCCGTCAAATTCTGAAGTGCATATATCGCCTGATCTAACGCTGTTTCATCCAGTGACCCGAATCCCTCATCCACAAACATGGTATCAAGGGCTATTCCTCCCGACACAGACTGAATCTCATCGGAAAGTCCAAGCGCAAGCGACAGAGATGCCAAAAACGCTTCGCCGCCTGACAGTGTCTTTACGCTGCGTCTCGTACCGTTATAATGGTCTATCACATCCAGTTCCAGCCCGCTTTGGCTTCTCATATTCTCTGCCTGCTCGGAACGCTTCATTTCATATTGTCCCGCTGACATAACCATGAATCTTGTATTGGCACGCCTGATAATGCGGTCAAAATACTGCATCTGGACATAAGTCTCCAACATAATCTTATCTTTCCCCGCCAGATTTCCGCTGCAGGTATCAGATAATTCCCTGACCATGTTCCACTGCTTCTCCAATTTCCCCAGCAGACCGCTGCGCCGTTCAATATCCGCCTTTATCTTTTTATTCGTCTCATACCGGTAGGCGATCCTTTGTTTCTTCTCCTGCAATGTCCGCTTTTGCTCCATCAGCACATTCTGCCGCGTCATAAGATCGTTTAAATCTGTCTCCTCAGGCTCCTTTACCAGTTGTCCCCGCAAGGTTTCATGCTTCTGCAAAACCTTCTGATAAGCACGCTCCTCCTCCCGATAACATTGCTCTGCTTTTGCAAGACTCGCTTCATACGCATTTAACGTATCCTGCTTCGTACGAAGCTGTGCCTGCGCCTGCGCCTTATTCTCATACGCAAGTGATCTCTGTATTTCCTGTTGTTTGTCCTGCAGCACTTTTCTATCGATTATCAAAGCCGTGATTTCCTCTTCTGCCTCTTTCCTGCAGGTTTCAGCCTCTTGTATTCTCTGTTCCAGCAAAGGCATGGCTTCCTGTAACTGATCCGCCCTTTTCTGTTTTCTTTGTAATTCAGACACTTTTTCCAGCAGTATGTCCCTGTTTTCTTTACTTAAGTGTAATTTATCCCGCAACTGTGTCTGTATGTCCTCCCGTGCCCCAAGAAACCGATCCATCTCTGAGCGCTTTTCCTCTGTTTTTTGCGTTTCCCAGATAATCCTGGCGGTATCCAGACGGGCAATCAATGCTTGTCCCGCACTTTCCAGCGCTCCCTTGGCGCAGCCCGCCGCCGCGCTCTTTTTCTGCATCGCCAGACTGCTCTCCTCCCAGCTTCGCTTAGCCTGTGCAACATCCTCTTTATCCGGCGCATCCTCTGCCCTTGCCGCCGGCATCGGATGATGGGTCGCGCCGCAGACCGGACAAGGGCTTCCCTCCTGCAATGTCTGTGCCAGAACGCCTGCCTGTTCATCCAAATAATGCTGCTGTATCTGTTCGTACATGCTCTTTTTCTTTTCCTGTAAAGCAGACGCTTCCCGATAGTCCGCCTGCTCCTGCGAAAGCTCCGACTGCAGCCTGTCGAGCTCTTCCATCTGTAAAACCAAATCCTGCCACATGGTATACTGTTGTGTTTCAAGTTGTAACTGCTGTTCTGCTCTTACCCTCTGCAAAGCCTCACTCTGTAACTGCTCCTGCTGCTTTTTCGAATCCGCGTATTGCCCTTGCAGCAGTTTAATGGTTTCTTCCTGCTTTGCATAGCTTTGTTCTTTCTGCGCAAGCTTTTGTACCAGAATCTCCTGCTTTCGTCTTAACGCATCCGCCTCATCATAGACAGACAGCTTCTCTTCTTCCAGGCGCATCTTCGTTCTCAGGATATCCATCTGCTCTTTCTGCTGCTGCAGCTTAACAAGCTTTTCGTGAAGCGGCGGTAATTCCGGCTCGATACGCTTTATCTCCGCTGCGGCTTCGTCCAGCTCCTCCTGCAATTTCTTCCTCGTCTGCAGTCTGCCCAGTATCTGATGATTCTTTTCTATGGCGCCCTCGGTTTCCGTAAGGGTTGTTTGTATCTGCTGTATTTTTTGACTTTCTTGGTCAATCGTGTGGCCCAATTCCTGTAAAAGTTCCTCCGTCAACACAAGCTTCTCCGGCTGCGGCAGATATTCCGGCTCCCAGAGAATGCCCTCCCGGTACTGTTCAACGCTTTTACAATGGTCTTCACACTGCTGACGGAGCGCTCCTGCCTCACTCTTCAGCCTGTCCTGCAAAATCATATATGCCTTCGTATGAAAAATCTCCCGGAATATCTTGCTCCGTTCTTCTGTTTTGGCATACAAAAGGCGCAGAAAATCTCCCTGTGCCAGCATGGCAATCTGTGTAAACTGATTCTTATCGATCCCCAGCAGCTCAATGACTGCTTTCGTTACCTCTTTGCTCTTAGTCACGATGTGTCCGTCCGGATATGTGAGCGCAGCTTCCGCACGGCTAAGCGTCATGCCTTCCCCGCGTTTTGAAGGTCTCATATACTCCGGGCTTCTTATGATTTCATATTCCTGTTCATGATATTGGAAGCGCAGTATTACGTAAGTAGCGGTATCCGGCTTCGCGTATTTGGAACGAAACATGGATGTCTCCCTGGCGCTGCCGCTCGCCTCTCCATATAATGCAAACACGATGGCATCAAAGATAAAGGTCTTCCCGGCTCCGGTATCTCCCGTGATCAGATATAATCCTTTTTTTCCCAGCTTTTCAAAAGGAATACAGGTTTCTTCCGCATAAGGTCCAAAGGCGGATAACGTCAACATCAGCGGTCTCATATTGTCTCATCTTCCTCCCAAATTTCCGTAATCAGGGACTCCAGATACCGCTTCTGTTCTTCCCTCATAGGTCTGTTATTCTGCATCTCAAACAATTCCCCTGCAAGTTCCAACGGTGTTTTGTCTTCCGCTTCATCCTGCAGCTCTATCCGGCTATTTTGCCTGGTTCTCGTATTATCATATTCCAGTTTCATCAAATTCGGATAAATAACCCGCAATTTACCCACCGCATCGAAAATATCTTCTTCATCCGTCAGTGTGATCTGCACATAATCTCCGGTATTGGTCCTGTCATAATTGGATTTCTTCGTAATTTCCTCATAGCTTCCCCGAATCTTGCGCATATCATGCAGGGGTACCAACGGATAGGTTTCTACTGTCACATTTCCCTTTTCCTTCATATCCACAATGGTCACACTTTTGCTATGACTTACTTCCGAAAAGGAATATTTCAGCGGCGTACCGGCATATCGGACCGTATCACATCCCACTGTCTGGGGACCATGCAGGTGCCCTAACGCCACATAATCAAATCCGTCAAAGCAGGAAGCTTCCACTTGATCCAGTCCTCCTACCGAATGTTCCTCCGAATCACAGATTGCTGCGCCCGTTACAAACTGATGCGCTACCAGAAGATTCCTGTGCTCCTTTTCCAACTCTGTCTTACTCATCACATAAGCGACCGCTTCCTGACAGGTTTTGATTTCCCCTGCCTCTTCTCCCCAGACAGCCCTGACATAAGCAGGTTTGATAAAAGGGAGCAAATAAATGTCTAAAGCGCCATAAGCGTCCTTCACCCTGACTTTCCTGACCTCTCCTGCATATTCCGACGCCACATATACACTGCTTTTCTCCATCAGCTTCGCTCCGAAAGAGAGACGCTCCGCCGAATCATGATTACCGCTGATTATAAACACAGGCAGCTGAAACTCTGAAAGTCTTGTCAAAAACGTATCAAACAGGGAAACTGCTTCAACAGACGGAACAGGTTTATCATAAATATCGCCTGCGATCAGCACACCGTCCGCCTTTCGGTCACGTGCTAAGAAGAGCACCTGCTCTAATATATATTTCTGATCCTCCAGCATGGAGAATTCATTTACTTTTTTACCGATATGCAGATCTGCCAGATGCATCAATCTCATACTTCCATGCCCTTCACTTTCCTTATATTACGTAAAAATTGCCGACATATGAATTTCTCACACATCGGCAACTTCTTCCTGATATCTGTTTCCTTTAATCTATGGCTGAACTATATAGGGAGCAATAGCCGCTTCCACTTCGGAAATTCTCTGGTTCGTTTCTAAAATCCTAAACTCCACCGGCTTAGATAAGTCCATAGAAAAAATACCCATAATGGACTTCGCATCGATCACATATCTGCCGGATGCCAGATCAAAGTATCCGTCAAAACTTTCTATTGCCTTTACAAATCCTTTGACTTTATCAATAGAATTTAAATTCAAAATATAACTTTTCATTCTCCTCACGCCTTCCTTCTCTGACTGTCATGTCTAGCCTTCCACCATCGGCATGAATTCCCTTAAAAATATTTTATGCCATTTCCATAAATTTGTACAGACCCAAATTATTTTCTCATTGCTTTTTTAGCAGCCTTTACCCGATACATATCCTGGTCTGCAATTTTAAGATAATCATCAAGTTTTTTACCGGAGGAAGGGTTTGTAACGCTTACCCCCATACTGACACTGATATTATGGGTCTGTAAAGCTTCGCTGATCTGGTCGCGAAACCTTAGTGCTTCCGCCTCCTCTTTACAAGGGAAAAATACAATAAACTCATCACCGCCAAACCGGTAAACATAGCCGTTATCCATATTATCAAAGCCCGTCACCCTGAAATCCCGAGGCACGAAATAACCATAGTTCTGTGCTTTGTAGATCAGTCCTGCCGCAATGTTATCATTGGCACATACGAACGCATCGGGAAGAATAAATTTTCTGCAATGATGCACCGTATACAAATGCTCCATAACCTCGGTGAGCGTCCTCTTATTGTCAATTCCCACATAATAAAATCCTTCGACATCACTAGCAATAGCAACCGTTGGAACCTTGCTTTCCCTGATCGTCTCAACGACCTGTTCAAACTGATTACGGTCTATCATATTGATACAATTCCTTCTTCTCCGGTGTCAGCAAAGCACCATCAAATCAGCTGCTCATAAATGTCGCTTAACAGCTTCTCCGTCAAAGAAATCTGATTCAATATGGTATACCTGTCCTTCCTTGTGTCTGCCGCCTTCATCCATGCATCCACAAAGATTTCTTTGGTGATCCCCCAATTCATCGGATTCATATCCATCCCGTATGCATGAAGAATCCTATCAAGCAGCTCTGCATCCCGTCCCTGCAGTCTGCAGCTTACCAAGCTTCCCAGCGCCACTGCCATTCCGTGGGATATCCTGATCTCTTTATGATTTTCCTCCAGGGAATGGCAAAACAAATGCTCAGACCCGCTGCTTGGTCTGGAATTGCCCGCGATCTCCATGGCAAGTCCGCCCAGTACAAGTGACTGGGTCAGCATCTTAATAAATTCTTTGCTTTTAAGAGATTTCTCTTCATGATAGCACAGAGAAGTCAGCGCCATATCGGAAAGCAGATAGGCAAAGTCATCCACCTTATCTTTCTTATGCATGGCATCTAACTTCCAATCGTATAATGCAGTGTATTTGCTGATCGTATCTCCGATTCCGGACTGCAGCTGTTCAACGGGTGCGTCCATAATCACGTTCACATCCACAACAATCCCTGTAGGAATGCTGCATTTCAAGGTTTTCCGCTCATCTCCCACAGTGCCAAGCACTGCCACAGGAGAAGCAAGACTGTCATTGCTTAACGTCGTAGGCACACAAATATACGGAATCTTTCCTACGAATCCCGCATATTTTGCTACATCCAATACCTTACCGCCGCCTACGCCAATAATGACCTCAAAATCTTCCATGCAGATGTATTTCGCCAGTTCCATTGCCTGATCAAAGGAATTCTCTCCAATCAGATAAGTCTCACTTGCGGGCAGGTCACGCTTCATCTCCTCCAGATATTCCTGCATAATCTTAATCAGCACTGGTTCTGTCACAATCAGAACTTTCTTCTTCTCTATCCCCGGAATGCAGTCTGCCAAAATCTCATTCAGCCGCTCGCAGGCGCCTTCCTCAATTACCAGACAACATGGTAAGTTGAATTGATTCATCTTTAAATATCCTCACGTATCCTCTGTTTTTCATAGCATTCAAATCTTATCCTTAGTATATCTCATAATCGCTTATTATGCTATTATGAAAAATGAAATTTACGTATCAGGATACCATTGCGCAACAGCGTATTGTCTATATAATGTCTGGAAAAGAGAAGTTCTCCCTCTCTCTCAATCTCTATATCCTCTTCTTCACAATTAATGATAACTTCCACGTAGTTATCCAGCCAGCCCATTTTATTAAATTCAATGACTCTCGGTTTATTGATCCGGTTTGGGAAATGGAAATTACGGTTACGCAGCAACGGCTCCGACCTGCGAAGATGCAGCAGGCTCTTAATAATTTCAATCCGCTCATCATAAACCCCGTTATCAATGTCTTCCCAGGGCATACACCGACGGCAATCCGGATCGTATCCGCCTTCCATGGCAATCTCCGTACCGTAGTAAATGCAGGGCGATCCCGGCATGGTAAACAGTACCGCCAACTGTTGGAAATATTCGTCCAGATTTTTCACATCCGAACGCAGTCGCTTGGTATCATGAGAATCCAGCAGATTAAACAGTACATCATTGGTCTGCTGCATATATCCTGTATAGCAACGGTTAATTGTATATTCAAAGTCCTCGTTCGTCAGGCTCTTATCAATCCAGAAATCCTTGATGCTCTCTGCCAGCGGATAATTCATGACGGCATCAAACTCATCCCCTCTCAGCCATGGCATGGCATCATGCCATATTTCTCCCAAGATGTAGATATCCGGCTTGATCGCTTTTAAATGAGAGCGCAGTTCTTTACAGAATGCGTGGGATATTTCATTCGCCACATCCAGTCTGATACCGTCCACATCATAATTTCTGACCCAGTTCTCACAAATGCCGATCAGATACTCCCGCACCTTCGGATTGTTGGTATTTAATTTCGGCATACCGTCGAAGAATGCAAATGTATAATACTGCTTCGCTTGGGCACAGCCGCCCTCTTCCCTGAAAGGCCATTCGTTAATCATAAACCAGTCCCAGTATTCGGACTGCGGTCCTTTCTCCTTTACATCAATCCATGGAGCAAACAGCTTACCCGAATGGTTAAAAACACCATCCAGCATCACACGTATTCCTCTGTTATGCGCCTCACGGACAAGATTAACCATCGTCTCTTCCGAGCCGAAATGGGGATCGATCTTCGTGTAATCCGTCGTGTCATACTTATGGGAAGAGGGCGCCTCATTGATCGGTGTCAGATATAAACCGGACACGCCCAGATCCTTAATATAATCAAGCTTATTAATGATTCCCTGTAAGTCTCCGCCGAAAAATTCCTGATTCGTTACGGAGCCTTTGTTACGCCAAGGAAGTGTCCCCTCCGGATTGATGGAGGGATCACCGTTGCAGAACCGTTCCGGAAAGATCTGATACCAGATCGTGTCGTTGACCCATGCCGGTGTCACGGGAATATCCGCCGGATTCATCCATGGAAATACAAAACACTGACGGCTTCTTCCCTCTAATTGCATCTGTGACTCTGACACAAATCCATCCTCGAAATAGAACCACTTCTCGTTCTCCGTCTGTAATTCAAAATAATATTTCAGTCTTTTATATTCAGGCTTTACCGTCGTTGTCCACCAGAGCTGATTCTTCAGTCTCTTCTTAAAAGGAATATTGACCGCGTCGCCGCTCCAGTTCTCACCGCCGCCCAGAATACCGGACTTAAAAGGATCGCCCTGAATCAGGTTTACATACTTTACATCATACCCTGTCTTAATATTGATGATTAACTGCTCCTCGTCCAGCGGATAACAGTAGTTGTCATTTGCTCTGTGATATACCGCATTGAAATCCATAAAAATACCTCCGTCTTATAACTGTTTTTCGCCCATAGCAGGAAAACGTTTTCCTTTTATGGCTTACATCATACCCGAATTCCATAAAAAAATCAAGCAGAAATTGATTTACTGTTCAAATTTTCCCTATGCTTTTGGTATTTTAAACGCCAGAATCATATCTTGGAAAAGGCTGTCTCCCAAA
The DNA here is from genome assembly GCA_964589055.1 of uncultured Bacteroides sp. GTDB lineage: Bacteria > Bacillota > Clostridia > Lachnospirales > Lachnospiraceae > UBA3282. The sequence goes on from CAZPSD010000043.1 coordinate 8,074, forward strand.
TCAACGCCTATATTGCCGGAGATACCAATGCCCGTATTGACTGTGATTATGAAGGCGAACTGTATCATCTGTTTCAAACTTACTCTTACAAAGCCGGGGGCCGATCCTATATCCCTTCTCTGTGACCGTGACTGGCTCCTTGAAGCCATTCATTGCGGCACATGCTCCCGCCAAATAACAATCAATACCTTACATCTTTTATCTATCTTATATCCCTTGTCTGTCTTAGGACAGATACACATTCCGAAAGGCATTATACGTTTTCTTCATTCCCTCTTTAAAATCCGTATAGGTCATACCCAGTTCTTCCTTACTCTTTCCATTGTCGCAAAGCTCGGTTTCCTCTTCTGCCGCCGGAAAAGGTACAGGCACTCCCTGCGCCATTGCTGTCTCAATAGGAAGTTCTATTTCCTGCAGGCTTTCTACCACTTCCGGTTCTGCCGCTTCTTTTAACACACGGAAAAAACTGTCATAGGTAACGATTTCATCCTGACAAAGATTGTATGCCTGTCCATATGCCTTCTCATTCCCCATACAGTTAAGAATCGCCTGTGCCGCATCCTTCACATAGACAAACTGAAATCTGCCCTCCGCATCCGTAAACTGCGGCAGCGCATGATTCTGTAACATCAACTGAATATAAGCCGATTCTCTGGGTGCATAGTTGTAAGGGCCGTAAAGGATTGCCGGGCGAAGCACTGTGTAAGCGATCTGCCACTCACTGCATACCTGTCTGACTTCCTCTTCCAGTACCACTTTTCCTGCTATATAGCTGCCTGCCTCTCCCGGAATACGACGGTATTCTAATGCCGTCTCTTCCGTTTTCATACCGCCTATTCCACGCTGATACACATCCACTGTACTAATCAGAATATACTGTCCGACTTTCCCCGGCAGATGCTCCAGTACAAACCGCACATCTCCTGCCTCATATGCACAGAAATCAACCACTGCATCATAGTCATCCCCACACGCTTCTACAGATTCGGCGTCATGTCTGTCTCCTGTAATCTGCGTTACACCGAAAGCTTCCATAGAGTAAGTGCCGCGATTCAATAAGGTAATCTCATAGGGACTACTCTCATCCTGTTTCGTTAAATCTGTCTTCTCCGCATGATGGGGCATAGGATTTTGCTTCCTTTTACCCATTTGTGAAGCCAGCATAACAAACACTCTTCCATAGAAATAGCTGCCGCCCAATACCAGAATTTTCATAAAAGTCTCTCCTTTCCCAAACCACAAATTCAAACAAATATACAAAAAATCCGGCTGTAAAATCCATCCTCACAATGTCATTTACAAACCAGATTCTTCATCGTTATTCCTGCAAAGTACCCTGTACCTTCTTCGGCAGCCATTTAATTTTTAAAACTGTGAATCGGTGCCGGAATCCTTCCTCCCCGGTTAACAAATGCTTCACAAGAAAACTTGTTTACGGGCATAATCGGCGCATAACCAAACAGTCCGCCGAATTCTACCTTGTCGCCCAGCGTCTTGCCAATCGCCGGAATAATGCGCACTGCCGTGGTCTTCTGATTTACCATACCAATTGCCATCTCATCGGCAATAATTCCCGCAATAGCTGTATTCTGTGTATCTCCCGGAATCGCAATCATATCGAGTCCCACGGAACATACGCAGGTCATAGCCTCCAATTTTTCTAATGTCAGCGCTCCTGCTGCTACCGCATCAATCATCCCCTGATCCTCGCTGACCGGAATAAACGCACCGCTTAAACCGCCCACATAAGAGGATGCCATGACGCCGCCTTTCTTAACCTGATCATTTAGCAGGGCAAGCGCCGCCGTTGTTCCCGGTGCTCCCGCATATTCCAGCCCGATTTCGCATAAAATATCCGCCACACTGTCTCCAATCGCCGGAGTCGGTGCCAGAGACAGATCCACGATTCCGAAAGGAATCCCTAGTCTCTTAGAAGCCTCCTGCGCTACCAACTGTCCCACTCTCGTTACCTTGAAAGCTGTCTTTTTAATTGTCTCACATAAGACCTCGAAATTCTCGCCTCTTACTTTTTCCAATGCCGTCTTAACAACACCGGGACCGCTGACACCCACATTGATCACCGCATCGGTTTCTGTTACGCCGTGAAAAGCCCCTGCCATAAAAGGGTTATCGTCCGGTGCATTACAGAATACCACCAGTTTCATACAGTCCATGCTGTCATTATCCTGACTGATCAGCGCTGTTTCCTTGATAATATCTCCCATCAAACGCACGGCATCCATATTGATACCTGTCTTTGTGGAGCCCAGATTCACAGAACTGCATACCCGTTCTGTACTGTGAAGCGCCTTGGGAATAGAACGGATCAGCATTTCATCTGCCTTAGTCATTCCTTTGGAAACCAGTGCGGAATAGCCGCCGATCAGATTCACGCCCACAGCTTTGGCTGCCCGATCCATGGTCTGCGCCAGCGTCACAAAATCATCAGGCGTTTTACAGGCAGCTTGACCGATCAATGCCATAGGAGTTACCGATATCCTTTTATTCACAATGGGAATGCCAAATTCTTTCTCAATTTCCTGTCCTGTCTGCACCAGATCCTTAGCTACCGTTGTGATCTTCCGGTAAACATTTTCATTTACTTTCTGCAAATCAGAATCAATACAGTCCAACAGACTGATACCCAATGTAATCGTTCTTACATCCAAATTCTCCTTCGCGATCATTTCATTGGTTTCAGCCACTTCATATAAATTGATCATAGTAATAAACCATGCCTTTCTCTATTCTAATCGTTTCTGCCAGAGTAAATTACTGCTGCTGCACCGCAGTTGATCCTTCACGTTACTATAATTGACCGTTTTGGTCATCCGCATAAAGCAACTCTTTTCATTATTCAAATTAGATACGGTGCATGGAATCGAAAATCTCTTCCTTCTGGCATTTGATAATAACACCAATATCTTCCCCCAGCTTGGCAAGTTCGTCCACAATCATGCCGAAATCCTTGCTGGTCTGATTCGTATCCACGATCATCATCATGTTGAAAAATCCCTGCACAATCGTCTGTGAAATATCCAGAATATTGATCCGGTTATCTGCCAGATATGTACATACTTTTGCAATGATTCCGACTGCATCCTTTCCTACTACTGTAATAATTGTTTTTTTCATATTAACAACCACGCCTTTCTCTCCGTCTATAATATATTGTTCTTATTATTTTACCGTTATGATATCCGACACTTCACTTCTCTTTGCCACATAGACCGGAAAATCATTTCCATTATATTTCGTATCTGACATCGTTACTTCCACCCGCACAGACTCATATGCCAGTTCCGGAAGATTATTCTCTTTGCTTAGATGCCCCAGCACAATCGTCTGCATCTTATCATGCAGCAGCCGGCTGAGCAGTTTGCCCGCCGCCTCGTTGGATAAATGTCCTCTCTCTCCTAAAATGCGCTGTTTCAGATAATAAGGATAGGAACCCACCTGCAACATATGCACGTCATGATTTGCCTCCAAATATAATACGTCCAAATCCTTTAAGCATTCTACCGTATAATCCGTATAACAGCCAAGATCTGTAATAATACCTATCTTCTGCGTTCCATGATTGATCCGGTATGCCACCGGGTCTGCCGCATCATGTGAAATATGCATAGGATACAGTGACAAATCCTTAATAATACACTTTTCATCCGGCCTGATCGTCTGAAAAAGTGATTCTTCTATCTCTCCCACCGAAGAAGATTGTCTGATCGCTTCGATGGTTCCTTTCGTTGCATAAATCGGTATCCCGTATTTTCTGGCAACCACCCCCAGACCATTGATATGATCTGCGTGTTCATGGGTAATAAAGATGCCGTCAATTTCATTCATCCTCAGTCCCAGTTCTTTTAAGCCAGCCTCTGTCCGCTTGCCGCTGATTCCCACATCAATCAGAAGATGGGTTGTGTCACTTCCCACATAGACACAATTGCCGCTGCTTCCGCTGGCAATACTACATAATCTCATTGTTCTATTACTTTTCTTTCTGTATTTTAATGTTTCCAGTATATTTCAATCACATCACCGCTGCGGATATTCTCCATATACTGCGCTTCCCTGCCGTTTAATCTGGTTGCGATTCCGCTTCCCTTGGGTCTGGACAGATCAAAATCAATATATTCAAATACATCCACAAAGACGTATTGTGTCTTGCCGGTCAGATGTATTTCCTGTCCATTTACGGTGACATGGATAGACAGGGGAATGTTGCCGCCCGTTGCCGCACCCGTATTTTCTATCGTTTGGGACATTGCATCCTGAGTTGTACCGTAAGATGCCTGTTCCTGTACAATGTTGTTGGAAACCGTCCGGTTTTGCACTTCCCCGCCGGATTTCTCCTGTCCTTCTGCTATCGGGGGCATCTGCTTTGCATCGGAAGTTTCGCTTGCAGGCTCCATTTCGGACTGCCTTTCCTCTTTCTTCACGTATGTACCGTCATCCTCCGGCAGTTCTGCATAGCTGACTTCCTGACTATACTTATCCATATCAGACAACTGCAGTGTTTCCATAGTCCATATTACCGAGAAATTCTCATATACCTTCGTATCCATATCCGCCAGTTTATTATTGACATAAATATTCATCTCCCGATTGATAATCACATCCATAAATTCCGCGATCTGGCGCACTGTGTAATAGCTTAAAATCTCAATACTGTCATTTTCCCGAATACTGTAATATCCGGACTGCAATTCACCGTTTACGCTTGCAAACTTCGGCAGATCAATCTTCTTATCATTGACTTCCACCCGCATGGTGCTTCCGAATTCCGGCAGTTGGTTGATATCCAGCTTCGCAGATTCTCCTGCCGTAGACTCAATTACCTTGATCTGATCATTGGCATGGACCGGCGCATAGATATCCGCCTCGTTGCCATTCACCGTGATAACTGCAGCCTCTCCCAACTCGCCCCTCGTGATACGCTGTTTGCCGTTTACAAAATAATTCAGTTCTTTTCCTCTCTTCGGGAAAAGCCCGTCATTCGGGAACTCAGCCTGCATCGCCGCATCCACGACCGCTACTTTATTATTATCATAAATCTTGATACGCTGTTCATTAAAGTACACGAAGATAAAGTTATTACTCTGCTCATAAAAGCTTAGGCAAATACCGATCGGGGTCACCATCAAAGAATCCCTTTGGGCATCCTGATCCAAAAACTCTATATTCATCATCACTTCTTCGCCCCGGACAGCAACTCTCTCCTTCTGAATATCAAGCTGCTTTGCAAGCGCCTGTGTATAACCGGGCAGCTTACCGCCGCCACCGACCACAAACACGGCGCTGACAGATTTATCACCGTTAAGCTCCTTGATTTTATCTGCCACCTGTTTGGTCATATCCTCTATTACCTGAGCCGTCACATTCTCTACCTCTTCCGTGGTAATCGTCTGCGTCAGCCCCATAATATCTTTATACTCTATCTGATCTTTGACACCGGTCTCCCGCTTAATATGCTCCGCGGTGGCAAAATCCACCAAGCAATGTTTCGCGATCACCTCCGTCAGACTGTCTCCCGCAATGGGAATCATACCGTATGCAATGATACTGCCGTCTTTGGTAATGGAAATATCGGATGTACCGGCTCCCACATCCACCAGCGCAATATTTAACATGCGGTACATCTCCGGAATCGCAACCCGGATCGCCGCAATAGGCTCCAAAGTCAGATTCACCACTTCCAGCCCTGCCACGCCGACAGCCTTATATAAACCGTCCACTACATCCTCCGGCAGAAAAGTCGCAATGATATCCGCACCGATAGACCTTGCCTTATGCCCTTCCAAATTACCGATCGTATAACCATTCATATAATAGCGTATTACGGAATATCCCACACAATAAAATTTCATATCCATTTCATTGCTTTGTGAAAATTCCTCATAGGCTCTCTCAACGCCCATGGAATCTATGGCATAGATATCCTCACCGCCGATTTCTTTGTCTGTCTCTAACTCCTGATCCACTCTGACGGTCACGGTTCTGAGCACACGTCCGGCGGCGGCAATACAGACATCTTTTAACTGCCGTCCCAGTTTCTCTTCCAATTCCGCCTTCACATCGCTGATGGTCTTGCCTACCTTGTAAATATCGTGAATCTGTCCATCCAGCATAGAACGGGTATCATGCTCCCTGATACTCTGCGCTACCACATAGAATTTTTCTCCCACGCGGTAACCTGCCGTACCCACGATACTTCTCGTTCCGATATCAAGACCAAATACTAATTGTCCCGGAAATTTCATTGCTTCTGACACAGGTCTTCCCCCAATTTCTCGTCTAATTGCTTATATATATTCTTCAACGGTCCGCTATTCTCAAGCACTACATGACAATGCTTATAAAACGCTTCTTCCGTCAACTGCCCTTTTAAAATATTGTCTATCTTCTCATCCGTATATCCTCTGGACGCTTTCAGTCTCCGCCGCCTCACATCCACATCCGTGTGAATATACCAAAGCTCATCTACAATCTTATCATATCCGCCTTCGATAAGAAGCGCCGCCTCAATAAAAAAATAATCCAGCTTAGCCGCCGCTCTCTCAGTTTCGATGGCCTGTAAAATGTATTCTTTAACGGCAGGATGTATGATTTCATTCACTGCCGTAAGCAGCTTCCTGTCTGCAAAAATTTTAGCTGCCATCCTCTGTCTGTCAATTCTGCCGTCTTCCCGCAAAATATCCTGTCCCAGCAGGGACACGATTCGAAGATAACACATCTGTCCCGGCTCCTCTAACGTCTCCGCCAGACGATCCGCCATAATAATGCGACAGTTGCAGTGCTCCTTCAAATACGCCAGAATCTCCGATTTTCCGGCACCAACGCCGCCCGTGATTCCTATTACTTTCATTAACTCATAACCCTTATCATTCCGTTTGAAACGGCTATGTCCTTTATAGCCTTAGAATATCTTTTCGCCCTTTTATTTCGCTTCATACCAATTTTCCCCGGTATGCAGATCAATCTCCAGTGTTACCGCAAGTTCCGCCGCATTCTGCATCTCTTCCGTAAGAATCTGCCGCACCTGCTCCACTTCTTCTTTCAGCGTCTCAATCAACAATTCATCATGCACCTGCAAAATCAGTCTGGACCGCAGCTTCTCCCTGTGCAGTCTCTCCCACACCCGGATCATGGCTATCTTCATAATATCAGCCGCTGTTCCCTGAATCGGAGAATTCATAGCCACACGCTCTCCGAAAGAACGCTGCATAAAATTACTGGAAGAAAGCTCAGGTATAGGGCGCCTGCGCCCATACATGGTAGTTACATAACCGTTTTTCTTCGCATCCTCTACCATGCCGTCTAAGAACTTCTTTACCTCCGGATACGTCTCAAAATACTGCTCAATGTAAGCCGCAGCTTCTTTCTTGGAAATACTTAAATCCTGACTCAGTCCGAAAGAACTGATTCCGTATACGATACCAAAATTGACCGCCTTGGCATTCCGTCTCTGCAGATCCGTAACTTCTTCAAAGGGTGTATGGAACACTTTGGATGCCGTGATACGATGAATGTCTTCATCCATCTTATAAGCTTCGATCAACTGCTTATCATCGGACATATGTGCCAACACTCTCAGCTCGATCTGGGAATAGTCCGCATCCATAAACAGATAACCCTCCTGTGGGATAAATACCTTACGGATTCGTCTGCCCAATTCCATACGCATCGGAATATTCTGCAAATTCGGTTCTGTGGAACTGATGCGTCCCGTCGCCGTAATGGTCTGGTTGAAAGTCGAATGAATCCTGCCGGACTTATCAATATAAGCTGCAAGTCCATCTGCATAAGTAGACTTCAATTTCGCCAGTCCTCTATATTCTAAAATATCCGATACGATAGGGTATTCCGGCGCCAGCTTTTCAAGCACATCCGCTGCGGTGGAATAACCGGTCTTGGTCTTTTTACCGCCCTGCAGACCCATTTTCCCAAAAAGAACTTCTCCAAGCTGTTTCGGTGAATTGAGATTAAATTCGCACCCTGCCTGCTCGTAAATTGAGGTTTCCAACTCCCCAATCCTGCCTTCCAGCGCTTTCCCGTATTCCTTCAATTCATTCGGCTTTACCAAAATACCATACTGTTCCATCTCGAACAGCACCCTGGTAAGCGGCATCTCAATCTCATTCATCAGACTGAGCATCCCTTGTTCCTTAAGTCTCTCCCGTAAAATCGGCGCTGCCATCAGGCATACATAGGCGCTGAAACAGGCATATTCCATAAACTCCTGCGGCTTGTTTTCATAAGCTGCAGCATAGGATGCTTTCCCGCAGACCTGATTCCGGTCCGGAATTGTAAGCCCCAGATATTCGTTCGCGATATCTTCCGCCGTATAATCATTTTTCAGCGGATTGATTAGATAAGCGGCTAACAGAATATCAAAATAACGTTCCTGCCTATACGGCTGCATAACATCACTGTTACCGTTCTCTGTATACCACATAATGTCTTCTGAGCAATCTTCTATAGCAAAATATAAATTCTTGATATCAAACACATTTAGTTTACATAACTTATCTCTGTTTATCTCAATAAGCTTGCTGACTAAATAAGGCGCCGTAACAAGTCCCTGACAGGGAATAAAATAAACAGCATTTTCATGCAGCGCTATAGCAATCCCCATGCACTCATCGGTTTTCTTCTGATCTGCAAAAACAGCCAGCCCTATTTCATAATTTCCTTTCGCCGCTTCCCCGGCTTTTCTGCACTCTGCAAACAGAGACTCCACCACTGCAAACTCTGTAATCTGTTTAAAATACCCCGTCTGCCGATTGGATACCGTCACATCCTCTTCAAAGCGTGACAGCAGATTTTTAAACTCTAACTGCTTGCACAACACATAGGCATCCTCTGTATAGAAATTTCCGACTTTTGCCTGATCAAAAGAATATTCAAGTTTTGCATCCACATTGATAGCCGCCAATGTCTTGCTTAAATCCGCCAAGTCTTTGTTATTGACCAGAGATTCTTTGATAGATTTCTTCGTAATCTCCTCTATATGTTCATAGATATTTTCCAGAGAACCAAACTGTACCATCAGTTCTGTGGCTGTTTTTTCTCCCACCTTGGGAACTCCCGGAATGTTGTCAGCCGTATCTCCCATCAGGGCTTTCAATTCTATGAACTGCAAAGGCGTGACCTGATATCTGGCTTCCACATCTTTTGCATAATAATCTTCTATCTCGGTCTTACCACCCTTGGTTTTTGGAATCCTGATTTTAATATGATCGGATGCGATCTGCAAAAGATCCCTGTCACCGGATACCAAAGCAACTTCCATGCCTTCTTTTTCGCCGCGTTTGGCGATCGTGCCCAGAATATCATCCGCCTCAAGCCCCGGCTTTTCCATAATACAAATCCCCATTGCCGTAAGCATCTGCTTCATGACAGGCACCTGCTCCCGCAGTTCCTGCGGCATCGGCTTTCTGGTACCCTTATATGCCTCATAAATCTCATGTCGAAATGTGGGTGCATGTACGTCAAATGCTACCGTCAGAAAATCCGGCTGTTCCTCCTCTATAATCTTAAACATGATATTCAGAAAGCCATAAACGGCATTGGTATGCAAACCCTGACTATTGGTCAGATCCGGCACTCCGTAAAAGGCTCTGTTTAATATGCTGTGTCCATCTATCAATACAAGTTTTCGGCTCATGTATCTCTATCCCCTTCAACCTTTCAATTCGATTTTCTTTCATATCAAATCAGCTTAGCAATGATTTATCGCGAAACAAATACACCTTCAGATACTAATACGGAACACAATACAAAGCGAAATAATAATTGCTGTTGCCACTGCCGTTTCCAAACAAATCAAAGTATATCTTAATGTCCGATTTATTTTAACTCTGTGCCATGCATTCTGCATCTTGATAAAAAGCGCTTCCTGCAGGTTAAAGTTATTGCCTTCTTCCAGTCGTTCCATGCCCTCTGCGACCAAGAACTGAATCGATAATTCTTCTTTGCATTCCGGGCAGTTTTCTATATGTTCTACAAACTCCGCCAGCATTCTTCCATCCAGCTCGTCCTGTAAAAAATAAGGTATTTTTTTCTCTGCTTCTTTACAGTTCATATTGATACCGCTTCTTTCCATAGACCATAACCCATATGTGCCCATATAGGATTCATTATATACCATAATGTGGGTTTTTGAAAACCCTAAGCCATGATAAAATCTTTCG
>CAZPSD010000044.1:0-5886 GCA_964589055.1 uncultured Bacteroides sp.
GATGAGTGAAAATGTATATTCCGCCAACTTATGAATGGATGGCTGAACTGTTACTTTTATTTATTTTTATATTATTATAAATTTTACATTGAATTGACGAAATGGGATTTTTTGACTATAATTTAACTAGAAAAAACTCATTTTATATTTTTATTTTAGTTTTTTATAAAATTGTATGTATTTACCAGACTGTAAGACTGATATAGAAATATAAAATGTACTGTATCGGAGGTACATAACATTGTTGCACATTACTTCATTAAATGACGGATTAGACATTTTCAAGGCGCTTGGCTCTGATGTCCGGATTGAGATTCTCAATATCCTGTTAGACAATAATAATATGAGCATGAATGAGCTTGCGTCGCGCTTAAATATCACTAACGGAGCTCTCACGAGCCACATTAAGAAATTGGAAGGCTGCGGTCTTATCACAACCTCCAGCGAATCTGTGGGTCATGGAAATCAAAAAATCTGCTCAGTGCATTTAGATAAAATTCTGATTGATTTGGAGAGACAGGAAGATTTCCTGAATGTATACAGTACAGACCTAAAAGTCGGCCATTACTCCAATTATCGTATCTGCCCCACCTGCGGACTTGCCTCTGACAAAGCTCTGATCGGCGAAGTAGACGATCCCAGATATTTTGGCCATCCGGATCGTTACAATGCAGATATTCTTTGGTTCACGAAGGGATTTGTGGAGTATAATATTCCAAACTTCATCCCCAGTTTCCAAAAAGTAACCCAGCTTACCATCTCAGCAGAACTAAGTTCCGAAGCCCCCGGCGTCAATAACGTATGGCCTTCCGACATCAGCTTCTATCTAAATGATGTATGTATCGGTAATTGGCTTTCTCCAGGAGATTTCGGCGATTCCCGGGGAATGTTTACTCCCGACTGGTGGTTTCCTAACTGGAATCAATATGGTTTGTTGAAATTGCTTGTTATCAATAAAAAGGGCACCTATATCGACGGTTTAAAAATATCAGATGTCACTATTGATAGTTTTCAGCTGGATTACAGAAGCAGTATCCGTTTCCGTATGGCGGTAGACGATGACGCGGAGCATATCGGCGGACTTACCATCTTCGGCAAAACCTTCGGAAACTATGGACAGGACATCAAAGTAAGTATCCACTACGCCCCAATGAAGAAGGACAAATAACAAGATCAGATGTTATTTTAATAGATATTATATTTCTCATACAGCATAACAAAAAGCTCTGCGGGAAATCCTGCAGAGCCTTTTATATTTTCTGTTAAATTTCATTATATATAACGCATGTTGTGAAATATGAGATATTAGTATTTCACGCCCCATACACTCTCGTTATTTCCAACGGCGCTGAATGTCATGACCTGAGTACCGGCCTCATCATTCATCTGACAAAATACACCGCTGTAACCGGTATCGCCATATGTGATATTCATGTAACACGTGTTATCCTTAGCTTCCCAGCTGCCTTCTACGCCATCGCCGTATACTTTACCGTCTTCTTCTAAATACAAAATAAACGGCTCGGCAATATTCGCGTCAATAGCCGTGCCCTGATTGATCACATAGTATCTTCCTGCCATATCAGACATTTCGTATCCTGTTTCACTGACAGTCTCACCGTCAGTTGCGTAAGGCAGCATGCAAGGCCATCCTTCTTCATTGACAATAAACTGATGAACACGAGGCTCGTGATCCTCTGTCTTATTGTCAAATCTGGTGTGATTGACAATATATTTTTTACCGTCGTCATCGATAAAGGCTGAGTTATGTCCGGTAGCCATGTATGCCATCTCCAGACTGGGCAGATAATAATTTCCGGATAGCTTCAGTCCGTAAGGCGCCTGCTCCATATTCTCGGTATCCAGCGGGAACTCACCATTCATATCCACATAATCTCCGTCAATTGTCTCAGAACGGAATACTCTGATCTGATATCCTCCCTCTCTTGTCAAGCTGCCGTATGATAAAAACAGATAGTAATAGCCACTCTGCTCATCATATAAGATGTACGGTCCTTCCATAGAGGTATGATTACCGCCCATCAGACGTTTACCGAAATAAGTATCTATCCGGTTTTCCTCATCTGCTTCCGGATGAATCACCTCCCCCGTCTGTGCATCCAATTCCAGCAAATACATACCGCCCGACCAGGAACCGTATACCATCCATAATCTGCCGTCCTCATCATATAACACGGTAGGGTCAATAGCATTCGGATATTTATTATAGTTATACTCGTTGCTCTTTTTAATATATGTATCTTTGGCAGTTTCCTCATCTACATATTCCGTCACATCGGTATTCTCCAATGTCTGTGCCGTAAATCCGGAATATATCAAGGCTCCCTGCCACTCATAGGGTCCCTCAATATTCTCGCTGGTTGCATAACACAGATTGGACGCATTCCATGTAGAGGAGGTACAGAAGTACAAATAATAAAGCCCTGCCGCCTCGTTATAAATTACATCCGGCGCCCATACATGCCATCCTCTGTCATCCGTGGGAATCACACTCTTCTTACTTCCTGCATAGGCAAATGCATCTTCATTGGCCATCAGTTCATAATAAATTTGATCCTTCACCTTATAGCCGTCTCCGATAGATGTCCATGTACGCAAGTCTTCAGATACTGCCGTAGACATATGAGAGCCGAAAATATAGTATTTGCCGTCCGCCTTAATAATAGACGGATCATGCACACTGACCCCGGCCTCTATCTTAGATGTGCTGATACCGTCATAGCTGACCGTAAAATCCAAACCCTCAGGAACTTCCCCGGCCGTCTCATCAGCATCCGAAGCCCCATCTTCTGTCTGCGCCGCGCCATCGCCGCTTTGCCCGCTCTCATCAGAACCGCAGGCTGCAACTCCAAGCATCATAGATGCGCTTAAAGCACAGGAAAGTAATGCTTTTTTCTTCATCATAATCCCTTCTCCTTTTTCTTTATGCTTTTACCGCCTGCCCTTTCCGTTTCCAATGCTTTTAACCTGCCGTGCATTTCATGAAAAGATGACGAGCATTTCTTAATAAGCCAATAAACTGCTTATATTTTTACTATAACAGAAACACTCGTCATCTTCAATCTTTTTTCTTTATATTTTTATAAAATATTTTACTTTTTTCTATATTCAAAAATTTCACTTCATTTTTGCCCTGATATCCGAAAGCCTGTCCAAAGCATTCTGCAATGTAGCATCCTGCTTGGCGAAATGGAATCTGATATAACGGTTCTCAGATTCTTTGAAAAAGCTTGATCCGGGCACTGCCCCCACTCCTACCTTGCGCGCTAAGTCTTCACAAAACTGCAGATCACTCTCATAACCAAACTCACTGATATCCACCATCACATAATAGGCGCCCTCGGGTTTGGTGAAAGACAACCCGATCTGATCCAGGCCATCGGTGAAAAGCGCTCTCATATGAGTATAATGCCGCTGCAATTCTTCATAATAAGTATCCGGAAAATTCAATCCTGCCACTGCCGCTTCCATAAGCGGCGCCGCTGCTCCCACTGTCAGGAAATCATGTACCTTCTTGACTCTGTCCGTAATCTCCGGGCTTGCAATGACATAGCCCAGCCGCCAGCCTGTGATGGAGTAGGTCTTGGATAAAGAATTACAGATGATCGTCCGTTCTCTCATCCCCGGCAATGTGGCAATACAGATATGTTCATTGGGCTGATACAGAATATGCTCATATACCTCATCCGTAATCACATAGATATCATATTTTACCGCCAGGTCAGAGATGTTCTTCAATTCATCATAAGTAAAAACTTTTCCGCAGGGATTGGACGGATTGCACAGTACCAGGGCTTTTACCCTTTCCTGTTTCATGGCCGCTTCCAGCACATCTGCGTCAAAGCAATAGGCAGGCGGTACAAGCGGCACATAGACCGGCTCTGCCCCTGACAGGATCGTATCTGCACCATAATTTTCATAAAAAGGCGAAAAAACCACTACCTTATCTCCCGGATTGCACACTGACATCATCGCCGCCATCATAGCTTCCGTGCTGCCGCAGGTTACGGTAATCTCCGTGTCAGGATCCACCTTCATTCCCCGAAAATGCTCCTGCTTCTTCGCCAGTGCTTCTCTAAAGTTCTGTGCCCCCCCAGGTCAGCGCATACTGATGCGGTCCGATTCCCGCCACTTCCGCCAGCCTGTCCGTAATTTCCTTCGGCGGGTCAAAATCCGGAAAGCCCTGGGATAAATTCACCGCTCCGTATTGGTTAGAGATTCTGGTCATCCGGCGAATCACGGAATCCGTGAAGGTTTCTGTTCTGCTGCTTAATCTTTTCATGATCTGTCTCCTGCATCCGTATTTTCAACACTCTGTTCTTTACCATATTACTATGTTCACTCGTTCGTGGCAATATCGATTCTGCGCAGCTTCTCCAATAAAATCTCTTCCTCCGTAGGAAGATCCTCAGACAGCTCAATCTGCTGTCTGACCTGATACATCTGCTTATCTATGGATGCAATCTGTTCTGCACAGGCTGTCAGTTGATTCACGATCTCCTGCTGATTCGGTATTTCCTGCTTGTATTTCAGCTGATGCTCCAGACTTGCCCAAAAATCCATTGCAATCGTACGAATCTGTACCTCCACCGCCATATCTTTGGTCTGGTCGGAGAAAAAGACCGGTACGCTGACGATCATATGATAGCTGCGGTAGCCGTTAGGCTTGGGATTCTTAATATAATCTTTCTCCCTGATTACGGTAATATCATCCTGCTTCGCTAAAGCCTGCACCAAGAGATAGATATCATCTACGTAGGAGCATACCACCCGGATGCCAGCCACATCATATACATTCTCTTCCACATTCTCCACCGTAAAATCAAGCCCTTTCCGTGCAAGCTTATCCATAATACTGGAACTGCTCTTTAACCGTGAGTCGATCGAGGTGATGGGGTTGCGCTGATACCGCACATTAAACTCCGAATTGAGCACATCGAATTTAGTCCGAACCTCCTTTATGGCACAGCTGTAACGCATCCGCATCTCTCTGTAGTCTACCACTGTGCCTGCCAGCTTTCTGTGATGATCATATATCGCCTGATCCACCCTTGGGATTACCATTGTCTGTTCTTCATTAGAATCCCGGCTCATCGCGTCTAATGGAAAAATAGGATTTCCACTCATTTTTCTTACGTCCTCCATTGATAACATGTGTTTTTATATTTTGCAGGAAATCCTGCATTTTAAATTCAAAATCCTGCATGGCGTTTTTATCCCTGCCTAATATATCATATACTGTAAATCCTCCAAAAACAATAAAGGGATTCTTAATTTTTCATAACAATTTGCACAAAAAATCCGATACAGACCATTATAGTAATCTATAACGAAAAACAACCCGGAAGTTCTCTTTCTCCGGGCTGCAATTTTATTCCTCACATTTCTATTTTCCCAATATACTATACTGGCCTTTCTTATCGTAAGAATCCAACAGATAATGGTTCTCTGCCTGCATGGCAAGCATCTCTTCCCTGCTTGCCAGACGGGTTCCCCTCTGTGTCTTCCTTTTTTCTTCCGGTCTCACCTTTTGATTTCGCATAACTGTTTATCGCTTCGTTTTTCATCCGGATACGACTATTCGTCACAACATCCATATCTTCACCTGCTCTCTGCACACAGTTTACAATTCTTCATCGACAGCCGCTCCTTTTAAATCCTCCTCCAAAAGCTTCATCTTATGAAGCATATTTTTGATCTCAGTCTGTACTTCTGCGGAAGAGCCTGCTACATCCATACCGCCGGCTGCCATATCCTGCAATAACTCGGCGTCCTCTCTGGCGTTCTTCTCCTGTTCTCTTCTTGCTTCTTCCGTCTCGTGACGCTCTGCCCTTTCCTCATTGATACGGGTTTCCAGTTCTTCTT
>CAZPSD010000044.1:5986-18150 GCA_964589055.1 uncultured Bacteroides sp.
GTTCTTCTTTCTCTTCCGCTTTCTCCCTGGCTTCTTCCCTCTGCTCTTCGTAGGTTTCATCTACATGATCTTTCGCTTCCTCCGCAAGCATACCGATCACATCTTTACCTGCCTGCGCCATAACCTCATCGGCTTCCTTCTGTGCGTCCGTCATTTCATGGTATTTGAGTCTCTCCAGCTTAATTCCGCGAACAGAAGCATAGCCTGCCTGGATCTGCTGCTCTGCCGAAAGAATCCTTGATTCATAAATTCCCTGGCTGCTATCGATCTCAAGACAACGCTGTTGATACTCCGTAAGAGGGACTTTGTATGTGCATGTGACCGGGTCTTTCAGCTCATTGAGACGCGCCTGTTCCTCCTCCGTCAGCTGCACGCCCTCCGGTCCGTTTCCCAGCCGCCTCATATCTGCTTCTTTTTCCAAAAGCTCCAGATCTTTCTGCTCCTGACTGTCCGCTTCCACACCATACTGCACCCTGAGCGCTTCCTTCTGCGCCTCACCCTGATTTACGATCTCCTGATTGGCTTCGATATCCGCCTGCAGTTCCTTTACTTTTGCCCTGATATCGGCAATATTCTGATCGATCTTCTGATCACCTGCCCATGCATCACCAACCAATTTAAGCGCCTTTTTCTGTGCCAAGCCTTTACGCAGTGAGACCGCATCCTGATGAAATCCTAAATCACCCGCAAAAATACTTGTTCTGTTCTGCTGTTGGGAATTGCGCCCTGCGCGTTCGCCTTTTCTTGCCTGCGCGGCGCTGTTGACATTTATGACCTGATTGTCGTTACTGTTTGCTTTGATCTGCATTGCCGCCAAACCTCCTTGTCTTCAGCAATTATTTATGATGTCCGTCCAGATAAAATCCTTTTTACCTGTTTTGATCTATTCTATATTTTATTTATCGGACTGATTTGTTTTTTCCCTAAGCGTTTTGACGTCCAATTCACGCCATATTTTTTGCCGTTCATGACATTTCCCCGCCCGGTCTCGCTTCTATCGCTAAAAAAAGTAGAACATTATAAATTTGGCCGGCCATTCCACGGCTGATTTACATTCTGTGTATAGACATTATTGTCATAGGTATTAAAGTTCTGTCCGCTGCCGCCGTATGTAATCTCCTTTAATGCCACATACAGTTCCGCGTTAGTCATATGAATATACGGATTTACCCAAATAATACCTGCAATACCGCAAGTAATAGTTCTTAAAAGCCACCATCCGAAGAAAGACCAGTCAAGTACGAAGGTCTTCCACTTGTTACCTGTCATCACCTGCTTACTTCTGGCAAAGGCTTCTTTTTTCACATCTATTGTTTCTTTTCTGCAAAGGTAATGGTAATGTCTGTCCCCTTACCCACTTCACTGACCAGCGAGATATGTGCGTTATGAACTGCCACAATATGTTTCACGATCGCAAGGCCAAGTCCCGTACCGCCGGTTGACTTGGAACGGCTCTTATCCACTCTGTAAAACCGCTCGAAGATACGTTCCTGACTCTCTTTCGGGATTCCGATTCCCGTATCCTGAACCCGCAGAATCGTTTGATTCTCCACGCCGCCAACCGTAACCTGTACCGAACCGCCTATGTTATTGTAACAGATCGCATTATCGCATAGGTTATAAATCAATTCCTCAATCATCTGCTTATCGCCCTGTACTGTACACGGGCTGCCTTCCATCGACAGGACCACGCCATGCTCTTCTGCACGAACCTGCAGTATCTCTATGCTGTCCCTTACAAGTTCATAGAGATTGATGTTTTCAAAAGGTTCCTCCTGTTTCATCACATCAAGCTCCGACAATCTGATAATATCATTGATCAATGTCAGCAGACGGTTAGCGCTCTGATGAATTCCCGATGCAAATCTGATCGCATCCTGCCCCGATGCCATACCATTCTCAATCAGTTCCGAATAACCTGAGATAGCAGCTAACGGAGTTTTCAACTCATGGGATACATTGGCAGTAAATTCCTGCCGCATTTTGGCATTGCTTAAGATCGCTTCGTGCTGCGCTTTAATCGTCTCTGCAAAAGGCACCAGTTCCTCATATACATTGACTTCTTCGATATGATTCATATCTGCCGCCATCCGCTCGATGGGCGATACCAAAGTTTTCGTCAGATACCTGGACAATACCAGGCAAACCACCAGCAGCAGGATCAATGTAACCAGAAACACAGGCAAAGACTGATAGAGGATACTCCAGATACTGTGAGATTCCCTCGCCACACGCAGGATACTTCCGTCATCGAGCAGTACGGTATAATAGAAGGTATTCATTTCCATGGTGGAGGACTGACGCACCGACTGTCCTTCACCATTTTTGACCGCTTCCTGCACTTCCGGCCGTTCCAAATGATTATCCATCGCCGTCGCATCGGCACTGCTTTCATAAAGGACACTGCCGTCAGACGCTATCACTGTAATACGCATACTGTCCCGCCAAAAAACACTCCGGTTGTTTTCTATTTTATCCAGAATACCGTCTTCGGCAAGCATATGGGCATATACCTTTAAATCTTCAATTACCTGAGCCTGCAAAATGCGATAGTAAACAGTTGCCATCAACAGCAATGTAATAACAACTGCCATGGACGATATCAGCATTAGTTGTCTGTTAATCTTCTTTTTCACTATCCGTTCTTCCTATTCGCTCACATTGTCTAAAATATAACCCACATTACGAACCGTCTTGATCATCGTACCTGCCTCGCCCAGTTTCTGCCTGAGCGTTTTAATATGCATGTCTAATGTTCTGGATTCTCCCTGAAAATCCGTCCCCCAGACATGATTTAGAATTTCATCTCTGCTCGTCACAATGCCCGCATGAAGCATCAGTAATTTAAGCAGTTCATATTCTTTGTAGGTCAATTCGCAGGATTTATTATCTACATACACCGCATGGCGTTCGCTATCCAAAAAAATTCTGC
This sequence comes from uncultured Bacteroides sp., assembly GCA_964589055.1. Taxonomy (GTDB): domain Bacteria; phylum Bacillota; class Clostridia; order Lachnospirales; family Lachnospiraceae; genus UBA3282. The sequence goes on from CAZPSD010000044.1 coordinate 8,919, forward strand.
CGATAGACAGACATTTATCTCCCTTATTCTCTCCGCTTCTTCGAAGCAATGCTTTGACACGTGAAATCATTTCCATCACGCCGAAAGGTTTTGTCAAGTAATCATCCGCCCCGATATCTAACCCCTTGACCTTATCTATCTCTGTAGTTTTAGCGGTTACTAATATGATGGGCGTTTTCTTCGTCAGGGAATCCGCCCGAAGCTTCTTCACAATCGTCAGGCCGTCCTCATCCGGCAGCATGATATCTAACAGAATGAGATTCGGCACCTTGGTCTTCAAAGCCTGATAGAAGCTGTTTGCATTCTCATACACCGCCACATCATAGCCACTGTTTTTCAGGGAAAAACTTTCTATTTCACTGATATTTCTGTCATCTTCCACAATATAGATCGTACTCATCCGCACCCGCCTTTTTTACACACTTTTAATCCTGCTGCATAAGGCACAGACCATTCGCAGGAAGAACTATACCAATGTAATATCCTCCTCATTAAATACTTTGAGTGATGTGAAAAGAATTTGTCCGACTGCCTTGTTGTAAGAATCCTGCGCAACTGCTGCCATATGAGAAATAACACGCCTGCACTGTTCCATTGCAAGCGCCGGATTGTTCATGAAACGGCTGTCCAAAACCTTGATATCTTCATCTATATAACACACTATGATGTGCTCTGAGGCATCCTCTTTGATGGTCAAATATGCCAGTCTCTCCAACATCCGGCAAAAGGGGCAGCAACAGGCAGGTCGCAAACACATTAAAGATAGTGTGTATAACAGCAATTCCAAGGGGCTGCGCCGCACTATCCATAAATGCAAAACCTATTATAGCATTTAAAATGTAAAAAACAATCATAAACACAATAGTACCGATCAGGTTAAAGTATAAATGTACTATCGCAGTTCTTTTCGCATTTTTAGATGTCCCTACCGAAGATAATAATGCCGTCACACAAGTTCCGATATTCTGCCCCATGATAATCGGAAGCGCCGTTCCATAGGACACAGAGCCGGTTGCGCACAACGCCTGCAAGATACCGACAGAGGCAGAAGAACTTTGGATAAAACCACACCAATTTACGAAGCCAACCACCATGACAGTTGTCGCCGAGGAAGACTGTATCACAGCCGTGACACCGGCTCCCAGCAGAACCGCTTTCCATTTACCGGAGGTAAGTTTTTCCAATATTTGCTCCATTCTGCCGCCGCTGGCTTTGGACAATCCTTCCCCCAGCACATGCATTCCGTATAGAAACAGAGCCAGTCCACCTATCATAGTAAGTATACTAAAAAATCCATGATAACCTCCCGTAACCGTATTGGCTACATACAGTTATTTCTCAACACATATTACATATATTATAATTTGAAATTATCATGGATTTATCCCTTCCACTATCACGCTTTTGTAAAAAAAATGTAAAATCTATGTAAAACGCCATAATTTATCACACATTATATGGCATTTTGTAAAATGACCAAAGCGCTGTCTCAAGGATTTCACAGCAATCTCGTATCCCTGATATTTCCGGTTTCCTGAAAAATCTCCCACTCTCCCAGATTTACCGCATGATCACCGATCTTTTCCAAATATTTGGCAATCATCAGAACATCAATACAGTCATCCACATCTGCGGTCCCCTCTTTCAGATGTGCCACCAGATCATCCTTGACTTGATTGAAAAGTCCATCTACCGCATCGTCTCCGGCAATAACATTCTCTGCATCTTCTTTGCTGCGCCTCAAGAATGCTCCTATCGCATCATGAAGCATCGCTTTACATTCCCGAACCATCACAGGCAGATTTTGTGAATAGACCGACAGTTCTTTCATCTGCAGCCGCAAGACCAGCTCTGCCATATCGGTTAAAATATCTCCGACCCGCTTAATATCTGTTACAACCTTAAGACTTGCCGACACCGTCCGCAAATCTCTTGCAAGCGGATGTTGTTTTGTGATCAGGGATAAACATCTGGATTCAATATTTTTTTCCATGTCCCGAACCATTCTGTCCTGCTCTAATATGGCAAGAATCGTCTCCTCATCCTTTACTTCCATAGCCGCAAACAATCTATCATAAACAGCCTCCACTTGAAAGCACATTTTCTTAAGGTCATCCCGTAACTGGTTCAATTCATGTTCAAACAATGTTCTCGGTGACATACTTCCACCCCTCTCTATCCGAATCTTCCGGTAATATAGTCTTCTGTTCTCTTATCTCTCGGTCTGGAAAACAGATTATCTGTCGTATCAAATTCCACAACCTCACCTACCAGGAAAAATGCAGTGTCATCCGATACACGAGTCGCCTGCTGCATATTATGTGTGACTACAACTATAGTGTATTCCTTCTTTAACGCAATCATCAGTTCTTCCACTTTTAAAGTGGAAATCGGATCCAACGCTGAGGTAGGCTCATCCATCAGCAAAACTTCCGGTTGCACCGCCAGCGCTCTGGCGATGCAAAGTCTCTGCTGCTGCCCTCCGGATAATCCTAACGCCGACTTCTTCAATCTGTCTTTGACCTCATCCCATATTGCTGCTCCCCGCAGGCTGGTTTCCACGATCTCATCCAATTTTGCCTTATTTTTGATCCCGTGGATTCTGGGTCCATAGGCTATGTTGTCATAAATACTCATCGGAAAAGGATTCGGCTGTTGGAACACCATACCTACTCTTTTCCGCAACACCGTTGTATCAACTTTAGGTCCGTAAATGTCTTCACCATCCAGATAAACATTCCCTTCTATCCTGACACAGTCGATCAGATCATTCATGCGGTTGAGTGTCTTAAGAAAAGTTGATTTGCCACATCCTGACGGTCCGATAAAAGCCGTCACTGCATGGGGACGAATCTGCATATCAATATCTTTCAATGCATGATTACTGCCATAATATAAGTTTAATTTGTCCGTACTTATTTTCGCATTCTCCATATTGTCTATATCCTCTCAGCCTGCCTATATCTTTCATCCGACAGACGATTTCTCACATATTCTGTTTTACTGTCTGCAATTCGTCACATCCAGCTTCTTTGCCAGATATTTGGTCAAAAAGTTAATCACCAGCACAATACCTAACAGGATTACCGCAATGCCAAATGCGGCATCATACTGCGCTTTCGACATGCTCAGGTATAACTGAATGGTAAGGGTACCGCCGGACTCCAAAACCTTCCGAAGAAGCCCCATGCCGCCCTTGGGCAGCAAATAACCGCTTCCTGCCGTAAACAGAAGGGCTGCCGACTCTCCCACAATACGTCCCACTGCCAGAATCACTCCGGTGATGATCCCCGGCATTGCAGACGGAAGCAGAATGGTTCTGATCATGTGCCATTTCGCAGCGCCCATACCTACCGCACCGTATCGGTAGCTGTCAGGCACCGTCTTAAGCGCCTCCTGAGTGTTTCTTGTAATCAGCGGCAGCACCATCAATGTCAAAGTCAATGCACCTGTTAAAACAGAATAGCCAAGCCCCAATGTCGTACCGAAGAACACCATACCAAACAAACCAAAGATAATGGAAGGAATACCGGAAAGCATTTCCGTGGTAAACTCTATCAGGCGGACGATCTTACCCGGTTTGGCATACTCATTTAAGTAAATCGCCGATCCGATACCGATCGGCGTCGAGATCAACAGCGTCAGTATAACGATGTAAAGAGTATTTACAATATTTCCCGCAATTCCCGTTGTACCCTTCAATGCGCTTGTCACCGTAGTGAGAAAACTCCAGCTAATGCCGGGTGCACCTTTGATAAACACATATAAAATGATTACCGACAACAGAATAACTGAGAAAAAAGCAGCCAGATAGATCAGTCCGAGGAGCAGAGCGTCTTTTACTTTCCTAGTCATTGCCTTTCTCTCCTTTCTTCAGGATACCGTTCAAGGTCACGTTGATCAGCATAATAAATACAAATAATACAAGTCCGATGGTAAATAATACCTGTCTATGTAACCCACTGGCATATCCCATTTCACTGACAATCGCCGTTGTCAGAAAACGTACCGAGTTAAAGGGAAGCGGTAAATTAACAGAGCTGCCTGATACCAGACTGATTGCCATGGCTTCTCCGATGGCGCGCCCCACTCCCAACACAACAGCCGTCATAATCCCTGATTTTGCCGCCGGAATCATGACTTTAAAAATCGTCTGGGTATGGGAGGCACCCAGTGCCAGAGAGGAGGCTTTTAAATCCGGTGAAACCGCTTTTAATGCAGACTCACTGATATTGATGACCGTAGGAAGAATCATAATCGCCAATACCAGCACGGCAGAAATCAGATTTGCCCCGCCGGTAAACTGATGGGTCTCAGACCCTTTAAACAGTGCCTTTTCCCATCGGTACATCAGAGGATTTAGAATCATAAGTCCCAACAATCCATAAATAACCGAGGGAACGCCTGCCAATAATTCCACTGCCGATTTTACGATCGCCGCCAGCCGTTTCGGTGCGACCTCTGCCAAAAAAACAGCGGTCAGTAATCCGATCGGCACGCCTATCAAAATCGCCATAACCGTACCGACGATAGATGTCAGGATTACATAGAGAATACCAAAGGACGGTTCTGATGCTGTCGGTCTCCAGACGGTGGAAAACAAGATATCCTTGATCCCCACCTTAAAAATAGCCGGCGCACCATTCGCAATCATATATAATGTGATAGAAACCACCGCGAGGACCGCAAAGAAAGCGCATATAGTAAAGATGATCTTTGCAGCCGTTTCAACCGTCCGCACCTGATGCGTGTCACTTGCCAATGAATTTGTTTTATTTTTACTCATCTCATTCTTCCCATCTGTTTGCTTATCATTATGCCTGAATACGTCCGGTCAAAAAGCCCGTTTAGTCCGGAATAATCAGTCCTACTGTTTTAATCAGTTCTTTGCCTTCATCGGACTGTAAGTATGCAAAGAGCTCCTGTACCGCATCACTCTGTGAAGAAATATCACCATTGGTTGCCATAACAAACGGTCTGCAAAGCGAATATGTGCCTGCTTTGATATTTTCTTCCGTTGCTTCCACGCCATCTAAAGATAAAGCAATAACAGTATCATCCAATACATCTAAAGATACATAGCCAATGGCGCCGGGTGTCGATGCAACTTTAGCCATAACCGCGCCTGTAGAATCTAATTCATTTGCATAAGCGCAGGCATCTTCGATTTCAAGAAGTTCCTCAAACGCACCGCGGGTACCGCTGCCTGCCTCTCTTCCGACTACGACGATGGCTTCATCATTGCCGCCTGCATCACTCCAGTTCTTAATTGCACCAGTATAGATGTCAATAAGCTGTTCCCGAGTCAGACCTGTTACTATATTGCCTGTGTCTGTGACTACTGCAATACCATCAATCGCCACAATGTTTTCTACTGCGCCGGAAGCTTTCTCTTCCTCTTTCAGGCTTCTGGAAGAATTACCGATATCTGCACTGCCGCTCAATAAAGATTCAATTCCTGCAGATGATCCTGTAAATTCTGCTGTCACAGTTACATCAGGATATTCAGACATAAAGCTTTCTGCCACTGCATTGGCAAGCTTCTCCATAGAAGTGGAACCTGCCATCGTAATCGTACCGCTGATCACTTTATCTGCCGTCTCCTCTGCCGCTTCTGCGTCCTCCGTTGTCTCTGCTGCCGCATTCTCTGCCGCAATTTCCGTTGTTTCCTGCTGTTCTGCCGGCGCCGCCGTCGTGCCCGTATCGCCGCAGCCGGTCAAACTGCCCAGAACAAGCGCTGCCACGCCCAATACCGCCATCATTTTAGTTACTTTGTTTTTTTTCATAATTCCAATCCTCTTTCCTCATAAATATTTTGTAGTGTTAGGCGTTTACGAAACTCACTCGGACTTAAATATATAAACAACGCTGTCCGGCTTGTGCTCCGTTTCCGGCGTGACAGGCATCAGACCCGACAAAGTTCCCCAAGTGCCGCCACACTTTCGTGCCTCATCTCTCCTACAGTGTATCAACGGAAGCTCTTTACAAACTATCATGTATCGGTAATTTGTTTGTAAATCTTTTTTTACTTTTCTTTTACATTTCAATCTATGCTTCCCTGCGCAGCAGATATACCACTCCGCAGATATATCCGAATACAAGTGCACATGCAGAACCTACTGTAACCATATAGGACAGTCCCTGTCCTCCTGATGTCTGCATACAGATATCCAGAATCGCTCCGGCACACACGCCGAGCACAAACCATAACAATGTGTACAGCAATAAACTTACCATTGCCACGTTTTCCAATTCCATATTTCCCATTTTGCCGACTACCGACATGATCAGTCCCATACTCTTCCCCTTTCTATTGGTTTTTTCTGTAACCTCATTGTTGATATAGTATTAAAATACTCAAATTTTCACCATCAAGCTACTGCAAAATCGATGTGAATTTTACGTAAAATCTATAAGTAAACGTTTAAGTTTTTCTTTGTTTCCAAGTAATTATATATATTGTTATTATGCTTAATTTGTGCTCCCTGTATTTGTTGTTTTTGTCAAATTTACTCATTTTTTGAAATAATGGCTATATTTTTCTTTTAAAATATGCTATTATAACTAAAACGATTAAGTAGTCAAAAATAGGCTCTATGGAGGAAATAAATGTCAAAGAAATTATCATCTATTCAGACAAAGATTGCCTGTATCATTATTTTGTTCATTGTTGTAGCAGTTATTATCGCAGTATTCGTTAATTATAATTCTCTCACTGAAATGTCCAAGGAATCTTTGATTTCCTACACGGAAGATTCCCTGACAGAAATTGTAAAAGCACAGGGACGCAGCATCGACGAATCTATTGAGAAATACAATGCTACCATGAAATATCTGGACAGTTCCGAAAACTTTTACGTATTCAGCCTTAACAACGGTCAGAAATACGCCAAAGAAGTACAGGCTACCTTAAATAAATACTTGGAGTCTAATCCCACTCACGAAAGCATTAATTATGTATGCGGTGACGATCTGATGCTTTACTGCAGTACAGATTTGGATGCAGAAGTGGTTTCCTATGCAGACGAACCTTTCATTCAATATATTATGGGAAATAATGCACCGGCACAGAGCGATGTTTTTTTTGATGAAGAAACCGGAGAGCCGATGATTTCTATTGGCGTACCTCAGACGAGCCATTTTGATGACACTACTTTGGGAGGTGTTCTTTTTACTAATGTAAAAGTATCCCTGTTTGCCGATACACTGTCGGATATCCATATATTTGATTCCGATACAAGTTATGCCTATCTGTTAGACAGCAACGGCGTCTACATTTATCATCCTGACGAGACCAAGATCGGCACTACCGCAGATAATTCCTTAATCACTGATATTGTAGCGCAGATCAACAGCGGCAATCTGCCGGAAACCACAGTTACGACTGATGAAAGCACCGGTCAGTATCTTGCTTATAATGTATCCGAATTAAACAACTGGATTCTCTGTCTTGTCATTGACAAAGATATTGTATTAGAACCGGTTGCCCAGATGCGTGACAGTGCGATCCGCACCAGCATAATCAGCTGCGTTGTTATCATTGTGATCTTTATGATACTGGGCTTCATTTTTGCAAGCACCATTACTACACCGATCAAAATAATTACCAAGGTTATCCGCAAAACGGCTGATTTAGATATCTCCCATGATGAATCCTATCATCCGCTTTTGACTCACCACGATGAAACTGGTGAAATGAGCCGTGCAGTACAGAAGATGCGCCAGTCTTTCAGCCAGATGATGAGCAACATTTCCGCCACTTCCAATTCTATCAGTGAAAGCGCCGGCAGACTGCATGATATAGCAAATACCGTAAACGATAATGCCAATAACAATTCCGCTACTGCAGAAGAATTATCGGCTACCATGGAAGAAACCGCTGCCAATACCGCTGCGATCAGTAACGAGATCCACGAGGTTGAAGAAAGCACTTCCGCTATTAACCGTAAAGCTTCCGAAGGTGTTGCTCTTTCAGAGGAAATCATGAAGCGTGCGGAACAGTTGAAAGCCGATACCGTATCAGCCAGCGAACGCACGAAACATATATATGAATCCGTAAAGGATGACTCCGAATTGGCAATCCAGAGTTCCAAGTCAGTCTCCAAAGTCAATGAACTGGCTAAGAACATTATGGATATTGCAAAACAGACTTCCCTGTTGTCCCTGAACGCTTCCATCGAAGCTGCCAGAGCCGGAGAACAAGGGCGGGGTTTTGCGGTTGTCGCTGATGAGATCGGTAAATTGGCTGATCAGTCTTCCGAAACTGTGGGAGATATTACACAGATCGTTACGGAAGTAATTGCAGCCGTACAGAAAATGGAACGCAGCCTGACTTCTACCCTGACTTTCTTAGACGAAACGGTACTGGCTGATTACGGCAACTTTATGAATGTCAGTGAACAGTATTCCAACGATGCGAGATTTGTTAATCAGACGATGAGCGATATCGATACTTCTATTGATAATTTGAATGAAACGATGCTGAAAATGTCCGATGCGATAAACCAGATTAACTCTTCTATCGCCGAGACTTCAAACGGTGTCAATAATGTGGTGGACAACAACGCTAATATCGTTTCCCTGACCACGGATACTTACAATATGGTAGAAAAGACAATCGCTTATTCCGATAGTTTAAGAAAAATTGTAGACAGCTTTACGCTGTAATTGTCATAACTTAGTTTCCTCTCGTTGGTTATGTCCTGTTCTGTTTACTTAATTTATATAGTCCTAATTACATGGTTATAATCCAAGATGCTTTAGGAAAGCTTCGCATCCTTCGGTTATATCTTCATACGTCACATCAAAATTACCTGTATACCAAGGATCTGCGATTGCTCTGCTGCTTCCGGCATACTCCAACAATTTATGAATCTTATGCTCCGGATCGCCCCCTGCTATCCGCTCCATGTTGCGGATGTTGGCATCGTCCATTCCGATCAGGTAGTCGTACTTGGCATAATCCTGCTTCGTCATCTGGCGGGCACGATGCGGAACCAACGGAATGCCGGCTTGACGCAGTTTATTCACTGTGCCGTAATGAGGCGGATTGCCGATTTCTTCACGGCTGGTTGCTGCGGAGTCAATGAAAAAGTCTGACTCGCAGTGGCGTTGGGCGGCCATGTGGGTTAGGATGCTTTGGGACATGGGGCTGCGGCAGATGTTGCCGTGGCAGACGAATAAGATTTTTATCATATCTTTTATATCCCTTCATAAGCCTTCAAACCTTGAT
>CAZPSD010000045.1:0-17712 GCA_964589055.1 uncultured Bacteroides sp.
AAGTGAACCTGAGGCAGTAGCTATAAGTGATTGTAATACAATTGTCATTGCAAACACTTATGCCAGACCCAGAATGGGGTTATATGAACAGCTTATTATGAAATATCCTGATAAGAAAATCTGTATGATAGATGAAGAAACTATTTTTTCTGAGCGGTCGAAAGCTGCTTTTGGGTTATCAGTGATTGGTAATGACACTGAAGCTTTTCGATTCTTAAAAACAGAATAACGGTGGCTGATATGATGAAGAATATATATATTATTGGTGCACACTCACGTGCACAGACTCTTGGGGTGTACCTTACGAAACTGTATCCGGATATTAATATTGCAGCTTATTTATTCGACAATGATGAAGCTAATCCGGAGAACATTGATTCAATTCCGGTATATTATTTCGATGAAAATACGGATTTAAATACAGAATATTCTGCTTATCTGGGAACCAGAGGAATTTATCATCAGGCGTTAACCGAGAAATTGCGGAAAATGGGAATGAAAGATATTATTCCCGTAACGTCAGAACTTGATAGGAAGCTGAGAAATGAATTTTTAAAGCAGTATTATAGAGAGCACAATAAGAGTTTTGATAAGTTAGAGGATCTGGATAGTAATTTTTCAACATGTCTCTATGTTGTGAAGTCTGTATTTGATAAACCACTTCAGCAAATGTATGGCTTGAAGCCCTATGAGAGAGAACTTCAAGTCGGGGCAGAATTGACCGGAGAACGGATATGTGATTTTACGGATAATACGGGTGACAATATTTCTTGTAAAAATAGGCAGTTTTGCGAATTGACAGGCTTGTATTGGATATGGAAGAATGCCAGGGAAAGTATTATCGGAATGGAACATTATAGAAGACATTTTTTTCTTCCTATGAACTGGCAGGATATAATACTTGTTCATAATATTGATGTAATATTACCAACGCCATTATATGTATCTCCCAGTGTTGCTGAAAATTATATGAACAGGCATACTGTGTCAGATTGGAAATTTATGTTGGATTATTTGAAAAATGTATGTGCGCAGGATTATGAAGATGCAGTTAAATTCTTTGATCATAATCTATATTCGCCTTGCAATATGTTTATTATGAAGAAAAAGGCGTTGGACGATTTGTGTACGTGGATGTTTCCGATTCTTTTCGCATGTGCAGAGCATGGCGGCGAGAAGGAGGATGCTTATCAAAACCGTTATCCTGGTTTTTTGGCAGAAAGATTAATGAGTTTTTTCTTTGAAAGGAACAGAGATAAATATAAAGTAGTGTATGCAGATAAGAACTTTTTGGCATAAAAGATAGGCAACTTTGGTTGCCTATCTCTTTTTAGACGGATATAATAGTAATTAGGGACTTGCAGATGTTGGAAGAAGGTGCATAATGGGTTTGTGGAGTAAAAGAAGAGAACTGCAAAATATAGAGGCTATTGAAGATGTGATATATACATCCAAAATGACAAAGGACTTATCGGATGATGAGATGGCAGAATGCTCACATTTATTTAGCACTTCTTATGGAAAATATAGTCAGTATTCACCGGTTAGACCTGGTGAGCAGATCAAAATGTCTTCAAAATATTATGTACAAAATTATCGCGGCGAAAATTTTTATGTAGCGATGGCGAGACATAAAGAACGCTTGGTTGCACATGCATTTTATATCCGGAAGAAATGTAAAGAGGGCATGGTTACATGGGTATTGCAATTAGTGGTTGATAAGGAGTATCGTAAAAAGGGAATTGCCAGTACATTGTTAAGGTCTATTTGGGGATTTTCGGATGATTTTGCCTGGGGGCTGGCATCTGCAAATCCATGCACGGTTAAAACTTTGGAAAGCGCAACCTTTAGAAAGTGCAGACCTGCTGTTATTCAAAAAAATTTATCAACTATTAAAGAAATCGGAAAAGATATATCTTTTGTAAGAAATGAAGCCTTTGAAGTGACGGGAATGTCATCACAAATAGACACGGAGTTTTATATTGATAACAGTGAATTTATCAGGGATTATTCGTGTGAGAAAATTTTAGGCAAATTGAAACCGGGAAGAGAGTGGTTGGCTTTTACATTCAGGAAGCAGGCGATCGACTTAGAAAAATATCATAAAAATTTCCCTCAAATGGTATCTTTTTCAGAAAAAATACTACGAGAAGCTTACAATAGAATGGATATGAAGAGACATTCCTGGACAAAAGGAACTGTAAATGAAGTCGGCTTTATAGAACAATATTTTCATGGAGCGACAGCGCTTGATTTAGGATGTGGAATGGGAAGGCATGCCCTGGCGTTAGCTAAAAAGGGATATAACGTGACGGGAGTGGACTTTTCAGAAACCCATTTAGAAGAGGCGGACAGAGCGTTAGATATTGAGCTGCAAGAAGACGAATCAATGGGGAATTGTGGATTTGTTTGTGGAGATGCAAGGATATATCGAGATGATATTCAATATGATAATGTTATTATTTTATATGATGTGATAGGATCTTTTCCAAAGCAGGAAGATAATATGCGGATTATTCAAAATGCATGGGAAAATTTAGTTGAGGGTGGTACCTTAGCTGTTTCTGTTATGAATATGGAGTTAACTGACAGATTGGTAAATCAAAAGCGGCGGGGGCGCATCAATAATAATCCTGATATTCTTCTCAAATTGAAACCGGGCAGAGTGATGCAAAGCAGCGGGAATATTTTTAAATCGGAATATCTTGCTATCGACACGGATACGGGTTTGGTTTATCGGAAAGAACAATTTGGAGATGATAATAATTTATCAGCAGAGTACATCATAAGAGATAAGCGATATTATATGAATGAGATTGCAGAAATGGTTGAAGAATGCGGATTTGATATCATAGAAAAACGTTATGTCAGAGCAGGGCATTTTGATGAAGCGTTGGATGCATTGGATACACATGCCAAAGAAATACTGATCATTGCTGCAAAAGGAAAGAGGAATACAAATGAACTTTGAATTAACGGCATCTATGATGTGTGCCAATTTTGGTAATTTGGAGAAAGAAGTAAGGGATTTGGAAGCTGGCGGGATTGATTCTTTCCATATTGATATTATGGATGGACGGTACGTTCCGAATTTTGCCATGTCATTAAATGACATGCGTTACATAGCAAAGGCGGCCAATAAACCGTTGGATGTGCATTTGATGATTGAACATCCGAATAATCATATTGGTCTGTTTTTACAGAATTTAAGACGGGGGGACACTGTTTATATTCATCCGGAGGCAGAGTATCACCCCTCTACAACCTTACAGAGTATTATTAACGCAGGAATGATACCCGGCATAGCCATTAACCCGGGTACAAGCGTAGAGACTGTGCTGGAGATGCTGCGAATTGTGAAAAAGGTGCTTGTGATGTCTGTGAATCCGGGGAACGCAGGTCAAATGTATCTTCCCTACGTTGGTAAGAAAATAACAAAGCTGCTTGCCCTGAAGGATGATATGGATTTTGAAATATACTGGGATGGCGCCTGCAGTGCGGAACGTATTTTGGAATATGTCCCTAAAGGAATCAAAGGATTTGTGCTTGGAACAACGCTTTTGTTCGGTAAAGAGAAGCCTTATGAGGAGACAATACAGAATATCAGGGAACTGCGCTTCTAAAAGCCTGAGCGTAATCTGAACAGGAGAGGCATTATATCATTGGGAAAATTGTGATATGTGGGAGATGGGAATGAATATTGCATTAGTTCTTTCCGGAGGGACCGGAAGCAGATTAGGAGCGGAAATCCCTAAACAATATATTGAAATTGAAGGCAAAATGATTATTTCTTATTGCTTGGAGACGATGTTATGCCATACTGGGATTGATGCTGTCCAAATTGTGGCTGATTTGACATGGAGAGATAGAATTGAAGACAGTATGCAAAGAAGTTTGACGGGCAGGGAATGGCTGGACAAATTCAGAGGATTTTCTGAACCGGGTTTGAACAGACAATTATCGATTTACAGCGGTTTGCAGGATATAATGCAGTATGCATCGGAAACGGATATTGTTATTGTACATGATGCGGCACGTCCGCTGGTGTCCCAATGTATTCTGTCAGCCTGCATAGACGCCTGTACAATGCATGACGGTGTATTGCCGGCGCTGCCCATGAAGGATACGGTATATTTGGGGGACGGACACAGTATTACTTCGTTATTGGACAGAAGCGCTGTGTATGCGGGACAGGCTCCGGAGGCGTTTGTGCTTGGGAAGTATTTTAAAGCAAATCAAAGGCTGCTGCCTGATAAAATACTGGATATCAATGGTTCTGCTGAGCCTGCCATAATGGCAGGGATGGATATCGCGATGATTCCGGGAGAAGAATCGAATTTTAAGATTACGACGAAAGAAGATTTAAAGCGGTTTGAAGAACAAATATATTTATCCGCCAATGTCTGAGGTTTTGAATGGAGGAGTAAATTGAAAGCATATGTTTTGGAAGGAATAGATCAGTTAGAATACAGAGAGATGCCTGCACCGTTACCGGAAGAAGAGGAAGTAATCGTACAGGTCACTCATGTTGGAATATGCGGTTCGGACATTCCGCGAATTTTTAAAACGGGTACATATCATTTCCCGACAATTCCGGGGCATGAATTTGCGGGAGTAGTTCATAGTGCGGGCTCCGCACGCTATCGGCATTGGATTGGGAAAAGAGTGGGCGTATTCCCGTTGATTCCTTGTATGCAATGTGTGCAGTGTGTGAAAAAGGAATATGAAATGTGCCGGTCATATAATTATCTTGGCTCCAGAACAGACGGAGGCTTTGCGGAGTATGTGAAGGTACCTGTATGGAATTTGATTGAACTGCCGGAGAACGTGAGTAATGAGGATGCAGCAATGCTGGAGCCAACCTGTGTGGCATTGCATGCAATCCGTAAGGCGGACATGTCCAAAGTGCATTCAGTGGCAGTATATGGCTGCGGAACAATCGGCATTTTGGTTCTTCAGTGGTTGAAAGCGATGGGAATAAGGCAGGTTTATGCCATTGGGACGAGGGCAGAACAGCAGAAATTGGTTCATGAAGTGTCGGATGCGGTTTTTTGTAACTGTAGAGAGTACAATCCAATCGATTTGATTATGAAACAGACTGACAGCAGAGGCGCAGATGTTGTTTTTGAGTGTGCCGGCGTCAAGGAGAGCGTGAATAATGCGGTTAACTCGACCGCTGCAGTCGGTCAGGCAGTGCTGGTGGGAAATCCGGCAGGCAATATTGAACTGGAGAAACAAATATACTGGAAAATATTGCGTCGACAGATAACAATACACGGTACATGGAACTCTTCCTATACACAGGAGGAGAATGATGACTGGCATATGGCAGTCAAAGCGATTGGTGAAGGTAAAATCCGACCTGCAAAGCAGATTACACACAGATTTGCCTTGGAGGAATTGAAGGATGGACTGGAAGTGATGAAAGACAAGTCTGTTTTTTCTAACAAAGTGATGATATGTAACAGTTCAGCCATGCAGAAATGATTGTGCAATATGACCATGGGAGCTTGCTCACTAAGGACATATTGTACAATCGTTTCTATAGGGCGGACGTCCGCCAACTTACGAATGGATGGCTGAATTCAACGCATGCTCCCTGATTTTCTCAAAAGTCTCTTCGCTCAGATCATGCTCAATCTTGCAGGCGTCTTCCGCAGCCACCTTCGCATTCACGCCAAGTGACACAAAGAAATTAGTCAACACCTTATGCCGGTTATAAATGTTCGAAGCAATCTCATAACCGGAAGCTGTCAGCGTAATAAATCCGTCCTTATCCATTTCGATAAACCCATTCTCACGAAGCTTCTTCATGGCAACACTGATACTGGGCTTGGTATAGCTCATCTCCGTAGCAATATCGATGGAACGGACCTGACCGGTGCGCTCCTTTAATACAAGTATAGTTTCTAAATAATCTTCAGCAGATTCACGTATTTCCATTTGATCGTCCTGCCTTTCCTTCATGTGAAACCGAGCTTCGCCGGGCGTATTTACTGATGCCTCCGTCAAACTTTTCACACTTTTTATAACCGCCATATAAACAAACTTCTATAATAAAATAGCATATTTTTTATATGTTTGCAATGTCTCGGAAATGATAGTTTCTTCCTTTCAAAAGTAACAGTGGCTTTTGATACAAGCGCCTATGGCAGTTGCTGCAGCCGTGCCTTTGCCGGTTCATAACCGCCGCATTTTCGGTAAGCCTCTCCGGCTTCATCCGTGTATCCGGTACATTCATAAATAACACCGATATTATAAAAGGCTTTATAGCTGTTAACACCATCCACAGCAAACTCTTCCATAGTGGTAGCTTTTCGAAATTCGAGAATTGCTTCCTGAAACAATCCGTTATTCATATAAATAAGCCCCATCAGGAACACAAAGTCAGCACGTCCGGAGAATTCATCATACACACCCAGCAGATTGAGCGCATCCTGATTGCGTTTCAGATCCAGAAGCGTATATCCATAAGATTCTACCATAGTCTGTACATAGTCCAGCTCCGGGTCCACATCCATAGCCAGCCCTAAGTCAAAATAGTGGCACGCCTTTTCATAGTCATGCAGCTTGCGGTAGCTTTGCCCTAACTGATAGTAGATGTATGGGTCGGCGCCCTGCGTTTCCAGTTCCTTTTCCAGCAAAGTGATGTTGCGTCGGCATTTTACCTTCATTTCCTCTTCGGAGCCGTCGTAGCCCACATGAAGAACCATGATGGGAGCGTTATACACCTGTTTGCAGACAGAATTCTTATCATGCTTTGCAAGCGGACACGCAAAAGCGGCGGGATCCTGACTGTTACAGACGGTATCGGGATCTGTCAATCGCGGCACCAGCTGTTCATGCACAGTCCCTTCGAAGCGGTAATGGCGGCGATTGGCAAAACGGCTTACCCGTACCTGTTCATAACAGACCTGTCCGTTTTCGGTAAAGCGGTTACGGATCAGGATCCGTCCGGCGGATCGGGGATATTGTTTCATATATTTCTGGAGCTCATTGAGATTCAAAACTTCCAGATATTCGTCACAATCAAGAGAAAGTATCCAGTCATAGGAGGCTTTTTCCATGGCATAATTTTTGGCGGCGCTGAAATCGCCGCACCATTCGAAACAGTAAACCTTATCGGTATACTTCTGTGCCAGTTCTACGGTGCGGTCTGTAGAGCCGGTGTCCGCCAAAATGATTTCAAAACCGTAAGGCTGCAAGTGTTTCAAACATTCTTCAATATGAGATTCTTCATTTTGGGCAATTATGCATACAGATATCGGCAACAAATCGTATCCCTTCCTGCTGCGGCAAATCTTAGCGGATAGTTATTCCCGGCAGCGCCTGCTTGAGCAATCTGACATGTGTAGGAAAGCTATGAAGCCGTCAACTCCTTTAATCTGCGGGCAGCAGGCTCATAATCACCGCATTTGCTATAATAAATTTTGGCATCCTCCAGCTTACCCATAGTCTCATAGATGCTGGCGATATTATAATTGGCGCGGTAGCTGTTCACACCTTTACGGGAATAGGTAGACAGGCTTGTTGCTTTTTGGAATTCCGCGATCGCTTTGTCATACAGTCCCTTCTTCATGTAGAGCATACCCATCAGGTAGATGAAATCCGCCCGATGGGATAAGAATTCATATTTATCCTGAATGGTCATGGCAAGGTCATACTTCGCCAACTCGATCAGACAGTAACCGTAAGTTTCGGTCATACTTTGAACGAAAGCGGACCGCGGATCCGCGTTGAGATCAAGTCCGAGCTTATAATAATGCGCTGCTTTCTCGATATCATTCAGGGAACAGTAATTTTGTCCTAACTGGAAATAGATATAAGGGCTTGGACCTTTCAATTCCAAGTCGTGCAGAAGCATCTCCAGATTACGGGTAGCACGCATGCGCTTGTCGGATTCGGAGACATAGCCCTCATGATAAAATGTGAGGGGGATTTCAAAAGATTCAGGTTCTTTACCATCTATTTTGCGTACCTGCTCGTGAACGCTGCCCTCATAGTGGCAGTATCTTCTGTTGAAAAGTCGGCCGATACGCTCGGACATGACGGATCGGATGCCTTGAATACTGTAAGGATTATTGCGGATGATCATGCCTACTGCAGGGCTGTTTCCTTCCAGCAGTTTTTCGAGATCGGCAAGGTTGGCATTTTCGAGGTATTCATCACAGTCAATGATCAATACCCAGTCGTTGCTTGCCTGCTGAATGGAAAAATTTCTGGCGGAACTGAAGTTATCGCACCATGCAAAATGGAATACTTTATTGGCATATTTCTGGGCGACTTCCACTGTCCTGTCCACGGAGCCGGTGTCTACGACAATAATTTCGAATTTGCAGGGGCGAAGTCTTTTAAGACATTCTTCTATATGATTATCCTCATTTTTTGCAATCATGCACACTGAAATAGGGAGCATGGTATTCACCTCTTTTATTTTCTCATAAATCTATATTAGCATTTTCTGCATGTTACGACAATAAAATATTTTGGAGATAATGCGACGAAAGTACTAGACTTTTTCAACAAAAAAATTCCGCGGAATAGTAATAAATTGACAATAGTAACGATATTCCGTTTAAAAAACGGTTTAGGTGGTTCCTTTTTGAAAAAATATGTGGTAGACTGATAACGAGATTGAAGCAGTAAATTGAGTTTCCCAACTGGAATATCAGTATAGTGCGATAGGAGGTATATTATGACAAAGGCAGAAATTTTAAAAGCAGAAATTTTAAAACAGTACAAGAGCGTAAGACAGTTCGCAATCGAGATGGAGATTCCCTATTCCACATTGGTTACGGCATTGGATAGAGGAATCGAGGGAATGGCATACGGTACGGTGATCAGAATGTGCGACAGACTGAACTTAAATCCGGTTGATTTCTCCCCGTTGAACCAGAAGAGCGTGCTGGGTGGCAAGATCATGGAAAACAGAGTAATGCAGTATTATGTGAAACTGAATAAAGTGGGACGCAAGAAAGCATTGGAACTGATGGAAGATTATGCCCAGTTAGACAAATATAAGGCGGCCGAAGAATAATGAGATATGATTATTTAATAGTGGGCGCCGGGCTGTTTGGGGCAGTGTTCGCTCATGAGATGAAGCAGAAGGGAAGGCAGGTTGCCGTCATTGATAAGAGAGGCCATTTGGCCGGTAATATCTATACGGAATCCGTGCTGGATATCCAGGTACATAGATATGGCGCCCACATCTTTCATACTTCGAATGAGCGGGTCTGGAACTATGTGAATCAGTTTGCACGGTTCAACCATTATATCAATTCACCCATTGCGCGTTATCGGAATGAATTGTATAATCTCCCATTCAATATGAATACGTTCAGTAAAATGTGGGGCGTGGTTACGCCCACAGAAGCAAAGGAGCGAATTGAGCAGCAGATAGCGTCATTGCAGATCACGGAGCCGGCTAATTTGGAGGAACAGGCGCTTTCTCTGGTAGGCACGGACGTGTATGAGAAGCTGGTAAAAGGCTATACGGAGAAACAGTGGGGAAGAGACTGCAAAGAACTCCCCGCCTTTATCATCAAACGCCTGCCGCTTCGGTTTACCTATGACAATAATTACTTCAATGACCGTTATCAGGGTATCCCCATAGGAGGCTATACCGCTATGGTAGAGAATATGCTGCAGGGAATTGAAGTAAAGACAGGCACGGCTTATCAGGACTTCATCACGGAGACCAAAACCGATACGGGAGTACGGATTACGGACCGGGAAGGCAACAGCTATGACAAAGTGGTATACACCGGCATGCTGGATGAATACTTTGATTTCTGCCTCGG
Organism: uncultured Bacteroides sp.; assembly: GCA_964589055.1. Classification (GTDB taxonomy): domain Bacteria; phylum Bacillota; class Clostridia; order Lachnospirales; family Lachnospiraceae; genus UBA3282. Next base: position 9,801 of record CAZPSD010000045.1, read on the forward strand.
ACATTTGGAATACAGGTCGCTTAGATTTGAGACCGAAGAACTGCAGGGTTGTGACAATTATCAGGGGAATGCAGTGGTCAATTATACGGAGCGGGAGATCCCCTATACCAGAGTGATCGAGCATAAACATTTCGAGTTCGGTACACAGCCCGATACGGTGATTACCAGAGAATATCCGTCAGAGTGGCGTGAAGGAGACGAACCCTATTATCCGGTCAATAATGAGCGCAATGATGCCTTATTTAGAAAATATCAGGAACTGGCGCAGACAAAGGAGCATATTATTTTCGGCGGGCGATTGGGACAGTATAAGTATTATGATATGGATAAGGTGATCGAAGCGGCGTTAGACGCGGCGGACAATGAATCGGGCGGCGGCAGGTGAACTGTTACTGAAAGCGAGAAAATTTTAAGGCAGAGTATTGACAAGAAATCGTACTCTGCCTATAATACAAATTGATAGTTTGAAAGTCAAAGTATTAGAAGTTCAAATAATTGTTTTCAGATCAGAGTGTTAGATAATAACAGGAGGAATTATGAACTGGAACGAAGCGATTAAAGATTTAGACAGCAGAAGAGAGAAGGCTTTGCGCGGCGGTGGGCAGAGTAAGATTGATAAGCAGCATGCTCAGGGTAAGATGACTGCACGCGAGAGGATTGAAATGTTACTTGATCCGGATACATTCGTGGAAGTGGACGGCTTTCTGGAGTCCCGTATCAATGATTTCGACTTGGATAAGAGAAGAGTGCCGGGTGACGGTGTTATCACGGGTTACGGAGAGATTGACGGACGTCAGGTATTTGTAGCCAGTGAAGACTTTACGGTAATCGGCGGTACGTTAGGTGAATATCATTCTTTTAAGATCTGCCGTATCCAGGATATGGCGATGGAGATGAAAGCGCCCCTGATCTGTATCAATGACAGCGGCGGAGCCAGAATTGAGGAAGGTATCTCTTCCCTTAGCGGCTACAGCGGCATGTTTCTTCGTCATACGAAGGCATCCGGCGTTATTCCGCAGATTGCTGTTATTTTAGGGCCTTGTTCCGGCGGCGCCTGCTATGCACCGGCGATCTGTGACTTTATTTTTATGGTAAAAGATATTTCTAAAATGTTCATTACCGGACCCAATGTAGTCAAGACCGTTATCAATGAGGAAGTATCCGTGGAAGAGCTTGGCGGCGCAGATGTGCATGCAAGAAAGAGCGGTGTGTCCCATTTTACCTATGACTCCGAGGGCGAGTGCCTGATGGGAGTTCGTAAACTGTTATCCTATCTGCCAAGCAACTGGATGGAAAAACCGCCGGTAGTGAATAATCCGGAGAGACAGCGCTTTTTATCCCATGTCAGCAAAGTGTTCGGCAAAGCTGGCAAGACGGAAACCGGCAAAGTGGAATTTGATATGAAGGCGAAAGCTGCCAAAATTATGGATATTGTGCCGGATAATTCCCGCCATGCTTATGATGTAAAAGAAGTGATCGACTGTATCGTAGATGAAGGAAGCTTCTTTGAGGTGCAGCAGGACTTTGCCATGAATGCGGTTGTAGGCTGGTGCAGAATGGATGGCAAGGTAGTCGGTATCGTAGCCAATCAGCCTAATGCTATGGGCGGATCGCTTGACTATCATGCATCCGATAAGATTGCAAGATTTATCCGCTTCTGTGACTGTTTCAATATTCCGCTGGTAACATTGATTGATGTGCCTGCATTTCTGCCGGGGACTGCGCAGGAGCATAATGGCATCATCCGTCATGGCGCGAAAATTTTGTATGCGTATTCCGAGGCAACTGTGCCGAAGATTTCACTGATCATGCGTAAGGCTTACGGCGGCGCCTATATTGCCATGAACTCCAAGGAAATGGGAGCAGATATTGTTTATGCGTGGCCAATCGCCGAGATCGCGGTTATGGGCGCTGACGGCGCCGTTAACATTGCCTTTAAGCGTAAAATCAAGGCAGCCGATGATCCGGAAGCGATGCGCGCCCAGTGCAAGAAGGAGTATGAGGAACGATTCCTGAATCCTTATGTGGCAGCAGCCAGAGGCTATGTCAACGAAGTGATTAAGCCGGAAGAGACAAGAGACGCCATCATCAAGGCGCTCAAAGGGCTTAAGAATAAGCAGGTGGAGAATCCGAAGAAGAAACACGGTAATATTCCGCTTTAGAAAGCGGAATATACCGGTTGTTTTCATATACATATGCGGTTCGAATGATCCGGAGAAAATGCTCCTATGATCCGGACGGAAGATCAGCAATAGCTGTTAAACATCATACCGCTGTAAGCGCTTGTAATATAAGGACTGGCAAAATTCTTGCCCGGATTCTTATAAGCTACAATTACATTATTGACATAATTCATCGGGTTTAAAGAAACCTGATTGGTTTTGCGCAATACGGAATTGGTAAATCCCTTCATGGAAGAAAAAACTTCCTTCGCATCGTCACTCATTGCCCGCTGTTGAAGTGTATTGCGGTCTACTTCCAGCGTGCCGTCCAGGTTCAGATTGAGTCCTGCCGAGGTAAGCCCCTGTGCATAGACTCTTGCCACACTGCTCATCTCGTTAAACAGGCGGTTGCTCTTGGGCTGGTTCTCTTTGTATTCAGCGACTGCCTGCAGGAATGAGTTGTAACCTCTGACAAGCGTATTGATATTCTCGGTCAGAGATTCCGCGTCCATTCTTAAACCGATGGAAGCGGTCTCACCCTCTTCGCTGCTGACACCTGTAAGCTGCAGTTCATAAGTGTTCTCCAATGTAAAGTGGTTGGAGGAGGTAGTTACTTCCTCTCCGTTTACAATAAAAGAAGCATTGGAAGACGGAGAAGCAACATAGTCCAAACCAAAGTAAGCAACAGAACCGGACATTTTACTTGTCTGGTTATCAGATATTTTAAATAAGTAAGCCTTGCCGTCTTTCAGTCCTGTCGCTTTGGATTCCATCCGTAAAGAAGAATTCCCTTCGTCATCCGTGATAACCTGTGCCGACATGCCGATATTGGCATTGTTGATCAGGCGGGATAATCTCTCCTGCACATCACGGTTAGTATCCGTGGACTTAATGTTAAACTGAAACTCATAATTTAAGTCGTCGATCCCTACATCAAAGGAATAGGTGGACGGGGTAAGAGCCGCTGCTTCCCCGCCGGGAAGGAATTTTCCCATGTTAACCTGTGTGGAAGCAAGATTCTTTACTTCAATCTCGTAAAGCGGGATATCTTCGGAAGTCTCTGAAGAACCGATAAAAGTGGCAGTGGCAATATTTTCATTGCTGGAATACGCTACTTTTTTATTCAGAAGTTCTTCCTCATCCAAACCGCCCAAAGAAGCAATAGTGTTGCGCAGTTCGCGGGCATGCTCTTTCATGCTTACTGCAAACTGCTGTGAGTCCTTGCTTGTATCCAAAATATACAGAGGGGATTCCTTGTTCATTTTAACGATGGAATTATATACGCTGCGCAGCTCACTTTTCTTATGAGAGTCATAAGGAGTGCTTGACTTAGGCGCATAAGTAGTCATATAGAAATTATAGACGTTCGACAAATTATGAATACTATTATAAGCCATTGTCCCCCTCCTTTCTTCCGTGAAATAATCTCAGATGTCTTCTCTGGCTGTCCGTTGCCTGCAAGGCATCATCTGTGGACATTCTACTTACATAAAAGTATTTTTTATTATTATATTATTATAAATCACTGCATTGATTTACAAATGAATGTAATGATACAGACACTAAATCTATATTACTATTGTAACATTGCCGTTACGGGAATTGCAAGCACATATTCACATATTATATAAGGAAAAATAAACAAAGTTTCCCCTATGTATCAAGTAAAACTACATTTCTATAAATATATCGTTACATTTCCGGTTTTTATTAACTGTCAAAGTAAAATTTTTTATAAAACAGTAAAAATCGGTTGACTTAAAAGCATCCGTATGATATATTGATTGAGCGAGATAAGATTTAGGTCTTTTTTTTATGCTCAAAATTTGGACTTCATTAAAATGCACGTGGAGGTAGCAAGATGCGTACAAAAATTACTTTAGCATGTACAGAATGCAAACAGCGTAACTACAATACAACCAAAGAAAAGAAAAACCATCCTGACAGAATGGAGACTAAGAAATATTGTAGATTCTGCAAGAAACATACTTTGCATAAAGAAACAAAATAATCATTGCCGTTTTTGAAAGGAGTATAGCATGGGAGATTCTGCTAAATCAGAAAGAGCATCCAAACCTATCAAGTTTTGGGATGGTGTGAAAGCTGAATTTAAGAAAATCACTTGGCCGGATAAAGATGCCCTTTTGAAACAATCCGTTGCGGTTGTTGTTATTTCTGTTGTTGTAGGAGCAATTATTGCGATACTGGACTTCGGTTTACAGTATGGCGTGGATTTCATTACGACATTCACATTTTAATAAACTCTGAAAACAGGTTCTGAGAAAGGCATGGTATTAGTATGGCAGAAGCGAATTGGTATGTTGTTCATACTTATTCCGGGTATGAGAACAAGGTAAAAGCCAATATTGAGAAAACAATTGAGAACAGACATCTGGAAGAGGAAATCTTAGAAGTAAAAGTACCGATACAGGACGTTATGGAGATGAAGAACGGTGCCCGTAAGACTGTCCAGAAGAAGATGTTCCCCGGTTATGTTTTGATTAACATGGTTATGAATGATGACACATGGTATGTTGTAAGGAATACCAGAGGCGTGACAGGATTCGTAGGTCCGGGAAGTAAGCCGGTGCCGCTTACCGAAGCTGAGATGAAGCCGCTCGGTATTAAGACGGAGAATGTCAGTGTCGACTTTGCAGAGGGTGATACCATTGCAGTGGTTGCCGGTGTCTGGAAAGATACTGTCGGCGTGGTTCAGAGAATGGACTACGGCAAGCAGACTGCAACCATCAATGTAGAGCTGTTCGGCAGAGAGACTCCTGTGGAGATCAGCTTTGCAGAAGTCAGAAGCATGTAGTTGATATTTATACCGCATCTGCGGTTTAAATATAGTCTGCCCGTATTGCTTATGCAGTATGAGCAGCAGTGTGGGAGTGACGCCTTGTGGAGTTACGCCCGTACCACATTATATTAGGAGGTGCCATTATGGCAAAGAAAGTAGAAGGATATATTAAGTTACAGATCCCTGCTGGTAAAGCTACACCAGCGCCGCCGGTTGGTCCTGCACTTGGACAGCACGGTGTAAACATCGTTGAATTCACAAAGCAGTTCAACGCTAAGACAGCCGATAAAGGTGATGTAATCATCCCGGTTGTTATTACAGTATATGCAGACAGAAGCTTTAGTTTCATTACAAAGACTCCCCCTGCAGCAGTTCTGTTAAAGAAAGCATGCAATATCAAATCCGGTTCCGGAACTCCTAACAAAACCAAGGTTGCTACGATTTCCAAGGCTAAGTTACAGGAGATTGCTGAGACAAAGATGCCTGATTTAAACGCTGCAAGCTTAGAGGCTGCAATGAGTATGATCGCCGGTACTGCCAGAAGTATGGGTATCACAGTAGAAGAGTAATGGAGGATTTGACATGAAACATGGTAAGAAGTATGCAGAAGCAGCTAAGCTTGTAGATCGTGCTACTCTGTACGATACAGCTGATGCGATTGCTCTGGTTAAGAAAACAGCAACAGCTAAATTTGATGAGACTGTTGAAGTTCATATCAGAACAGGTTGTGACGGACGTCACGCTGAACAGCAGATCAGAGGCGCCGTTGTATTACCTAACGGTACAGGTAAAGCTGTTAAAGTATTAGTATTCGCTAAAGGCGATAAAGTAAACGAGGCGGAGGCAGCAGGCGCTGACTTCGTAGGCGGCGAGGAACTGATCCCTAAGATTCAGAACGAAGGCTGGTTAGACTTCGACGTAGTAGTTGCTACACCTGATATGATGGGCGTTGTAGGTCGCCTCGGTAAAGTCCTTGGACCGAAAGGTTTGATGCCAAACCCGAAAGCCGGTACGGTAACAATGGATGTTACGAAAGCTGTTAACGATATCAAAGCCGGTAAGATTGAGTACAGACTGGATAAGGCTAACATTATCCATGTGCCTGTAGGCAAAGCTTCTTTCGAGGAAGCTAAATTACAGGAGAACTTTGATGCACTGATGGAAGCTATCTTGAAAGCAAAACCTTCAGCATTAAAAGGTCAGTATTTAAGAAGCATTACACTGTCCACAACTATGGGACCTGGTGTAAAGGTTAATACAGCTAAATACTAAGATTGGATTTCATATGAGTATGGAGAGGCAATGTGTTGTGTATGACACATTGCCTTTATTTCCCCAAAGGGTAAACTGACGATGTCGGGAGAATGGACAGAAGGATAGGTTTGGGGCCGATGGCAGTGTTGAGAATATTAGACAACGGAGTTACGCAAGTGTATGAGTAAGAAGAAAAGAAAAAAGCGTAAGATACAAAAAGTGCATAAAAGAAGAAAACGGTTCAGTATATGTTATGATTTCCTCCGTTCGTTTGTCATGACCTTCAGCATAGTTATGGCAATAGGCGTCTGGCTGATGGTAGCATATACTTGGATTACTGCGCCTGCCAGCCTGAAAGATTACAGCCACTTCCAACTGACCAAAGAAACGGTGGCATATGATGATGTGGAAGAACAGGTCAATAGGATTCTGGATGCCAATGCGGATTATCTGGATATCCTGAACGATCCGGAATATCTGGCGGAGAACAATATTTATGCCAAGGACGCTAATGAGCCGGATCAGATAACGATAACCTTTGCGGGCGATATCCTTTTCGATGAAAGCTATGCGGTTATGAGCGCTATGCTTCAAAACGGCGGCGATATAGCAAACGGCATTGCACCGGATCTGATTGAGGAGATGAAGGGCGCGGATATTATGATGGTCAACAATGAATTTCCCTATTCTGACAGAGGAACCCCTACGGAAGGAAAACAGTTTACCTTTCGGGCACAGCCGTCTGCCGTATCCTATCTGGAGGAGTTGGGTGTGGATTTGGTGGCGCTTGCCAATAATCACGCTTATGATTACGGAGAAGAAGCCTTTATGGATACTCTTACAACATTGGAAGGGGCAGGAATGACTTATGTGGGCGCCGGAAATAATTTGGAAGAAGCACGCAGACCGGTTTATTACATTATAAATAATATGAAAATAGCTTTCGTAGCGGCGACGCAGATTGAGAAGTCGGATTATCCGGACACCAAAGGGGCGACGGAAACCTCTGCGGGAGTATTCCGCTGCTGGAATGGGGACGATTTGATCGAAACCGTAAAAGAAGCCAAAGAAAACAGCGATTTCGTTATCGTCTATCTGCACTGGGGTACCGAAAATGCAGAAACAATTGACTGGGCGCAGGAAAAACAGGCGCCGGAAGTAGCAGCGGCGGGAGCAGATCTGATTATCGGAGATCATCCGCATTGCTTGCAGAAAATTGATGTGGTGCAGGGCGTGCCTGTCATATACAGTCTGGGAAATTTCTGGTTCAATTCCAAGACGGTGGATACCGGTATGGTAAAAGTAACATTGAATCGGGACGGATTGCAGAGTTATCAGTTTGTTCCCTGTCTGCAAAGCGGCTGTAAGACGACCCTTTTACAGGGGGAAGAAAAGGACAGAGTGCTTGCCTATATGAGAAGCATCTCCGACAATGTGCAGATTGACGGAGACGGATATGTGACATGGTAAACCATTTTTCATTTAAACGATTTTTTGTGATAGTGTGAAACTTTTGGAGCGGCTTGTTCGAAAGCGAACCGGGGGAAGCGCCGTTGCCGATGGCATGGATTTTGTCACGGAAGAGATAACACAGTGCGCCTATCCTTCCGCAAACCCTGATGAAAAGAGATGGTAGATCACCTGTTATACCAAGGAAGGAATTTCCTGCAAGGAGAGCGTTTATGACGGCGCATTG
>CAZPSD010000046.1:0-3037 GCA_964589055.1 uncultured Bacteroides sp.
CCATAAGCGAGCGCTGCAGCCGTAGGCTCGTTGATGATACGCTTTACATCCAGTCCCGCGATCTTGCCTGCATCCTTGGTTGCCTGTCTCTGCGCGTCATTGAAGTAAGCAGGAACGGTAATTACCGCCTCCGTAACCTTTTCGCCCAAGTAGTTCTCAGCATCCGCTTTCAGTTTCTGAAGAATCATAGCGGAAATCTGCTGCGGAGAATACTTCTTGTCATCAATAGTACGGCCTCTGTCCGTACCCATATCTCTCTTAATGGATGCGATCGTCTTGTCAGCATTCGTTACTGCCTGACGCTTAGCCGGCTCACCTACCAGCCTCTCGCCTGTCTTGGTAAATGCGACAACAGACGGTGTTGTTCTGGCGCCCTCTGTATTTGCAATAACAGTAGGTTTACCGCCTTCCATAACTGCTACGCAGCTGTTTGTTGTTCCTAAATCAATACCGATAATTTTACTCATAACTATTTCCTCCTATATACTATGAAAATTATTATTACCTTGTTTTAATACTGCATTCTCCCGGCCGGAACTCAGATTTTCTTAGGCGGCATCTTGCCATTCCTTGGGAAGAATGCTTTGCATTCTTCCGGCTGAAACTTAGATTTTCTCGGGCGGCATCTTTCCATTCCTTGGAAATTCCTTGGCTGAAACTTAGATTTTCTTAGGCGGCGTCCTTCGACGCCTTAGAAAATCTTTTCAGCCTAGCTTACGACCGCCACCATGCTGTGTCTCACGACACTGTCCCGGTAGGTATAACCTTTTTGAAGCTCCTGTGCGATCACGCCGGATTCATACTCCTCACTCTCCACCTGCATCACTGCATTATGGAAATCGGGATTAAATTCCTCTCCCACTGCCGGGATCGGTTTTACTTCCATATTTTCCAGCTCAGTCATAAGCTGTTTGTAGATCATCTCCATGCCTTGTGCAAAACCGCTGCCTTTTTCTTCTTCCGGAACGCTTGCCAATCCTCTCTCAAAGTTATCAACCACGGGAAGAATTTTTTCGATCACGCTCTTCGCGCCCGTCTCAAACATCGCTGTTTTTTCTTTCTCTGTTCTCTTACGGAAGTTCTCAAACTCAGCCATCTGCCGTTTTATCCGGTCTTCCAGTTCATCGATCTTCTCTTTCAGGGCATCCTGTTTTTTATCAGCCTTCTCTTTTTTCTTTTTCTCCTTTTTTTCCTCCTTTACAGTCTCTTTCTCACCTTCAGGATTTTCCGCCGTTTCCGCTTCTGCACCTGTTAAATCTTTTTCTGCTGCATTTTCTTCTGTCAGATTTTCTTCTGTCAGATTTTCATCCGGCACTTTATCTTTTTCTTCTGCCACGCTTCTCATCCCTTTCTATTGATAGTCATTAGTCTGTCCTTTCAGGGCAATAACTATTTCATTACTGATTCTTCTTATATAAATCATCCAACTGATGTTTTAAAAGCTTCAGATTACTGACTACTTTCTCATAATCCATCCTCTTGGGCCCTATAATACCGATGGTCCCTTTCATGCCTTCATCCAACTCATAGGTCGCCGTCACAATACTGCAGTCCTTCATACCGGCTATGGGATTTTCATTCCCGATATAAACCTGTATGCCGGTATTGCCTTCATCTGCCAGATTCTCCTGCACCAATTCACTTAATACCTGTTTTTCCTCAAAGGTATTGATCAGTTCGCTTGCCCTTTGGTGATCTGAAAGCTCCGGATATTTAAAGAAGTTCTTAGTACCGCTCGTGTAAATCTCCAGATCTTCATCCGCTTTGATCGCTTCCGCTACTGCATCGATCACATTGGCTACGATCTCGCTGTGGATACCCGCCTGCTGTTTCATGGCTGCGATCATTCCCAAATTGATTTCTTCCAACGACAACCCGTTTAGATGGGTGTTTAACAAAATATTCAGCTTAAGCAGCGTCTCGTCATTCAATTCCTCCGACACTGCCAGCATCGTATTTTTGATTACATTACCCTCCACAACGATAACCGCCAGAATATGATTGCTGTCTACCCGGGACAGCTGAATGAATTTCAGTTTATTGTGATGATACTGCGGCGCTGAGATCATGGCGGCATACTCGGTATTGTTTGCCAAAAGCTTCGCCGCCTGCTTCAGGAGATGATCCATTTTATCTTCTTTTTCAAGAAGTATTTCTTTCATCTCTTCCACTTCGCGCTCTTTGTCTTCCATCATTTTATCCACATAGAGGCGATAGCCTTTATCTGATGGAATACGGCCGGAGGAAGTATGAGGCTGCAAAATATATCCCAATTCCTCCAGATCAGCCATTTCATTACGAATGGTCGCCGAACTTAAATTCAAGTCGGTATATTTGGAAATCGTACGGCTTCCGACCGGCTCTCCTGTCTCCAGATAGTTACGAATGATGGCTTGCAATATTTTATACTTTCTTTCATCCAACTGCATACCATTTCTCCCATTGTTAGCACTCAACCCTTAAGAGTGCTAACACCTTCTAGTAGTAAATTAACACTTAGATATTTAGTTGTCAACATTTCCATGGAAAAAAAATATGAAAAAACTATGAAAATTCCCCAAAAATGTTATTTGAATACAAAGGCTCTTTAAAATCATGAATAAAAAGCAATCAGTTCAGACATATTACCCAAACTGATTGCTTCCATTACCATTTCTCCATATCAAAGCAGTTTGCTGCGACCGGATTCTGCTCTTACCGTTCTGTATCCGATGTCCCGTGACATTAAATGCCGAAGCTGCCTGTTACATCGCCGTTGATTACATAATATACTAAAAACTCCTCAGGCTTTACATATAACTCAACTGTCTTGAAATCATCTTCATTCTTATTTAAGTCATATTTCCATACATCTTTAGCGATCTTAACAAGATCCTCCGTTGTGTATGCCTTACCTGCGAACTGAATATGTAATGTCTCCTTTACAGCCGCTTTCTTAGCTGCTGTTGTCTTCTTCGGTTCCGCTGTCTTCTTAGCTGCCTCTTTCTTAGCAGGCGCTTTCTTCTCCGCCTTCTTAGCAGCCGCTTTCTTAACTGTC
>CAZPSD010000046.1:3137-17488 GCA_964589055.1 uncultured Bacteroides sp.
TTTCTTAGCAGGCGCTTTCTTCTCCGCCTTCTTAGCAGCCGCTTTCTTAACTGTCTCTTTCTTAGCAGGCGCTTTCTTCTCTGCTGCAGGTGCTGCAGGTTCTGCCTTTGCTACAGGTGCTACCGGAGTTGTCGTTGCTTCTACTGTCTTTGTATCTGCGGCTTTAGCTACTACTGCTTTAGCTACTGGTTTCACAATTGCTGTTTTCTTGGTTTCTGCCATAAGTATTCTCCTTCCACATATTCGGCTTGCCGAACAACACGCGTTACTGTTACAACTTTTTCATAATAATCTATAATCCATAATCCTATTATTAGATCATATGAGGATTTTATCGCAATAAAAATGGGCTGTCAATCAACAATCTGTAACAAATAGTGACACTTTCTTCGCATATTTTATACGAAATGACATAAAAACCACTATAAATTACTGAATTTTATCTATAATATTGTCACTATGATAAAGCGAAATATGCCAGTACCGCCGCTCCGAGTACAATGCGGTACCATCCGAATATTTTAAAATCATGTTTTTTGATATAGCCCATCAAAAACCGGATGGCAATCACAGATACCACAAAAGCAACCACCATTCCTACCAGTAATATAGTCAGCTCCGCACCGGTAAAATGGAAACCAAACTTCACAATTTTCAACAGGCTGGCGCCAAGCATAACCGGAATGGCAAGGAAAAATGTAAACTCCGCCGCCACAGTTCTGGATACTCCTATTAAAAGCGCTCCTACGATCGTTGCTCCGGAACGGGATGTGCCGGGAAATATGGCTGCGAGCAGCTGAAAGACACCGATCATCAGCGCCGTCTGACAGGTAATCTGATCCAGTCCGGTAATCCCGGCGGACACGTTCTTATTTCTGTTTTCAATGAAAATGAAAGCAACGCCGAATACGATCAGCGCTATTGCCACGCACCACGGATTATAAAAGAGCGCATCAAACACATCATCAAAGGCGAGCCCGATCACTGCCGCAGGTATACACGCCACCAAAATTTTAAACCACAGCGCAAAGACGTCTTTCCTGATAATTGGTTTTCCCTTAAAACGGAACGGAAATATTTTATCCCAGAATAAAATGACTACCGCCAGAATCGCCCCAAGCTGGATAACGACCAGGAACATCTCCCAGAATTCTTCTGACACGTTCAGGGTTACAAATTCATTCAGCAAAATCATGTGCCCCGTACTGCTGATGGGAAGCCATTCCGTAATTCCTTCTACGATACCGAAGAGTACCGCCTTTAAAATTTCTATGATATCCATATTGTATTTCCATACCTTTCCCTATAACTTATTATACTATTTATGCAGATATTCCATTAAATCCAAATAACAATTCTGTGCATCGCGATATCCCTCTTCATAGAGCGCCGTCAGCTTTGCCTTATCTTTTTCTATTCTTCCCACATCGCTTTTCTGTTTGGGACGGATCACAAATACTTTGTCCTGTGCCTGCATTTCTTCGATATACTGTACAGTGCTGTTATAGGTAATATGCCTTTCCCGCATCCGCTCATACACTTTCGGATAGCGAATATACCGAGCCTTTATGAGCGCCAGTTCTTTTCCGGCGGGTTTCCTGATATACCCCTCCTCTTTCGTCATTACAATTACATTTTTCTTATTGCCGTCTTTCATGGAACGCCTGATCGGAATAGAATCTGCAATGCCACCGTCCAAATAAAGTCCGTCACCGATCCGCACATTTCGGGAAACTAACGGCATGGAACTGGACGCACGCACAGCAATCACATCCCTGTGCATATCTTCCAACGGCATGTACTCTGCTTCTCCTGTTTTGATATTGGCAACAACCGCATATGCTTTGCCTTGATAGCTGTCAAAGGTATCGTAATCATATGGATTTAAATAATCCGGAATCAATCCGTAACACATATCGGCTCCGAACAAATCTCCTGTCCTTATCAGGCTTTCCACACTGCAATATGCTTTCTGATCCAGATAATCCACGTTCACATGATAAGCCCTTTTCCTCTGCTTAGACAGATAGCTGCACAGACAGCAGGCGCCTGCGGATACACCGTAACAGCTTGAGAAGTCAATCTCTTTGTCCAAGAAAAAATCCAAGACGCCGGCTGTATAAATTCCTTTCATACCGCCGCCTTCTAAAATAAGCCCGGCTTGATACATATCTATTCCTTCTTTCTTTAAAATTATTTTAATCGACAGCAAAATGCGCCGCGACAAACTGCGCAATCATCAGCAAGCCCATGAAAAATCAGTATCCGGCATTGCATTACAAATTACCATACTCAGTCTTTACAAATTTCCGGAACGCTTCCAAAGAGCGTTCAACCTTCTCCGTATCAATACAGTATGCGATACGGAAGTAACCGTCCACGCCAAAGCTGTCGCCCGGCACTAAGATCAGGTTGTATTTCTTTGCCTTTTCACTGAAAGCGACCGCATCTGCTTCCGGCGACTTGGGGAACATATAAAAAGTTCCGCCCGGTTTGATACACTCGAAACCAAGGCTCGTTAATTCTTTATATAAAATATTCATATTCGTCTCATAAACAGACAGATCCGAGGTCAGATCAAGTACCTCTGCCACCGCAAGCTGTATTATGGACGGCGGACAGTTGTGTCCTGTTCCTCTGGAAATCTGACCGCACATAGCGCTGATCAGTTCCGCATCGGTGCATTCCGGGTTAACGGCAATATAACCGATACGTTCACCCGGCAGAGACAGCGACTTGGAGAAGGAATAGCAGGACAGGGTATTTTTGTAAAATTTAGACGGATACGGCGCGTCCACACCGGCAAATATGATCTCCCTGTACGGTTCGTCGGAAATCAGGAAAATATCATGACCGTACTTCTCAGACTTCTCTGTCATAATTCTTGCCATCTCCTGAATCGTTCCGGAGGAATATACCATACCGGACGGGTTGTTCGGCGTGTTGATCAACACTGCTGCCACCTTATCCGTAAGCATTTCTTCGAAGGCTTCGAAATTGATCTGGAAATTTTCCGTATTGGCAGGCACTACCTTCAGCGCGGCGCCTGTCAGATTGATATAAGGATTATATTCCGGAAAATAAGGCGCAAATGTAAGGATTTCATCTCCCGGTTGCGACACACACCGCAATGCATGGGCGATCGCGCCTGCCGCGCCTGTTGTCATGAAAATGTGGCTGCCCGTATAGTTCATGCCGAATCTCTTATTCAGGGAGGCTGCCACCTTATCTCTCACGGACGGAATACCCAGACTCTGACTGTAACCGTGCAGTTCCATAGGATTTTTCTCCTGCAGCATTCGAATCATGGTGTCTGTAAACTGCTGCGGCGCCGGCACGGACGGATTCCCCAGACTGTAATCAAACACATTTTCATAACCGATCTCCGCTCCCCTTGCCGCAGCGAATTCGGACAACTGGCGGATCACCGATTTACCTTGTAACATATCTTTATACTTTTGTACGATCATATTTTCTGCCTTCTTCCTGTTCATCATTCTAATCATTATGTCTGCGTCCCAATGTGCATTCTTGGAGCCGCAGTACAGATTCCATACTCTCTATTCTACATCCTGAAACGCAGTTCTTTCAACCGTCTTATTACAAATACTTCACCGCTCATGACACTGCCACAAGGTGCATCAGCCTTCCCTTGAAATCTCCCCACAGCGGCGGGATGTTAAGCCCTGCATAATGTAAAGTATCTCCCTTATACTCGGTCTGACCGATCTCAGGCCAGTCCTGCGCATTGGCAATTACATATGTTTTCTCAGGATCTAACCCCGGGATATAAATCCGTCTGCTGTGATAGTTGGCGCGGTTCAATACCTGAATATAAGTTATGAGCGCTTCGCCCTTATCCTTCGCTACCACTTCGTAACAGTCATAGAAATGATTCTCGGTATAATGTGCAATACGGTAATAATCACCCTGACGTACCAGATCATTATACTTATGGTACATGGCAACCTGATCCGGGATCATGCTGCGGTCTTCCTCCGGAATCTTCGTGACATCCAATTCATAGCCGAAGGTCCCTGCCAGCGCCACATATCCTCTCGTTTCAAACGGCGTCACTCTGCCTACCGTATGATTCGGGCAGTCAGACACATGGGAGCCTATGGCAGACAGCGGATAGACCATTGCCGTTCCTGCCTGAATAGAAAGCCGTTCCACTGCATCCGTATCATCGGAGCACCAGATCTGGGGACTGTAGTAAAGCATACCGGCATCAAATCTGGCGCCGCCGCCGGAGCAGTTCTCCAAAAGCAAATGAGGGAACTCCGTGATCAATCTCTCCTGCATCTCATACAAAGCCAAAACCTGTCTGTGGTACAGTTCTCCCTGTCTGTCCGCCGGCAGACCGTAACTTCCGATATCGCTTAACTGTCTGTTCATATCCCATTTGACATATTCAATGTTGGCGCTGTGCAGAACCGCCGCTGCCATATCGTATACATAATCTCTGACTTCTTTTCTGGTCAGATCCAGCACATACTGATTTCTGCTGAGACTTCCGGTTCTGCCCGGAATCGCAATCGCCCAGTCGGGATGCGCCCTGTATAAATCAGAATCCGGCGAGATCATTTCCGGCTCAAACCAGATACCAAATTTCATACCCAGCCTGTTCACTTCATCTACCAGATATTTCAAACCGCCGTTTATCTTGGACTCATTGACCTGCCAGTCACCCAGACTTGAGTTGTCATCATTTCTGTGTCCGAACCAGCCGTCATCCATAACCAGCATCTCAATACCCAGTTTGGATGCCTGTCTGGCAATATCCAGTAATTTCTCCGTATTAAAATCAAAATAGGTCGCTTCCCAGTTATTGATCAGAATCGGTCGCTTTTTATCTTTATATTCGCCGCGGAGCAGATGATTACGATACAGATCATGCAGATTCCTTGTCATACCGCCGATACCCTCCGCAGAATAGATACAGATAACCTCCGGCGCCTGAAAACCTTCTCCGGCTTCCAGCTTCCAGCAGAAATTCTCCGGATGAATTCCCATCATCGCACGGATACTGCCGAACTGACTGGCTTCGATCTGTGCCAGGAAATTGCCGGAATATACAAAATTCATCCCGTAAATGTCACCGGTTTCTTCGGTTGTGTGCTTCTGTTTCCATGCCATAAAAGGATGTTCCTGATGACCGGACTCTCCACGCACGGAAGAAACAGCCTGCTTGCCAAGCATGACAGGGCGGGTCTGAATAGCGCGCTCCCTCGCCCATGACCCGTGCAGTGTGATCATCTCATAGTCATCATTATCCATATCGATACAGGCGGATAATACTCTCGTCAGATAGATCGGGGCTTTCCCATGATTCTCGACTTTAACGCTTCTGGCAATGGCATCGTTATCCGCAAAAATACTGTAAGATAAAATAACCTGTAACCCCAGAACCTTATCCTCACAGGTAATCTCTAACGTCTTGCATTCCTTCTCCTTCCCAAAGGTCGCAGGCAAGCCCTCCAGCTTGCTTTTGCCGTCATAAATCCGATGGGAAACATAGGACAGCGACACACCCGTATGTCCGCCCACGGTTCTGACGCTTAAGGTTCCCTCCCTGTAATCTCCCAGATTATTACCCGTATATTCCATCGGGAACGAATCTAAGAAAGTGGTTCTGTCCCTATTATTCCGAGACGGTACAAAGGGCGCTTCCATAGTACGCATCCGATAAACAAGATTATCCTCGCTCAGTTTTCTTCCATAATAAATGTGTCCGACAAAGTTCTCATCATCCACGATACCGATACAATAGCTGGTATGCGGCGTATCTAATTTAAATACACGATTTTCCCCGTTATAACTTATATTCATCTCAAAATCTCTCCTATTTCAGTGTTCTATAGGCATTTGCAAAACTCAGGCGCCGGCGCTTGGCGAGTTTAAGTTTCGCAATCACTTTCACTCTTCATCCTCCGCCCATGCAAGAGCGCATCTGACAGCCCGTTTCCATCCTCTGTAAAGCCTCTTCCGCTCCTCTTCCTCCATCACTGCCTCAAATCGCCGGTTTAACTGCCAATTCTCACAGATTTCTTCTTTGTCCTTCCAATAACCTGCCGCCAGCCCTGCCAGGTATGCTGCGCCCAGCGCCGTAGTTTCGGTGCAGCTTGGGCGGTGCACTGCCTGCCCTATGATATCAGCCTGAAACTGCATGAGAAAATCATTGGTGCTGGCTCCGCCGTCTACCTTGAGTTCACTAAGTGCAATCCCCGCATCCTCTTCCATGGCAAGCAAAACATCTGCCGACTGATAAGCAATAGACTCTAATGCTGCCCTGATGAAATGCTCTTTCTGACACCCTCTCGTAATGCCTACAACGGTTCCTCTTGCATAAGGATTCCAATAAGGCGTCCCCATACCCACAAAAGCCGGTACTACATAAACGCCATTGGTATCTTCTACCCGCAGAGCGTATTTTTCGGAATGCTGTGCGATCTTCATCATGCGCATCTCGTCCCGCAGCCACTGTACCGCCGCGCCCGCCACAAACACGCTGCCCTCCAGCACATATTCCGGCTGTGTCTCACTTCCCGCAGCGATGGTCGTCAGCAGTCCATGCTTAGATGCAATCACATCCTTTCCGGTGTGCATCAACAGAAAACATCCTGTCCCATAAGTATTCTTCACCTGTCCCGGTGCAAAGCAGCACTGCCCGAAGAGCGCAGCCTGCTGGTCACCGGCTACTCCCGCGATTGGGATCGGCAGACCGAAAATACTGCTGTCACTCATACCGAAAACCCCACTGGACGGTTTAACCTCCGGCAGCATCTGTTCCGGAATGCGCAGGATGGATAACAGTTCTTCATCCCATTTTAATTCATGTATATTATAAAGCATTGTACGTGAAGCATTGGTGTAATCCGTCGCATGTACGGCGCCCTTGGTCAGATTCCAGATCAGCCAGCTGTCCACTGTCCCGAAGAGAAGTTCTCCCCGCCGGGCACGTTCTCTTGCGCCTTCCACATGATCTAAAATCCACGCAATCTTACTTCCCGAAAAATAGGCATCCGGTACCAGTCCCGTCTTGGAGCGGATCTTGTCAGTATATCCCTGCCGCTTCAATTCATCAATAGCCTGGGCGGTTCTCCTGCACTGCCACACGATGGCATTATAAACCGGCTCTCCCGTCAGCTTATCCCAGACAATGGTCGTCTCCCGCTGATTCGTAATACCAATAGCCGCTATCTGGGAGGCACTTGCCCCGATGTTCGCCATCGCTTCGATCGCTACTGCCAACTGGGACGCCCAAATTTCGCGCGGATTATGTTCTACCCAGCCCGCCTGCGGATAAATCTGCGTAAATTCTTTCTGCGCCTTACTGCAGATTGTCCCTTTCCGGTCAAACAAAATACAGCGGGAGCTGGTTGTCCCCTGATCCAATGCCATAATGTATTGCTGCACTGCCATTACCTTATCCCTTTCTTCGCCTGCGTATATTCTTTTTATGCGTTCCTATTACAAACTAATATTAAGTATATAATATTTCACACCTTTTCGTCTATAATTGTATATTCATTTTTACATATTAAGAAAATCGTGTTACAATAGGCGCGTATGCTTTAAACGCTTGTCCTGAACATATATCTTCATTCGTGAGTGAAACTTTATTTCATAAGCGGTGATTGAATACTTTTTTCAAAAAATGATAACGATAAGATTATTGTTTATCATATTATTAGTATGATAATATTTTCATTACTTTACAATAGAAGAAGAGGAAAAAGTCTGATGAGTATCACAGTAGTATTACAGCAAATGGTAATTATTTTCATTTTAATCGGAATCGGAATGTTTCTGTTTAAAAAAGAAATGCTGTCCGAAATGACCTCCAAGCAGATATCAGGTTTAATTGTTAATGTAACAAATCCGGCGCTGCTGATCTGCTCCGCATTTGATGAGGAGCCGAAGGTGTCCATACAAGAGCTTGCTTTTGCCCTTGGTCTTTATGCTGCCATTTTTGTTCTGCTGATTGTGGCGGGCTTTCTGATCCCTTATATTCTGCGAATACCAAACTGCCGTCATTATGCCTATAAAATGTTAACCGTCTTTGGCAATGTAGGCTTTATCGGCATTCCGCTTGCTTCTGCCGTACTGGGCACAGAGTCTCTGATTTTTGTGTCCATTTTTAACCTGCTGTTTAATATATTAGTTTATACCTTTGGTATTTCCACCTTACAGAAAGCAGCCACAGAGCAGTCCGGTTCTGATGGCAGCACTGCGGGCAATACCGGTCGATGGCAGAAAATCATCAATGCCGGTACCGTCTCTGCGGCTGCCACCATTATATTTTATCTTGGAAATTTCAATGTGCCTGTTATCATTACCTCAACCATGTCTTATATTGGAAGAGCTACCACACTTTTATCCATGCTGGTACTGGGTGTGTCTGTGGCACAAATGGCTCCCAAAGAGATTTTTTCCCATCCGAAGCTGTATGGATTTACGTTACTGCGTCAGATTCTCATTCCCATAGGCTGTATTGTAGCGGTACGTCCTTTTGTACACAATGCGTTGATTCTTAATACAATGGCACTAATGCTCGCGGTGCCTGCTGCCAATATGCCGCTGATGCTGTCTAAGCAGTTGAATGTGGAAACAGATACAATCTCTCAGGGAATTATCCTGACTACCATTTTGAGTCTGATAACAATTCCGGTGGTGGCATTGTTTATTGGATAAAGCCTTTACTGCTGATATAATTAACAACACCCGGCATATATTTGCGTTATGCCGGGCGTTTTGCCTTATACAATCTGCACTTTTATCATATTCGTTGTCCCGGAGAACCCGATCGGTACGCCGGATGTAATGACAGTCAAATCTCCTTTGTTCAACAGACCGATCTTCTCTGCTGCCGCAATGGCTTTGTCAAAGAGGTTGAATACCTCCTGTTCTTCCTTAATCAAAACCGGTGTCACACCCCATGATAAGGATAACTGCCTGCACACCTTCCCGGTAGTTGCACAACCGATGATATCGCTCTCCGGACGATATCTGGACACCATTCTGGCTGACCTGCCCGACTTGGTGACTGTCACGATTGCCTTGGCATTTAGGTCTAACGCTGTCGTACAGGTTGCATGACAGATAGCATCTGTGATATCCGGATTGGCTTCCCGCTCAAACTCAAAGAAACGCTTGCGGTAATCCACATCCTGTTCCGTACGCTCTGCAATCCTTACCATCGTTCTGACCGCCTCTACCGGGTAAGCGCCTGCCGCCGTCTCTCCGGACAGCATGATGGCGCTGGTTCCGTCATATACCGCATTGGCAATATCCGTCGTCTCCGCACGGGTTGGTCTGGGATTCTTGATCATGGACTCCAACATCTGTGTCGCGGTAATTACCTGTTTTCCGGCACGGTACACTTTCTTAATGATCTTCTTCTGGATTACCGGCACTTCCTCGTAAGGAATTTCTACACCCATATCACCGCGGGCTACCATAATGCCGTCCGACACTTCAATGATGTCATCGATATTAGCTACGCCCTGTGCGTTTTCGATCTTGGAAATGATCTTGATATCCTCGCCGCCATTTTTCTCTAACAGCTTACGGAGCTGTAAAATATCTTCCTTTTTCTGTACAAAAGATGCTGCGATAAAATCTACGTCCTGGCTAATGCCAAAAAGTATATCTTCCCGGTCTTTATCACTGATATAGGGCATGGACAAATCCACATCCGGTACATTAACACCTTTATGGTCCGATACCACGCCGCCGTTGAGAACACGGCAGACGATATCGTTCTTATCCACTTTTTCCACCTTCATCTCAATAAGCCCGTCATCGATCAGTACACGCATACCGACCTCCAGATCTTCGTAGAGACGGTTATACGTAACGCTTACCTTGTCTTTTGTGCCTTCTACCTCTTCCGCCGTCAGGATAAAGAGCTGTCCCTCCTCCAGAGTCACTTTTCCTTCCTTGAAATTCTTTACACGGACCTCCGGTCCCTTCGTATCCAACAGAATGGCTGTCGGCTTACCCACTTCTTTGCGAAGCTTTTTTACCATATCCATCCTTTTCTTATGCTCGTCATAGGTTCCATGGGAAAAATTGCATCTGGCAACGTTCATTCCCTCTATCATCATTTGTTTTAATACACCTTCGTCGTCCGTAGACGGACCTAAGGTACATACAATTTTTGTTTTTCTCATTTTGCCTCCATTCATACTAATAACCATGCATTCTCGCAGCCCGCGGACTTTGGAACCGGAACAGTGTAATGCGATGACACGCGTTTTCTATTATTTTGGGCCGGAATACGCTATTCTAATCCGCAAGATTGCACACATTCCGTTTTCCCGTCTCAAAATGTGTTCTTATCATACCATACATTCCTTATAGATAACAAGATTTTGCACGCTGCAATATTAGGTTTTAACATTTTTTAATATGATGTTTCCGGCGGTCGCGTAATCCCGCCTTTTGCTTAATACCGGCACATAAAACGAACCCCCCGGCGGTGGAAGCGCCAGGGGGCCCGTTTTATATATACAAACTAAGGGATATAGGTATACGCTTATTCAACATCCTGCAATGCCGCAAAGTCTTCTTCGCCTGTACGGATCTTAACGACTTTATCAACATTGTATACGAAGATCTTACCGTCTCCGATATGACCTGTGTAAAGAGCCTTCTTGGCAGCTTCTACAACAGCGTCTACAGGGATCCTGCTGACTACAACTTCTACTTTAACCTTCGGAAGCAAGGTTGCGTCTATCTCAACACCACGATACATTTCGCCGGCGCCTTTCTGAATGCCGCAGCCCATAACCTGCGTTACCGTCATACCGGTTACGCCGAGATCATTCATTGCCTTACGCAGCTGATCATATCTGGATAATTTGGCAATGATAGATACTTTATAGATACCTGTTGCAGATGCCGCAGGAACCTGGGCAACCTTAACAGCCGCATCCTTCTGTACCTGCGTAGCAGACTCATAATCTTCTGTACCAAGGTTTGTATTTTCATTGATATCCATGGACATTGTGTTAGATACATCCATGATACTGAATCCCGAGTAAGCAGATGCGAGACCATGCTCTGTTGCATCCAAACCGATAATTTCTTCTTCCTGAGAAACACGAAGCCCGATAGTTGCTTTAATAATAAGGAATGCAATCGTAATTGTTACCGCTGTCCATGCCGCCACGGATACAAAACCTATGAGCTGTAAACCAAGGAGTTTAAATCCGCCGCCGTAGAACAGACCTACGATTTCATTGCCGTTTGCATCTGCAATGGAGTAACCCGGAGCTGTGTCCGTTGCAAACAAACCGACTGCGATAGTACCCCAGATACCATTCATCATATGTACTGCAACCGCGCCGACCGGATCATCGATACGTAATTTGTAATCCAGAAGCCAGACTCCAAATACCACTAACAAACCTGCAACCGCACCGATCACGATAGCGCCAAAGGCATCCGTAACATCACATGGCGCCGTGATGGCAACCAGTCCCGCCAAAGATGCGTTCAAACACATAGATACATCAGGTTTACCGTATTTAATCCATGTAAAGATCATACATACTACAGTAGCAACCGCAGGCGCAATCGTTGTTGTTACAAAAATCGAACCCAGCTGGTCAATGCTTGTAGCTGCCGCGCCGTTAAAACCGTACCAGCCTAACCACAGGATAAATACACCAAGCGCACCAAGAGGAATGCTGTGTCCGGGAAATGCATTTACTTTTGTGATCTTCCCATTTTTATCCTTCGAAAATTTACCGATACGGGGACCAAGAATCTTGGCGCCGATCAATGCGGAAATACCGCCTACCATATGAATCGCACAGGAACCGGCAAAATCGTGGAATCCCAGCTGTGATAACCAGCCGCCGCCCCAAATCCAATGTGCCTCAATCGGATAGATCAAAGCGGAGATTACTGCGGAATACACACAGTAGCTTAAGAACTTGGTTCTCTCTGCCATCGCACCGGATACGATTGTCGCTGTGGTGGCGCAGAACACTAAGTTAAATACGAAATTCGACCAGTCAAAACTTTCGTATGCCGTAAAAATATCAAAACCCGGTTTACCGATCAGTCCAACCATGTCCTCTCCGAGTAATAAGCCAAAACCAATCAAGATAAACATTACAGTACCGATACAGAAATCCATCAGGTTTTTCATGATGATATTTCCTGCATTCTTCGCTCTGGTAAAACCTGTCTCTACCATGGCAAATCCTGCCTGCATCCAGAATACCAGTGCGGCGCCGATCAGAAACCAGACACCAAACACCTGTCCGTTTAGGGCCTCCATAATTTCTTCTGTCATAATAGTTCCTCCTCACATTTTTTATATTCATTTTGCAAAATTTGGCTTTTGCAAAATTAAAAAAAGCGAATCCAATGGTCTCCTTACCTTTTCCACAAGCCCCATTGCTTCGCATTTTTACAAAATATAATTCGGTTAAAAAATAAAGGCACTTCGAGTTTCCTCAAAGCGCCTTTGCTTCATGTGTTGTATTGTAGCACCATCATTTAGAGGTGTCAATATCCTTTTTATAATTTTTTATTTTTCTTTTCAAAAGAAATTTGGGCAAATAAAACCGCCGCAAATACCAATACACATCCCAAAAGTTCTCTGCCGCTCATAGTTTCATGCAGAATCACCATCCCCGCCAACACGGAAAAAACCGATTCCAGACTCAGCAGCAGCGAAGCTATCGTAGGATTGATGCCGTCCTGCCCGATGACCTGCAGCGTATAGCCTACTCCACAGGATAAAATCCCCGCATACAGAATCGGAAGCCATGCATCCCAAGTACCGAGCGCTTCCAAAACCATAGCGGCTCCTGCAGCAGAATGCTGCATGTCCACACCTATCATAGGAACTAATCCCAGCACACCGCACACGAAAAACTGAATACATGACAATTTAACCCCATCAACCAACGGTGAGAAGTGATCGATCACCAAAATATGTACCGAAAAAGAAACCGCGCACAACAACAGCAGTCCATCGCTGAACTGAATCATAAATTCATCGGTCATGCAAAGAAAATAGAGTCCGATTACCGCAATCAACACGCCGGTCCAGATATTCCACCGGCATTTTTTCCCCAAAAACAGACCGAGTATCGGAACAATCAAAATATAACAGGTGGTCAAAAATCCTGCTTTACCGGCAGTAGTACCGTAAAATATACCGAGCTGCTGAAATGTACTCGCCACAAAAAGAATAACCCCGCAGGATATTCCGCCCAGCCATAATTGTTTTCTATCAGTTGCAGCCGGAGAATCCGGCTCTGATGTACGGCATCCCGGCAATTTAGTTACCGGAAGTAAAACTGCTGCCCCGATCAGGGAACGGATACAGTTAAAGGTATAGGGGCCCGCCTCCGCTCCGCCTTCTCTTTGAGCTACAAAAGCCGTACCCCATATGAGCGCTGTGATAATTAGTAAGAGTGAGTTTCTAAATTCTTTTTTCATGTTTTGTTATCCGATTTCTGTTGTAAGATTTGCACAGATCCAACTTTATCACATGAGTGTTCCCTTGTAAATAGAATGTACAGACAACTTATGATCTCTCCGGAAGTTCAAAGCCTTTCCAAGCATATACAAAACCCTCTTTACCGATTCCGTTATTTCCGCTAAAATAATACTTGTTAAACTTTTCAAAAGCACTCAGGCAATCGTATCCACGATGCTTGTCTTACGCTTAGAACAGTTATAATGATTATATTATAATAGAAGAAAGGGAATTTACAATGGCACAGAATCCAGTTGTTACATTTACCATGGAGAACGGCGACGTGATCAAAGCAGAGCTTTATCCCGATATCGCACCGATTTCCGTCAATAACTTTATCAGCCTCATTCAGAAAAACTTCTATGACGGTCTGATCTTTCACAGAGTCATCAAAGGCTTTATGATTCAGGGCGGCGATCCGGAGGGAACAGGCATGGGCGGTCCGGGATACTCTATCCGCGGCGAATTTGCACAGAACGGCTATCCCAATGACTTAAAGCACACAGCCGGCGTTCTCTCTATGGCAAGAAGCATGCACCCCAATTCCGCCGGCAGCCAGTTCTTTATCATGCACAAGGATGCCCCTCATTTAGACGGCTCCTATGCAGCTTTCGGTAAAGTGATCGAAGGTATTGAGAATGTAAATAAAATTGCCGAAACAGCTACCGATTACTCTGACCGTCCTTTAGAAGATCAGGTTATCAAAACCGTTACCGTAGAGACTTTCGGCGCAGAGTATCCTGAACCGGACAAAATCCTCGCAGGATTTTAATATCCCGATTTTACCGGAAGACGCCAGTAAGAATAAGCCTTTTCGCTGCTTATATACTGTTGCGGCTTC
>CAZPSD010000047.1:0-14096 GCA_964589055.1 uncultured Bacteroides sp.
GTCGTATTTAATATAATCAAGATAATCATTCATAAAGCCCATATTCCATTTCAAGTCAAAGCCAAGACCGTCGTCATCCACTGCCCCCGTAATCTTCGGCCATGCCGTAGATTCTTCGGCAATCATCAGCACGCCTTCATTGCGCTTCTTCATAATGGAATTCAAGTGTTTAAAGAATTCTACGGCTTCCAGATTCTCATTGCCGCCATAAATATTGGCAACCCATTCACCGTCCCGTTTGCCATAATCCAAATACAGCATGGAAGCCACCGCATCGATACGGATACCGTCCGCATGATACTGTTCCACCCAATATAAAGCATTGGCGATCAGATAATTTCTGACTTCCGGTCTGCCATAATTGTAGATCAGCGTACCCCAATGAGGATGACATCCCTGCCTTGGATCCTGATGTTCATACAAACAGGTACCGTCAAAACCGGACAATCCATAGGTATCTCTCGGGAAATGAGCAGGCACCCAGTCTAAAATGACTCCGATTCCTGCCTTATGCATCTCATTCATAAAGAACATAAAATCTTCTGCCGAACCATAACGGGATGTGGGCGCATAGTAGCCGATCACCTGATATCCCCAGGAAGCATCTAAAGGATGCTCCATAACCGGCATCAGTTCTATATGGGTGTATCCCATTCTTTTCACATATTTGATCACCTTCGGCGCCAGTTCCCGATAGTTATAATAGTCTCTTCCATCCTCCGGTTTGGCAAAGGAACCCAAATACATTTCATAGATATTTATCGGTTCATCTTCGGTCTGCAGCGAAACGCGGTTCTTCATCCATTTATTGTCTTCCCATGCAAAACCGTTGATATCTCTGATGATAGATGCCGTATCCGGACGAAGCTGTGCACCAAAAGCATAGGGATCGGCTTTCATAAAAACCTGACCGCTTTTTGTTTTAATCTCAAATTTATAGCATTCCCCTATCTTCACATCAGGTACAAAAAGTTCGAAAATACCGGAATCCCACAGTCTTCTCATCTGATGAACTCTGCCGTCCCAGCCGTTAAAATCGCCTACCACACTGACTCGCAGCGCATTAGGCGCCCATACGGCAAAATTAACGCCTTCCACACCGTCAATCTTCATCGGGTGCGCGCCCAGCTTCTCATAAATCATATAGTGAATACCGGCATTGAATTTCTCTGTATCCTGTTTAGTAATCTGAGAATCAAAATTATAGGCATCCTTCACTTTCTTTAAGCTGCCATCCTGCGCCTCAACGATATATTCATAAGCCGGAACCTTCTTGCCGGGAAGAAGCACAGCGAAGTAGCCTTCCTCATCCGCCATCTCCATCTTGTAACTTTTGTCTCCGTCAAGCGGCTGCAAACGCACGCTCTTAGCGCCGGGCTGGAATGTCTGTACTAAGACAGAGCTGCCAACCACATGGGCGCCTAACAGCACATGGGGATTATCCGATTCCGAGTAAACGATACCTTCTATTTCTGCCCAGTTCATCAATTTATATAATTTTTTGTTCATACTAACACCCACACCTTTCAATTTTATGAATCAGGATACCGCTGCGAAGCTTCGGCTCAAACCATGTGGATTTGGGCGGCATCAATTTCCCTGCATCGGACACTGCAAACAATTCATGAATATCCGTCGGATACATGGCAAAGGCTGCCATAGCGTCCGTATGTACACGCCGTTCCAACTCCTGAAGCCCTCTGATTCCTCCTACAAAGTCAATCCTTTGATCCACCTTGGGATCAAGAATCCCGAGCACAGGTTCTAATAGATCACGCTGCAGAATTGCCACATCCAGATCCGCCACCGGATCGCCTGTGTACCGCTCCTCTTTCACCTTCAGGCGGTACCATGTATCTTTCAGATACATCCCGATTTCACCTTTTTGCCGCGGATGATAAGGCTCGCTTCCCATTCGCTCCGTCTCAAAAATGCCCTGCACTTTCTCAAGAAACTCTGCACAGGAATATCCATTCAGCGATTTAACCACCCGGTTATAATCCATGATCAACAGTTGATCGTCCGGAAATAAAACGGACAGGAAATAATTAAATTCCTCTTCCCCCGTATAATCCGGATTGGCTTCTCTTCTCATCTGTGACACCCTGACCGCAGAAGCGCATCTGTGATGACCGTCCGCAATATAAACAGACTGCACCTGTTCAAATTCCTGTCTGATCCGTTCCACACTGTCCGGCTCGTCGATGACCCACACTCTGTGCGCAATACCGTCCTCGGCAATAAAATCATAGACCGGCTGCTTCTGCATTGCCTTGCATACTTCATGTTCAATGCCTGCCCGGCTGCGGTATGCTAAGAAGATCGGACCGGTCTGTGCGCTGCACACATCCACATGTCTGATACGGTCTGCCTCCTTATCCGCTCTGGTATTCTCGTGTTTTTTAATGACCTTGTTTTCATAATCATCCACCGAAGCGCAGGC
Source organism: uncultured Bacteroides sp. (assembly GCA_964589055.1). Taxonomy (GTDB): domain Bacteria; phylum Bacillota; class Clostridia; order Lachnospirales; family Lachnospiraceae; genus UBA3282. The sequence continues at coordinate 2,444 of CAZPSD010000047.1, forward strand.
TCCGATTCCAACCTGCGAGCGTCCGTTCATCACAAGCTCATATACATAATATGCCCGCTTCTCTTCCTGTATAAAGTAACCGTCACGGATCATGCTCTCCAGCATGTCCCGCGCTTTTTCGTAAACCTCCGGTGCATACATATCATAATCTGTGGGGAACTGCGTTTCCGGTCTGTCTATTCTTAAAAAAGAATAACTATCATCCCGCACCTTCTGATACGCTTCTTCCCTGCTATATACATCATAGGGCAGAGCCGCAATTTTGTTCGCCAGATCTGCCCTTGGTCTGACTGCACAAAAAGGAATTATTTTAGCCATATGTTCTCCTATTCCAATAAAAATGTTTAAAATTATTTTATCATTTTAAACTATACAGTACAAGCGTGAAGTGATATGATATATTCATCATAAGAAGAGGAAGTGTAAATCATGACACCGGAAAACAAAAAAATATTAGATCGAATCAACGCTTATGCCGAAGAGGTTCTGGCTGATATTGATCCTCAGAAAACCAGGATTTCCTTTCAGTTAGAAGCACTCAAGCCCATCATGCAGGAGATTGCCGAGGAAACCGGACAGTCCCTTGAAGAGGTTTTCATCCTTTACATGGACTTAGCAAGCGAAGCATCCGTGGAAGCGGAGACAAATCTGCAGGCATCACTTAACGATGAAGAAGGAGCAGATTTTTCTTCCATCGCCAACCGCATCAGCTGACAGAACCAAACAAGCTGCATAAAGCAATTCCTTATCAGGAAATTCTGTAAAATAAAAAACGGCATACGCCGTTTTTTTATTTTTATGTCCTGTCTATTTCACAACTCTCACTCTGAATACACCTTCGATAGACTGCAATTTCTGAATAATATCTTCGGAAGCCGCTGTCTCAATGTCCATCATGGTATAGGCAACTTCTCCCTTGGATTTATTGGTCATATCCGAAATATTGATTCCATTGTCACCGATACATGCGGTAAACTTAGTAATCATGTTAGCAATATTCTTATGGAAGATCGCGATACGACCTGCCTGGGAACATACCCCCATATCGCATTTCGGATAGTTTACACTGTTGACGATATTGCCATTTTCCAGGTAATCCATCATCTCCTTCACAGCCATTACCGCGCAGTTATCCTCTGACTCTTCCGTGGAGGCTCCCAAATGAGGTATTACGATACACCCCTCCTGTCCTGCTGTCGTCGGATTAGGGAAATCAGACACATACTTACGCACCTTACCGGATTTAATGCCCTCAAGCACTGCCTTCTCATCCATCAGAAGATCTCTGGCGAAGTTTAATAAAATCACGCCGTCCCTCATCTTATCGATGGCTTCTTTGTTGATCATACCCTTGGTGGAATCCATAAGCGGCACATGAATAGTAATGATATCACATTCCGCATAAATATCCTCTACATTGAGCACATGCTTGACGTCACGGCTTAAATTCCATGCCGCATCTACCGATACATATGGGTCATAACCGTATACTTCCATGCCTAAATGCTTTGCTACATTTGCCACCTTAACGCCGATCGCGCCAAGACCGATGATACCAAGTTTCTTATTCTGTATCTCCGTACCTGCAAAATTCTTCTTAGCTTTCTCAGCCGTCTTACTGATATTTTCGTCAGACCGGTTTTCTTTCACCCACTCGATACCGCCAACCACATCACGGGAAGCAAGCAGCATACCTGCTATCACCAATTCCTTTACACCATTCGCGTTGGCTCCGGGGGTATTGAATACAACGATACCTTTCTCCGCACATTTATCAAGCGGAATGTTGTTGACACCGGCTCCGGCTCTTGCGATGGCAAGCAGATTCTCCGGCAGCTCCATATCATGCATAGCCGCACTTCTGACTAAGATACCGTCCGCCTCATTGATGTCTTCTGTCTTAACATACTGATCGCTGAATTTCTCAAGACCAACCCCGGCGATCGGATTCAAACAATGATACTTAAACATATGTATATCCTCTTTTCCTATTTGTTGTTTTGCTCAAACTCTCTCATGAAAGCAACTAACTTCTCCACGCCCTCAACCGGCATAGCATTGTAGATGCTTGCTCTCATACCACCTACGGTTCTGTGTCCTTTCAGATTGACAAAGCCGGCAGCTGTCGCCTCTTTAATGAACTTGGCATCCGTCTCATCATTACCTGTCACAAAAGGCACGTTCATAAGGGATCTGTCTTCTTTTCTGACGGTTCCTTTGAACAGTTCACTCTCATCCAGGAAATCATATAAAATCTTTGCCTTCTTCTCGTTGGTCTCTTTCATCGCCTCAAGACCACCGTTCTTCAGAAGCCATTTGAACACTTTGCCGCAAATATAAATGCCGTAGCATGGCGGTGTATTATATAAAGAATCATTATCTGCATGAATCTTATATTTCATCATTGTAGGTGTACCCGGAAGCACATCATCTGTTAAGAGATCTTCTCTGATAATGACTACCTGTGTACCGGCAGGGCCCACATTCTTCTGTACACCGGCATAAATCATCCCGTACTTTGTCACATCCATGGGCTCGGATAAAAAGCAGGATGATACGTCAGATACCAAGATCTTGCCTTTGGTATCCGGCAATGTGTGGAACTTGGTTCCGTAGATCGTATTATTCTCACAGATATAAACATAATCCATATCATCCGTGATCGGCAAATCGGAGCAGTCCGGAATATAAGAGAATGTCTGATCGGCGGAAGATGCCAGTTCAACCGCTTCCCCGTAAATCTTCGCTTCCGCAAATGCCTTCTTAGCCCACTGACCTGTCAAAATATATCCGGCTTTACGATTTTTCATCAGGTTCATTGGTACGGATGCAAAGATCAGACTTGCGCCGCCCTGTAAAAATAATACTTTATAATTATCGGGAATATTCAATAGAGTCCTTAAATCAGCCTCCGCCTCTTTGATAATTGTATCATATGCCTTGGACCGATGACTCATTTCCATAACAGACATGCCTGTTCCCTTATAATCTAACATCTCTTCTGCAGCTTCTCTCAATACCTCTTCCGGTAACACCGCAGGTCCTGCTGAAAAATTGTATACTCTAGCCACTTTTTTCTCCTCCAGTTTTTATTAAAAATTTATAAACCAACAATCATTTTACCTTTTTCAAATACTTTAGTCAATTACTACGTCAAACTTTTAAAGAAAAATGTAACAGTTCAGCCATCCATTCATAAGTTGGCGAAATATACATCCTACGCTAGTAGAACATAACCACGGGAGTTCCAACTTCCACCATATCATAAAGCTGTTCCATCGCCGTTCTCGGAGTGTTGATACAGCCGTGGGAACCGTTGGTCTGATAAATCGTACCGCCATAGTTGCTGCGCCACGAAGCATCATGAATGCCGATATTTCCTTTTACCGGCATCCAGAAATCTACATGGGAGGCATAATTAGCACCTCTGAGGATTCTGTCCGTCTGTTTCAGATACACATAATTAACCCCGGAAGGTGTTCCCGTTTTGCGGGAAGTATTACCAGTCACCACAGGCGTCTCCAGCTGCAAAACACCGTCTACATAGTAATACATCATCTGTTCTCCCATATCTATTTCAATATAGGTAGTGCCAATATCGTTTTTACCCTGCACCCATGCCTTCTGCGTATAGGAGGGCTCATGTACTTCTTTCTTTTTCGTCATAAAAGCGTCCGTCAGATATTCTACTTCAGCCTGCTGATCCAGCTTATTGCCATAAATACCACCTTCTATCGTAACGGTTTCCCCTCTGGTCGCCATAAAAGAACGGCTTGCTCCCACCGTATCATATTCTACAGCAAGATTTGCTATAAATTCCTCCACGGCATCTTCCTTAAGCTGCGGTTCACCGTTCTCATCCAAAAGAAAACCGCCTGCCTCATCCAGCGCGATCCAGTCGCAGACCACCGAAGCGTCCACCGGAACCTGTTCCTCTCCCATCTGGTAGATGATTCCGCACTGCTGAAAAGCATCTATTTTCTCCCAAAGCGCTATGATATCCTGCATCTCTGAAGTCAGTTCCAGATCATGATAACAGCCCTCCTCCTCCAAGGAAACGTTTGGATTTGAAGCTTCAATGGCAGCCACCACCGCCAGCTTTGCTTCTTCCACATTCAGAACATCTGTCCGCTCATTTAACAGTTCATATCCCTGATTGGTCTTGATAATTGCCACCCTGCGGTTTTCCTCCGCTTCCTCTCCCTCGATCAGAAAAGGAATCTTCGCGAAGCAAGCTTCAAACAACTCCGAATCATAGGATACAACCGGAGTAAGCTGCGTATCTTCTCCGCGAATAAGGCTTTCAATCCACATCCAGGAATTTTGTCTCTGCTGATAAATCTCCAGTGCCTTTGCAAAATCAAACTGATAGGCTATCTCTTCCGCGGAAATAGTATAGGAATTACCATCCTTATCACAGACGGTAACTCCTTCGTATGTGAAATTTTTCACAAGTTCTTCATTGACTTCCTGAATACTTTTTCCCGTACAATACACGCCATTGATCCACGTGCCGTATTCAAAAGCATTGTGATAATAAAGAGCCAGTCCGATGTAGGTTACCATCAGACTGACCATGATGATGCATAACATAATCATCAAATGTTTTGCTATTTTTTTGCCCATTAGACGCTTCCTGTCATTTTATACTCGGTTCATCATTCGTGTATCGCCCTGCATGCATGGGAATTTACATTTCAGGCATTACTTGTTCATAAAAATTACTGGCTCTTAACTATGATTGCTTCTCCAAATCCCCCGCATCAAAGGCTTCGCTGATCGGTGCTCCTGCAGGAACCATAGGAAATACTTTATCGTCCTCCGGAATGATACAGTCTAAGAGCACCGGTTTCTTCAAAGCAATGGCTTTCTCAATTGCCGGCGCCACTTCCTCTTTCTTTGTCACGCGAATCGCTTCACAGCCAAGACCCTCTGCCACTTTGCAGAAGTCAACCTTATCGTTTAATACGGTCTGGGAATAACGCTGTCCATAGAACAGCGTCTGCCACTGTCTTACCATACCGAGCACATGATTATTGATAACAACCTGTATAATCGGAATATTATAACGGCTGGCTGTGGCAAGCTCGTTCATATTCATACGGAAACAGCCGTCTCCCGCAATATTGATGCATGTTTTATCGGGCTGACCCATTTTGGCTCCGATACATGCGCCCAGACCGTATCCCATAGTGCCCAGGCCGCCGGAGGAAAGGAAGGTACGCGGCAAAGAGTATTTATAGTATTGCGCCGCCCACATCTGATGCTGTCCTACGTCCGTGGTGATGAGTGCTTCTCCATTCGTCACACGGTCAATTTCTTCCATGATATAAGGGCAGGATAATACGGAATTATCATAGCTGAGCGGATACTTCTCCTTCATATCGGCAATATGTTCCATCCACTCCCCGTGGCTTTGCTGTTCCAGCTGCTGATTTAGTTTAGCCAGCACTTCTTTCAGATCACCCACAACCGAAACATCCGTCCTGATGTTTTTGTTGATCTCTGCAGCATCAATATCAATATGTAATACTTTTGCATTCTCCGCAAACTTCTTGGGATTGCCTACCACACGGTCTGAGAATCTGGCTCCCAGTGCGATCAGAAGATCACATTCGCTGACCCCGAAATTTGAGGTCTTCGTACCATGCATACCGATCATTCCGGTATATCTGACATCATGACCATCATAGACGCCTTTACCCATCAGCGTATCACACACCGGAGCGTCCACTTTCTGCGCAAATTCTCTCACTTCATGATATGCGCCGGAAATCACGGCGCCGCCTCCTACATAGATAAAAGGCTTTTTCGCATTCTGAAGCAAATCTACCGCGTTTTGAAGATCTGTCTGTGTATAACGTGCTTTCTTCTCCTTAACGGCAGGTTCTTTTCTCTCATATTCATACGTATTAGCCGTTACATCCTTCGTAATATCCACAAGTACCGGTCCCGGTCTGCCGCTTCCCGCAATGGTAAATGCCTTGCGAAGTGTATCTGCCAAAATGCTGACATCCTTTACAATATAGCTGTGCTTGGTAATCGGCATAACCACGCCCGCAATATCTACCTCTTGGAAAGAATCCTTACCCAGCGCCGGCAGATTTACATTACAGGTAATCGCTACCATGGGAACGGAATCCATATAAGCAGTCGCAATACCAGTTACCAGATTGGTTGCCCCCGGTCCGCTGGTAGCAAGACAAACACCCACTTTGCCGGTTGCTCTGGCATATCCGTCCGCCGCATGAGCAGCTCCCTGCTCATGGGATGTTAAAATATGATTGATTTCATTACTATGCTTGTATAACGCATCATATACATTCAGGATCGTTCCTCCCGGATAGCCGAACACAGTATCCACGCCCTGCTCTTTCAGGCATTCCACTACGATTTCTGCACCTGTCAATAACATCTCTTAGTCCTCCTGTATATCCTCTTAGTTATTCTTTGGAACCTCCAATATAGCGCCTCGGTTTCCGCTTGTAACCATCTCCCGGTATCTTGCCAGATAGCCGCTTGTAACTTTAGGCTCTCTTGGCTGCCACTTCGCTTTTCGGGCCGACATTTCTTCATCAGAAACCTTTACGTTCAATTTCATATTCGGAATATCGATACTGATAATGTCGCCCTCTTCAACCAGGGCAATCGGACCTCCCACAGCAGCTTCCGGAGACACGTGACCGATAGAGGCTCCGCGGGATGCACCGGAGAAACGTCCGTCCGTGATCAGCGCCACACTGGAGCCTAAGCCCATGCCGGCGATTGCCGATGTCGGATTAAGCATTTCTCGCATACCCGGACCGCCTTTAGGTCCTTCGTAACGGATGACTACCACATCGCCTGCCACGATTCTACCGCCTTTAATCGCCGCAATGGCATCTTCTTCACACTCAAAGACTCTTGCAGGGCCTTCATGTACCATCATCTCTTCCACTACGGCAGAACGTTTCACCACGCTGCCGTCAGGCGCTAAGTTGCCTTTTAATACAGCAAGACCTCCTGTTTTACTATATGGGTTATCTACCGTTCTAATGACTTCCGGATTCCTATTAACCGCATCTTTGATATTCTCGCCGATGGCAGTACCTGTAACCGTCATACAATCCGTATATAAAAGTCCTATATCTGCCAATTCCTTCATAACGGCATAGACACCACCTGCCTCATTCAGATCTTCCATATAGGTAGGCCCTGCCGGTGCCAAGTGGCATACATTCGGTGTCTTCTCACTGATTTCATTGGCAAAAGCAATATCAAAATCAAAGCCAATTTCATGGGCGATTGCCGGAAGATGCAACATGGAATTCGTTGAACATCCAAGCGCCATATCCACTGTCAGCGCATTTAAAATCGCTTCTTTTGTCATAATATCTCTCGGACGGATATCTTTCTTTAACAGCTCCATAACCGCCATACCGGCATGTTTCGCCAGTTTAATTCTCTCCGAATAAACTGCCGGAATAGTTCCGTTGCCGCGAAGTCCCATACCAAGTGCTTCTGTCAGGCAGTTCATGGAATTTGCCGTGTACATACCGGAGCAGGAACCGCAGGTCGGACATACCTTTTCCTCGAATTCACGAAGTTCCTCGTCTGTCATCGTACCTGCCGCATGAGACCCTACTGCCTCAAACATGGAGGATAAGCTTCTCTTCTGCCCGTGAACATGTCCCGCAAGCATCGGGCCGCCGGATACAAATACCGTAGGCACATTGATACGTGCTGCCGCCATCAAAAGTCCGGGGACATTTTTATCACAGTTAGGCACCATAACAAGCGCATCAAACTGATGGGCAAGCGCCATACACTCTGTGGAGTCCGCAATCAAATCTCTGGTAACCAAAGAGTATTTCATACCGATATGCCCCATGGCAATTCCATCACACACTGCAATCGCAGGAAATACTACCGGCACACCGCCTGCCTCTGCCACGCCCAGCTTAACCGCGTTGACAATCTTATCCAGATTCATGTGGCCGGGTACAATCTCATTATAAGAACTGACGATACCTACCATAGGTTTCTTCATTTCTTCCTCTGTAAATCCCAGCGCATTAAACAAACTTCTGTGAGGTGCCTGCTGTGCACCTGCTTTTACATTATCGCTTCTCATAACATATTCTCCTTTATACTATGTTTATTATCATTATCTGTAGAATTACTTCTTGCCCTTTCTGACACATCACCGCACGCCATCTGATTTCCTTCCTTTAGCAAATTACTTACGCATATACATGACAAACTGCCAGTTCTCATAAACAGGTTCCATCTCCTGCTCCAGATACTCTATGGGCATTTCCTCCTGTGTCAGATAAAACTTCCATTCTTCGGGCATCTCCCGGTAATCATAAATTCTGCCAAGAAGCGCTTTATCAACAAGTACCGCATCTGAGTCTGTAATCTGCCGGGTCACCTGTCCTTCCCCTATCCCGTATAGATATAGGAGCAGATATTCCTGATCACAGTCCGTCACGGCAATAGTCTCTATCTCCTCTATGCTGTCGATCTGTTCATAAGCGTCTTTTATCAGTTCATCCCGCATACTGTAGTTTTGGGAATTCACACAGAAATCTCCCAAGCACAACATGCCGCTTATGATAACAGTTGTTATTATAATATATCTCCGCAAACGCGGTCTTTGTCCGCTCTTTTCCCGCTCTTCCTGACTTTTACAGTCATATCCTTTACTCCGGGCAGTCAAAATTTTCATTACATATTGCACAAGCCAGGTAATCAGCAGCGCCACCGTAACTCCTGCAAAAGAAAAAACTCTGTAATAGGGTAACGTACACTGTACAATCAGAAACAGCGGTAACAGTATAATCGTCAAAAGCAGATACCATTCCATAAATCTGTCATACCGGCTTCGCCGGACAGTTTCCGTATCTTCATCCTGACCCATATCCGCATATTCACCTGCGGTCAAGGTATATTCTTTACTTCTAAAACGGTTTACGATCTTTCCGGCCAATAGAATAACACCCGCAGCGAAAATAATCCCATAGGCAATGCCGCGATGCCCGCCGGATATATAGGCGAAATGGGTCCCGAACAGGGTCTGCAGCCATTCCTTAAACTGTCCCCGGAAAACGGATCTTGAAACGCTCTGAATATACGGGGTGTCCAGCATATACGCAATTCCCGTCCGCAATGCTTCAAAAGGTTCATGTAAAATAATATCAATATGTTCTTTCCCATAACAAGTGCTATCCTGTGTCTTGGAAAGCAGGTTAGAACCGATCGCCAGCCAGATGACTGCATATAATCCCACAGTGCATAACGCACTGGTCAAAGAGGTGATGATCAGCCATTTAAGCTGCTTATATTCTTTTTGCAGCAAAGCCACCCATCCACCGATCAGGCAAACCGGCACAACCACATACACACTGCTCGGTATCGCCCAGAGTGCCAACACGAGAGACAGCCCAAACAAGATATAATGTACGATTCTGTCACTGTGTTCCGCCACAATGTACAACAGTTCCCAAACGGCTGCCAGATAACAAAACGTTACCAGCGCATATCCCCTGCCCTGCACGGCAAGATTATTTACCAGATTCAACCCGGCAAACAGAAACACCGGAATCATTGCCATCCCCGGATCAAAAATCTTACGTCCAATCCGAAACAACAAAACCAGACTGCCAAGGCTGCATACATAGGATACACCTCTTAATGCCACCGCTGAATTACCAAATATTTCAAGGCACGCCGATAACGTCGAATATCCTACATGGTTGTTGGGTAACGGCCAGTGAATTGCCGCATAAACGGGTCCTCTGCTGATAAAATAATAGTACGTATACAGTTCATCATACCAGGGAGTCAGTGCAAACATCCGCCAGCCATAGTAAAATACCATTGCAAATAAAAAGACCAGAAAAACGGCAGTTTCTATATCCGGCTTTTTCCACTTATTATTGTGTTTCATAGTATTCTCCCATTCGGAGGATTATCTGATTCTCTCTACCAGAAGGTCTCCCATCTGCTTACAGCCTACTTGCGTACAGCCCTCAGACATAATGTCAACCGTACGGTAGCCATCCTGAAGCGTCTTCTTGACGGCAGCTTCGATGGCATCTGCTTCTTCGTCCAAATCAAAACTGTATCGAAGCATCATGGCTGCTGACAGAATCGTCGCAATCGGATTTGCAATATCCTTACCGGCAATATCAGGTGCAGAACCATGACTCGGTTCATATAAGCCGAACTTGGAGTCATTCAGGGATGCCGATGCCAGCATACCTATCGATCCGGTTACCATACTGGCTTCATCAGATAAAATATCCCCGAACATATTCTCGGTTAAAATCACATCAAACTGTGCCGGATCTTTGACAAGCTGCATAGCGCAGTTGTCCACCAACATATGTTCTAAAGCCACCTCCGGATAATCCTTAGCGACTTCTTCCACCACCTTGCGCCATAATCTGGAGGAATCCAATACATTGGCTTTATCAACACTTGTCACTTTCTTTCTGCGTTTCATAGCGATATCAAAGCCTTTGATCGCAATTCTTCTGATTTCATTTTCATCATAAGTCAGGGTGTCGATTGCTTTCAACACACCGTTTTCTTCAATCGTCTTACGCTCGCCGAAATACAATCCGCCGGTCAGCTCGCGCATAATCATCATATCAAATCCCGCCGCGGATATCTCTTCTTTCAACGGACAGGCACCTGCCAGTTCTTCATATAAAACTGCCGGTCTTAAGTTAGCAAACAGATTCAGCGCCTTCCTGATTGCTAAAAGTCCCGCCTCCGGTCTTAAATTCGGCGGAAGCTTATACCATGGGGATGTGGTTGTGTTACCACCGATAGAACCCATCAGCACCGCGTCTGCATTCTTAGCGGTTTCTATCGCCTCATCGGTAAGCGGAACGCCATGTACATCTATAGAGGCTCCCCCCATCAATATATCCGTATAATTCATGGTATGTCCATACTTTTCTCCTATGGCATCCAGAACTTTCTTTGCTTCTGCTACAATCTCCGGACCGATTCCATCACCCGGAATACATGTTATCTTTAATTCCATACTAATCCATACCTTTCTTATGTTAACATAACCATAAAATATCACTTATCTATCATAGACTATTCTTGTACAAATTTCAATACAAAAGCCAAACAAAAAAAGCTGAACCATTTCTGATTCAGCTTTCTTCTTTTTTATTATTTTCTCTTAATTTCTTACTGTGCTGTAAAAGATTTCTCGGAGATTATATTGTCATCAGGATCAAGGTAACGCATAACAACTGTACATGCTCCGCTTTCACCGATGATTTCATCAAAAGCAGCTGCCTGCTCTGCAAACTGATCTGCGCTTGCATCTAATGCTGCGTCAAGATATTCACCCATACCGTCTACCATCATGGATTCATCTTCAATCTTAATGATAACTGTCATTGTGTTCTCTTCCATCTCGATTGATGCAGACATGCCATCCTCTGCAAGGCTTTCGAATGCGGAGTCTAACATAGCCTTAACTGTAGGATCATTGTAATACTCCTCTAATGTTGTTGCCTCACCGGAAGTTTCTTCTTCCTCTTCTGCAACTTCCTCAGCAGCTTCTTCTGCCTCTTCAGCTTCCTCTTCTACCTCTTCTTCAACTTCAGCTTCGGCTTCTTCTTCAACTTCGGCTTCTTCCTCA
>CAZPSD010000047.1:14196-17418 GCA_964589055.1 uncultured Bacteroides sp.
CTTCTTCCTCAACCTCTGCTTCCTCTACTTCAGTCTCTTTTTCAACAGTCTCTGTTGTTTCTGCTGCATCGCCGGAGCCGCATGCTGTTACGGATAATGTCATTGCCATCATTGTTGCACAGGCTAATACCTTTAAAGTTCTTCTTTTCATAATCTTTCTCCTTGAGTCACTTCGGTAGTAAGTTACTTCAAATGCATCGTTTTTACACAAACACAGATTTTATGTGATACAGTTTTCTTTGTCAACACTTATACGTACATTTTTTTAATTTTTGTGTAAGTTTATCAATTTTATTCTAACATTTATAAAGTTTTATCTGCTTTTTCACAAAAAATTCACAAATAGAAATTATTACAAACTAAAAAAAGACCACGATGCCTCATCATGGTCTTTCCGCGACTTAGTCTGCTTTATTCTGCATCCGCCTTTTCAATCTGGGCAACTGCAGATTTCTGCATCGGGATACGGCAGTTCTTATTACTGCCAAACTCTACAATAATCGTATCATCCGTAATATCAATGACAATTCCGTAGAAACCGCTGGTTGTTAACACACAATCGCCCACTTCCATCTCAGAAAGCATGGCAGACACTCTCTTCTGCTCTTTCTTCTGCGGGCGGATCATGATGAAGTACATAAATGCCACAATAATTACAATATAAAGAATCATGACAATACCGCCGCCTGCAGTAGCTGTCGAATCAGCCGTTAATAAAAGTCCCATATATTTTCCTCCGTTATCTATTCATGAAATCTAAAGCATATCATACACAAATCAGAGCGAAAACACAAGCTTTTTTACACGAATTTGGCATTTTAACAAAATTTTTATAAATTCTGCATACTTTCCAGTTTTCGTTTTTTATAGGAGGCAAATTCTCCCTGGTCAAGCGCATCTCTGATCTCTTCCATCATCGTATTATAGAAATATAAGTTATGGAGAACACAAAGTCTCATGCCTAACATTTCCTTTGCTTTCAGCAAATGTCTGATATAGGCTCTGGAATATCTCCTGCACGCCGGACATTGACAGCCTTCCTCGATCGGGCTCTCATCCAGTTCATACCGCGCGTTAAAGAGATTGATCTTTCCATGATTCGTATACAAATGTCCATGGCGCCCGTTTCTGGTTGGATACACACAATCAAAGAAATCCACGCCCCGTTCCACTGCTTCCAAAATATTCGCCGGCGTACCGACCCCCATAAGATAAGTAGGTTTATCTGTAGGCAGATAAGGAACTGTCTCCTCTATCACATGATACATCTGTTCATGACTCTCACCTACCGCAAGCCCGCCGAGTGCATAACCGTCACATTCCAGTTCCGAAATCCTCTTTGCATGGTCGATACGGATATCATCATAAATCGCCCCCCGTTTGATGCCGAAAAGAAGCTGTTTTTTATTGATCGTATCCTCCTGGCCATTAAGTCTCTGCATTTCTTTCTTGCAGCGTTCCAACCACCTGGCAGTTCGCGCCACGGAATCCTCCACATATTTCCGTTCTGCCACGCTGGAAGGACATTCGTCAAACGCCATAGCAATGGTAGATGCAAGATTCGATTGAATCTGCATACTTTCTTCCGGTCCCATAAAAATCTTACGTCCATCCACATGGGAATTGAAATAAACTCCCTCTTCTTTGATCTTACGCAGACCCGCTAAGGAAAAAACCTGAAAGCCGCCGGAATCCGTGAGGATCGGTTTATCCCACGACATAAACTTATGTAAACCTCCGAGCCGTTTGATGATTTTATCACCGGGTCTTACATGCAGATGATACGTATTGGACAGTTCCACCTGGGTTTTTATGCCCTCCAGATCCTCGGTCGATACGGCTCCTTTAATCGCCGCCGCCGTACCTACATTCATAAACACCGGCGTCTGTATTGTTCCGTGTACTGTCTCCAGTTGTGCGCGTTTGGCTCTTCCCTCCTGCTTTAATATTTTATACATATTTGTTAACCTTCCTATTTAAATACCTTACCCTTTACGAATAAATGGAATATTAAAGATACTTGTCCCAAAATTCTTCCAGACAAATACCCTCTTCTTTCATAATAGTAGCCGCTTCTTTACCTACATATCGAAAATGCCACGGTTCATATTCAATACTGGTAATGTACTCTTTGCCCGAAGGATAACGCAGCGTAAATCCATACTCACAGCTATGCTCCGCCAGCCACTTTCCTGCTTCCGTATCTGCAAATTGTTCATCCAGCATCATATAGGTATCGCTGGTAATATCCAATGCAAGCCCAATCTGATGCTCACTGGCTCCCGGTACCGTAACCGCCTGAGATGCCAGCTTATATGCCTCCATATAAGACATTCCCTGTCCCATATAGTTTTTAATTTTCTTATTAAATAGAACTTCCTGTCTGTCAAGGGTACGATACGGAGAGCGGATGGCAAGATTCACACCGTCATCCTTCGCCGCCTGAAGCATCGCAAGTAAATCACTGATAATCCGTTCATCACACTGCATACTGCCTTTGATCGTTCCCAACGTAAAAGTGTAATCCTCCGGAATGGGATGCTGCTTATTGATCAGCACCAGACGCCAGTCAGAGGCATCAAACACATATTCCTCCGCAGTCTCCTCTTCTGTTGTTTCCTGTGTCTGATATTCTGCCTGATTCTCTAAAATATCATCCAAAGTATATGTATCGATTCCTTCCATATCTTCCATCGAATCATATTCGGTTTCAACATCCTCATCTTCTAAGAAAGTCCGTTCTTCCAGATTGACCTCTTTCTCCACCGCCAGGGAAATATCAGAATCTTCCACAATCGCACTGTATGTCTCCTGTGCATTGATAAATCCCGTTCGTTCCGCAAATACCGCAAAAGAAAAGCTGCAACTGTTCATAAAAAAGATTAAAACAAAAACCACGCTGGCATACCGTTTACCATTCGTTGTAAAATGTCTGCCGATATAGTATACTCCCAAAATAGCCGAAAGCAGCGCCAGACATGGATATTTCAGCAATTTATGCTGTTTTGCCATGTTAGTAAATCTGAATATCATTTTCTCCTTAAATGTTTTTTTCATCCGTACTGTATCCCCAAGCCATTACATTTCCAACTAAAAGCCACTGCAATAAACATATCATAACATATAAAATTTATTTGTACACCTTTTTTTATGTAAATCTACTGTTTTTTTGTAACAGTTCAGCCATGCAGAAATGATTGTGCAATATGACCATGGGAGCTT
>CAZPSD010000048.1:0-17218 GCA_964589055.1 uncultured Bacteroides sp.
ATCCTCCTGCTTTCGCGCGCTTTCGATCTAAGCAATCAGATTTTCATTTTTCAAAATTCGTAATAGTGATGATGGTGAGCCCTACACAGTGGGCGATCGTATTATCTCCATAGGTTGTCTCCTTTTGACTTGGACACGTTCAGCCTTCATGAATAGGCTTGATTTTTGGCATTGGAAAAATTCACAATTGTCCAAATGACCTTCTCGAACATTCTTTTCATCTTTCTGTTCGCTTGAATTATCTTCTGGAAAAACGTATTCATTTGTGCTATACTACTCAATGCCAAAGTCTAATCTCCGGAAGATGTCTTCTGAGGATTACCTTATAGTCAATAGTGTTGGTGTAAAGCGATTTGCTTTCTCAACTGTGTCAATAGTGTCAATAATGTCAAAACTTGAAAAAGAGGGATAACATCATGCCAAATGGTGAGAAATATACGCTCTGTGGGGGGACGTTCTTAACGCTTCTGCTACAGGCAAGGAAACAAAGAACCGGTGCAAGAAAGAATGCAATGGGCGAGAGTGATGGGCTTTCGGACAGCGAGGTGTTTGCGGGCCTTATCAGGATTTTTATGCCCAATTTCGATACTCCGGCGGGAAGATCGTTTGTAACATACACATCTGATTACAAGGCTTGCAGATTGTCGGCAAACGATTATCTGCCTTTTGATAATAAGAGCCTGATTGATAACTTTAACCAGGCGATGGATGAAGATTACAATACCGTTTTGGCACGGATGTGTGACTTTACTGCTTCGTTCATTGACGAGCAGAATATGAGCAAGTGGCTTGTACGTGCATTGATGGAAACCATTGATGAGGACGAATCTATAGTTAATGAGCCCTTTTATGTGGATTCAATACGTCAGCGATACCTGAAGAAGAAGCTGCTTGAAATGACTGAAGTAGAACTTCAGCCTTTCCTGCTGGGAATATGGCATTTTATTCTTGTGCATCGTCCGAACAATACTGTTGGAAAACGTACTGTCGATAAATGGCTCGATCAGAGAGGAACCGCCCGAAGTAAAAAGAAGTTTGTCTCGGATGTGGGAGACAACTGGCCGGCAGATATTGTTGTCGAGCTTATATCTCCTGAAAGTTTGGACGGTGAAGAGGACGAGGAAGCAGATCCGTATGTTGTACCAAGCAATATGGATGCGCTTTTGCTTCCTGGAGGGATTGCTCCGGAGCTGACCGGCGAGGCTCCTTGGATTTTGGTGCCGAAGGGCATTCTGCCAGCCATCAGAGATTTCGCCGACTATCTTGCAAATGCATATGATAAGTACAGTCAGATGAAGACGCTTCTCTACAGCGATGCGCCTCGGAATTTCTATGATTTTTATGTATGCAATGATATAAGGCAAAAAATATATGAGAAACGGAACACCTATAGGGTCAATACCATTCATAATGTCTCCGTTGCATCGTTGAGAGAATGCTCCAACTTTGTGCTGATTTCCGGCACGGGCGGTCTTGGAAAATCCATGATGATGCGGCATCTGCTTCTTGATGCTGTGAATCATTATGATGACAGTGGTATACTGCCAATTTTTATTCCACTTAAGGATTACGATGACACTTATCGGAATCTGCTTGAGTACGTATACGAAAAATATGAGAGCCTTGGCGGCAAAGGAAACATGAATGAGTTTTCTGAACTGCTGGAGGATGGATCGTGCCTTCTATTGTTCGATGGATTGGATGAGATAAAATCAGATTACCGCAAAGCGTTTGAACAGCAGCTGGAGCGATTCGGGGATAAGTACTCCGAGAATATGTTTGTAATCTCTTCGAGGCCAACAGGGTCGTTTATTTCGTTCCACAGATTTACTGTGCTCGACCTTTGTCCATTCTCGAAGGAGCAGGCTCTCGACCTGATTGATAAGCTGGACTTTAGATTGGATGAACCTGCCATCAAGGCGCGGTTCAGAGAAGAATTAGATAGTTCTCTGTACTACTCGCATAAAGAGTTTACGGAGAACCCCCTTCTTCTCACCATCATGTTAATGACATATGAGCAGTTTGCTGAAATTCCATCAAAGATGCACATCTTCTATAGAGAAGCCTATGTTGCCTTGTCTCAGAAACACGATGCCAGCAAGGGAGCATACAAGAGGATCCTCAAAACAGGTCTGACTGCTGACCGATTTGCGGAGTATTTTGCTGAATTCTGTGCAAGAAGTTACCGGGATGAGAAATTTGAATTTACTGATGTACAGTTCGAGAAGTATTTTAACGATCTGCACGAGCGGCAAAAGGGTCCAGTGGGAATAACAGCAACAGATTTTAGGGATGATTTGGTCGAGAATATGTGCCTGATGTTTTACGAAGGTGGCAAATACCATTTCACTCACAGATCGTTCCAGGAATATTTCTGCGCATTATATTTCTCGAAACAAAAGGACAAAACGCTGGGACATATCGGAGATTTTTTCGAGAACAAGCGGAGCCGGAATTATACAGATAAAACTTTTAACATGCTTTATGACATGATCCCTGAAAAGATTGAGGAGTATGTATTTGAACCGTTCCTGCAATCCCTTTTTGAGGAATGCGATGAAGCGGATGGATACTGGACTTTTCTTCAAAGGATGTATCCCACTCTGTATTACGAAGACGGTGATACGAATGGATGCTCGGTTAATGAACCGGATTCCTTTTTGTATGATTTCATCATTCACAGTCAGGGGATACATGCTATTTTGGATAACAAAGAACTGCCGAAGGATAGCAGGTTCCTCACAAATGAATGGGTATATCTCGATGAGGAATATAGGGATCCGGACATTGATCCTGATGAATTGATTGAACTGGATGAGGTTCCGTGGGATTATAAAGAAAATTTCGGTGAACCAGAGGTCGTGGGCAGGAACTATGAGATGAACATAGATGATATACTTGCGAGTCCGGATTCGAATAAAGATGTAATAGGTCTTTTGGAAAGTGAAGATTTTCCGCTCAAGGCAGAATTTATCGAAGCGAGGCAGTATATGCAGAAATTGATTGATAACAAAGAAACTGTTGGCGATGATTTATTTGATATGTTCGTGTGATAACTGAGGTGGACTATGAAAATCAGTTACAACAAATTATGGAAGCTCTTAATTGACAAAAACATGAAACGGAAAGACTTGCAGGAAGCGGCTGGGATTAGTTCGGCTTCTATAGCCAAGCTCGGGAAAGGTGACAACATTACAACAGATGTTCTTATCAAGATTTGCGAGGCATTAGACTGTAAGCTCGAAGACATCATGGAAACAATTGTGGATTGACGGAGGTTTGACATGCAACTGCTTTATTCGAATATCCTTCCGCTCGGAACTGAAGAAGGACAGCAAACTATTATAGACTGCTTTAATGACCAGGTTTCAAAAGCGGATCGGGTTGAAATTGCCGTAGGATATACATCTGCTGCATCTATCTCTGAACTGGAGATGCTCGTGGAAAAATGGGGAATAAAGAAGATACGCCTGACAATTGGCATGTATTATATCGAAGGTATGCCGGAGGGTGCTTATCATACAGCTATAAAGCTGAATCAAAAGTGGGTGGAATCCGGCATTGGAGAAATCCGTATTGTTAAGGCGTTCAAGTATCATGGAAAGGTGTATTGCTTTTATAAGGGCGGGAAGCCATTTTCTGCAATGATTGGCTCCGCAAATCTGGGAGCGATTAAGTTGGAAGCTTCAAACCGTCGGCAGTATGAACTTTCTGCCATTACGACAAATGCGGATGAGCTGGAGAAGATTGCCCAGCATATCGACAAGATCAATGAGCCGATCTGCTCCGCCAATATTGCGGAGATCAAGGGGATGCCTCTCATCCGGGAAATCAATACTGCGTTGAATGGAATTGAACTGGTCACATCCGTGCCTGAAACAAACGTGGCGTTCTATGAGAGGTGCAAGGCATATGGTCAGTTTTTGCTTCAGCTTAAGGTGCCAAAGGCTGATGAACGATATATGGATGACGGGAAGCATTTCACAAAATCCAATATAAATGTCTGCTATGCAGCACCACGAAGCAAGAGAAAGGCTCGTGACTGGTATGAAACACAGCTGACGGTCGGGGCGGACATCTATAAGATGGAAGGTTATCCGGAGAAAAACAAGCCGTTCTTCGTGGTTACAGATGATGGATATTGGTTCAAAGCGCATACAACGAGCGACAATAACAAGCAGTTCAGTGCAGTTGGGGATGAACTGATTATGGGAAGATGGCTGAAAGGAAGGCTTGCAGCAGCAGGCATTGTGAAGCCGGTCAACAACACAGCTGAGGATACAGATCGTCAGGGGATGATTACTCAGGAGATGCTCGATGAATATGGCTGTGATAGGCTTCAGTTTAAGAAGACAGGACAGACAGCGTTGGATGAAGATGGAAATCCGCTTGATGTTTGGATGCTGTCATTTATTGGAAATGCAGATGAGCAGAGGTGATTGAATGCAGTATTTAAAGACATATCTGAAGAAGATATCAGACCGGGGGAATACTAAGCTGGCGGAGTCAATTCAGAAAACAGCGGATGAGGTTGGGGATAAATATATAAAGACATTTTCGTTTTCCAATCATGAGATAGGCCTGCTGTTTGGAAATGTGCAGTCAGGAAAAACGGGGCAGATGTTCGGAATTATGTGCAAGGCCGCAGATCTGGGATTTCCGGCTTTTGTGCTTTTGACAACGGATAGTGTGGTGCTTCAGCAACAGACGCTGGACAGGGTCAAATCTGACTTGGAAGGTTTCTGTATTTGCGGTGAAAATGATGCGAGATTGTTTACGGACAATAGTCTCATTCAGCCGGCCATTATAGTTTTGAAGAAGAATGTAAGAGTGCTGAAGCTGTGGTCTAATATTTTGAATTCCACTGGCTTTATGAAAGGAAATCCGCTTTTCATCATTGATGACGAGGCTGATGCGGCATCTTTGAATACGTTGGTTAACCGGGACAGGCAGTCTTCGATTAATAAGTATCTTGATGTTATTAAGAATGGTGCCTCCAGCAGCCTTTACCTTCAGGTTACAGGAACACCGCAGGCTATCTTCCTTCAGACTATTGCGTCAGGATGGCATCCTTATTTCACACACTATTTCCAGCCTGGCAGCGCATACCTTGGCGGAGATTTTTTCTTTCCGACCACGGGGAAGCCGGATTGCATTTCCTATCTTGAGACGATAAAGTATCCTATGAGAGAAGTAATAACTAGGCATCTAGTGGTATCTGCTCAGATTTTGGCATCTGGAGGAAAAGTCTCGAATTGCCTCTTCCATCCAAGTGTCCGCGTATCTGCGCATGAGAAGTATGCGGACGATGTTCGTAAAGGTTTGGCATGGTGTACGGAAAATATGGGCGGAGAATTTGATGTGGCTCTGGAAGAACAGTACAGTAGACTCTCGCCTGAAAAATCGGAAAAGTGCAGTTTTGAAGTGATGCTTTCAAAAGCAAAGGAACTTCTGTTAAATGATGCTGTAAAAGTGCTTACCATGAATGGAAAATCAGATATTGAAAGTACTGAATACTCAGAGGGGTGCAATTTTGTCATTGGCGGAAATACACTGGGGAGAGGGGTTACATTCCCTGGCCTTCAGACGATATATTACACCCGCACAAGCAAAAAGCCACAGGCGGATACCATGTGGCAGCACAGCAGAATGTTCGGATATGACCGCGATCCAGGAATGATGATGGTCTATATAGACGAGAATCTTTATAAGCTGTTTTCTGACATCAATGCGACCAATAATTCAATCATCGCACAGGTCGAGCGCGGCATTGATGATGTTAAGTTGTATTATCCGGAAGGATTAAATCCTACAAGGAAAAATGTGCTTGATAATGATCATGTGGATATTATTTCAGGCGGGACAAATTATTATCCGTTCTATCCGGACAATGATTCAATTGAGGGGATATCAAAGATTCTGGAGCCGTTCACAGAGGAAGAATCCTATTATCAGGTCAGCTTGAAGCTGATTAAAGAAGTTCTTTCGCATATTATTCCGAGCCCTGACTTTAAGCTGGGGGCGTTTCAGTCCATATTAGATACTATTCTTGCCGAGCAGCCTGCTGGACAAGGAATACTTATAGTCCGTAGGAACAGAAACGTCGCGCAGGGAACAGGAGCTTTGCTGTCACCGAATGACTGGCAGCTTGGAAATTCATTTTCGGACAAAACGGTACTTACCATGTATCAGGTCACTGGTACAAAGGGATGGGGCGGAAAACAGCTATGGATACCGAATATTAAACTTCCTGACAATACAATGTATTACGATGTTAGGGGATAGGAGCGACGGCATAAATGGAATCAAACTATTCAGAGAGCATTGCTGAAAAAATACTTTTTGAGCCAGTACGTGCCGGAGCAAATAGGCTCTGCATTTCCGCGGCACATGCCACGCCGAGTATGGCGTCCTGGCTTTTGACTACATACGATGAACGTGATATGGGGGATGTTTCCATAGAATTGGTGGTTGAATCCGTCATTGATGAGGGTATCGACTTTAACTCACATGAAGGCTTTAAGGAATTGCAGAAGGAATACTCAGGCAACGGAAGGGGGAAATTCACTTGCAGCTATCTGCATCAGCCTCCAGTATCTAAGAAAAACAGTTTCATCTGGCTGAACGATGAGGATCCGATTCAGGCATTCAACTGTTCCTATGACTTTACACAGGCATCTATGCTGCGGTCTCGGAGGGGATCGTTTACTGATCGGATGGCTGCGTATGCATATAAACTGTTCGGACAGACGGTTGATCGTACCATATACTGCAATCATTCAGAGGTGGAAGATTATGTGGTGATCAAGCCGACGGATTCACCGCTTTCATCTGGAAGTACTTCGCTTGAGAACTGTGTTCTGTCGTTTCTTACGAGGACAGGGGAGCCGGGTACGAAATCAGGGCTCAACTGGGGACAGAGAAACAAGCGCAACAGGAATGAGGCATACATTCCGCTTCCGAGCAAGGTGGCCAAGAGCGGATTCTTTCCGCTAAATAAACAGCACTTCCTTGTTGTCACCGATGACCATCATACGCTCCAACTTCGAGTGGAACAGCAGAATGACAAGGCGATAACAACGCCGTCCAGCAATGCGCTGCTTGGAGAGTACTTCAGAAACAGACTCGGTCTTGCTAATGGTGCGTATGTGAATTCAGATGATCTGAAATCATACGGCAGAACGGATGTGACCTTTTACAAGATTGATGACGAACAGTATTACATGGATTTTTCCATTGAGATAAGGGGCAGGAACAGTGGCTGACAATCATTCCAAAGAAGTACGTAGCATGAATATGTCTCATATTCGGAGCATTAATTCAAAGCCGGAAGAGATTGTCAGGAAATATTTGTTCTCCAAAGGTCTGCGGTACAGGAAAAATGTAAAGACGCTTCCGGGGAAGCCAGATATAGTATTTCCGAAATATAAAACGGTGGTTTTCGTCAATGGGTGTTTCTGGCATCACCATAACTGCGGACGATTTGTGTGGCCGTCGTCAAATGAAGAATATTGGCATAAGAAAATTGATGGAAATGTAGAGAGGGATAAAAGAAATATCAAATCTCTTGAGGATATAGGCTGGAGGGTAATAGTTATCTGGGAATGCGAACTTAAACGCGATGTTGCTGAGGAGAGTTTGGGTTCCCTCTACAACAGGATAATCGGGTAATAAAAAAACGGGGGACTGAGCGTACACCAGTCCTCCGTTTTCTTACTCATTGATATTTGGCTCAATAGACGGATAATCAACTCCGGCAAATGATTTTAGTATTGCTTCAAAAATAATCTTCGCACCTTTGCAGGGAACCGCCATTCCAATCTGCTTGCGGACGCTTTCCTTACTTCCTTGAAATACGTAGGTGTCCGGGAATGTCTGAAGCCTTGCGCGTTCGCGGTTGGTCAAAGCCCGAGGCTCAGACCAGTGGTAAATATGCGTTCCGCCGCCGCCGCTTCCGGTGACAGTGTATGCAGGTTTGTCAGGATCGAGACGCTTGTATATCTGACTGATCCTTGCACCCTTTATATTAAGCTGAAGGTGCTCCGGCAAATCAGCAGTGAATGCATTCTGACCGGGCTTAATATATCCGAGGCGTTCCACCACCTGCTTCGACTGTTTAGTCTTTTCGTTGTTCGGGGCATCCTCTGGAATCGGAGGTTGTTCTATAGCTGTTCTGCAGCTGTTATCAATATCCTTATAAGGCTCTGGCGAGGGCACTTTGAATGTGGCATCAACATCATCTTTTATTCCGACGATGATTATTCTGTGCCGCGCCTGCGGAATGCCATATTCCTCAAACTTGTATAAATGGGGCGTGATTGTATATCCTGCTCCTTTTAGCTCTGCCAGTATTTTGGTAAAGGCTTTCCCTTCGTTTGCGTTTCGCAGTCCGCCGACATTCTCAGCTAAAAACCATGTAGGCTTAAACTTTTTCAAGGCTTTAACACCGTAAGAGTAGAGCGGTCCGTATACGCCGTCCATTCCCTTTTGCTCGCCGACAACACTGAAGTCGTTGCAGGGGAAGCCAAAGGCCAGGGCGTCAATGGCAGAAAGCTTGCTCATGTCAAACTTCCGGATGTCCTCGTGATATACTGTCTGAGGTGCATCCGGGCAGATGTTATGACGGTAGGTTTCACAGGTGCTTGCGTCATAATCATTTGCCCATTGATGTATGATCCCAAAGTCGGGATCACCTATATCCGCATTTGTGGCTCCCCATGCGATCCCTCCCGGTCCGCAAAAGAGCTCTCCAAGTCTGTAAATCATATCTGATCCTTCCTCCTTATTGTTTCTCTTCAGATTGTCTGTTTGCTTTTATGAAATCTGCAAACAGCTGTACATATCTGAGTTCAACCTGATTGAGTTCACCTAATCCCTTTACAGGCTGTGAGTATGGTTTCAAATCTTCAACCGTTATGTATCCGGCGGTTTGAAGTATTTCAAAGGGGTGAAAATCCAAGGCTTTTGCTATCTTGCAAAGTGTTTCCCACCCTGGGGTCTTTCGCGATCCTGATTCTATTCTTTGAACTGCTGAATCGCTTATTCCCGCTGCTTCTCCGAGAGCTTTTTGGGATAATCCAGCGGATTTCCTCTTATTTTTGATGAATTGACCTAATTCAAGCATAGTTTCACCTCTTAAAAGAGTATAACGCATCCGCTGCCTTCTGTCAAGTAAAATATTTAAAATAGCTGCCAGAAAGCAGCGAAAGCAGTGACATCTTGATTCGGTAATATAAGCTTAGTCTTTCTTATAGAACATAGTTTCATATCCATCTGCCCGAAGCAGGATGCCCGACATCCAGTCGGGAGACCGTCCCATCTGTTCGCAGACAGCATCCAGGTCAACGCGGGGATCGCATTCGATAATCAGCTCATCATGGACATGACCAACGATGAAACAGTGCCTGAGGGTCTTCATGGCATAGCAGAGAATGTCGCGGCTGACAGCCTGGACGATATTTTCCACGAATTTCGGACCGTAGGAGTCGATACGTTCCCATTTCTTTGTAGACCCGATGCCTTCATATGTGACGGATTCGCCGCCGAAGCGGTTCTCACCGATGCGGGGCTTCACATAGGCCAGACTGCGGCCTGAAGGAAGTTTGATGAAGAGCATACCGCTTTTGTAGAGGAAGCGGATACCGTTTACTTCAGCCTGCAGATGTTCCCGTATGGTCATCTTTACAGCACGGTCAACATCCCACCAGAACTGTGTGATATGAGGATTGGATGACCGCCAGGCATCCACAAGGGGCTGAAGATCTTCTTCGGAAAGTCCCATCTCTATGGCACCCATTGACTTCAGTGCGCCGACGGATCCGCCGTATCCAAGCGCAAGTTCGGCGATTTTTCCCTTCTGGCGCAGATGGCTGTTCATTCCGTGTTTCTCTACCGGGACGCCGAACATCTGTGATGCAGAGGCGCAGTAGATATCTTTTCCTTCAGCAAATACTTTGGAACGCCAGGATTCTCCCGCAAGGAAAGCGAGGACTCGGGCTTCAATAGCTGAGAAATCGCTGACGATGAATTTATATCCGCGGCGGGGGATGAAAGCGGTTCTGATCAATTCCGAAAGCACTGCGGGAACGGAATCATAGAGAAGATCCAGCATTTCATAATCGTTGTCAATCAGATAATTTCTGGCCTGCTCCAAGTCCGGCAGATGATTCTGTGGAAGGTTCTGCAGCTGGATCAGGCGGCCGGCCCATCTGCCGGAGCGGTTGGCACCGTAGAACTGAAACATGCCGTGAGCCCTGCCGTCCCGGCAGACGGCATTATGCATCGCCTGGTATTTCTTGACTGAAGATTTTGCAAGCTGCTGTCGGAGAATCAATGCTTCCTGAATGGTCTGATCCTTAGTGCTGCCGATCAGTTCCTTCACTGCTTTTTTATCCAGGGACTCAGTCTCTAATCCGTTGTCGGAGAGCCATTGCTTCATCTGCTGTACGCTGTTTGGGTTTTCAAGATTTGTGATATCCTGCATGGCTGCTGTCAGTTCATCCCGTGATTTTTCATCCAGAGAGATGGCATTTTCTACAACGCCCATATCGATTGCAATACCCCGGTCATTGATCTCCTGGTCGAGATGGTATTCATCCCAGATAAAGTCCGGGACAGGGTATTTGCTGAGTCGTTTCTGTATCCCCATTTCCACTTCAACATCGCGTTTATTGTAAGATTTGAAGAGGATCCATTTTTCTCCGTCATGCTGGGGAAGATTGCGTGTCCGGCCTCCATTTGATTTTGTGGGAGCACAGGGTTTGCTGAAGAACCGGATCAGGTCTTTGCCTTCCTTCAGCTTCTGATCCTGAAGTTTCAGTACGGCACCTACACCTTCCAGTGAGAGGGGAAGTCCCATATATGCAGACCATACCATCGTGCATTTCCAGGATGAGGGATCCAGATATTTTGACGCAGGGTCTTCAGGAATGCTGTAGCCGTAAAAATGTTCCGGGTGATAGCGCTTCAGCCAGTTGGAAAGACAGATGCGCTCAAAGGAAGCATTGAAGGCCCATTTCGTAACGGATTCATCGGAGAGGGCGGCAAGGATATCATCCGGAATATCTTCACCGCAGGCAAGATCGATCACACGGACTTCACCGCCGTCAACGGAATAGCCGAACAAGAGGACTTCAAAGTCATCTGCCTCCGAGTATTTGTAAACGCCACATTTCATAAGGTCGATGCTGCTATATGTTTCGATATCAATTTCCAGATTGTTCATAAGGTCTCCTTTTCAAAAGACGGCGGAGATGATTCTCTGCCGCCTCTGTCTTTACTCTGATTCTGATGTGTCATCTGTTTTCGGCATGAACCATCTGCATTTTGGAAAGAGCCAGTGCAGGATCTTCTTTGAGAGCCCGATGAACCACTTCCAGATGGCAACTATACCGAATCCCCAAAGAACGATACAGATTCCGAAGAGTGATCCTCTGATTGCGGAATCCATAAGATTGATTATTGTTTCGCTTGTCATAGATTTTCACCATATCCTTTCAGAAGAGTGGCGGCAGAGACAGTCCCTGCCGCCGAATGTGTTAGTGCTGCATGTGTATCAGTCGAGGAAGTCATCCTCATCGTCCGCTGTTGCAAAGTCATCCTCTGCTCTGGACTTGCCTCCGAGAGGTTCGCCGTCGCGGATTTTCTGAAGGTTGTTCAGACCGCAGGCGATTCCGCGGTTGCCGTTGGAATTGAAGGCGTACAGATTGATGGATGCCCTGCCATATACGCCTGAGTAAACTTCCGAGCGTTCAAGGATCGGATTTCTGTCAGCATCAACGATCCCCGGAGCAGATGCGCTGTTGGCATTGATGAAGTAGCTGTTCTTATAGGCCTCATCGTCCGGTCTTTCAAGATCGCCGTCACGGAGCGGTGTCTTAATGGCTGAGAGAGCAGGGACGGATTTGCCGTTGCCCTTCAGCTTGCTCTGGCCTTCCTCATAAGCTGCCTGGATGGCTGCCTTGATCTTCTCCACGGTCGCGGTATCGGACTTCGGGATAATGAGGGAGACGCTGTACTTAGGCGTACCTCCGTTGATGGACTTCGGATCCCAGACATTCGCATATGACCATCTGGTATTGACTCCTGTGATAACTTTTGTTGCATTCATAAACTTAGGCATGATTTTGTCCTCCTTAATCTTTGAAATCATCTTTTGCCGTATTGAGTGCCGGTCTCTTGTCTGAGTCCGGTACAAGTGTCGGTTTGCCGGGCGGTTTTGTGATCATTCCGCCGAGCAGTTCTTCAAATCTTTTCTTCCCGAGAAGAGAAGTCATTGCCGTGATGCCGAGAACCTTCTTCTCATATGGGTCGTATCCGGCATCAGATACTGCAGACGCGACGGCCGCTTCATCCGTGTATTTCCTGACGGATCGGCCTTCAACGATTTTGAATCCAGGATATTCCGTTCCGGACATTGCCTGCTGAAGGGCGTATTCTTTGATATCACCCGCCCACGATACCAGTGCATCGATCCGCGGAAGAATGGCAGCGATTTCTGTTTCGTCCAGGCTTGCTGGCATTTCAAAGTCATATCTGGCCATTTCGAGGTTGTATTCCGCACGCTTGCGGCATGTCGTTTTTGCTTTGCAGAACTGGCAGTGATCGCCGGCTTTGAATTCGCCGTCACCAATATAAGCAAGTTCCGCAGTTGGTTTCAGGGTGGTGTCCGCCCAATGGATCAGGTCTTCCTTCGCCATCTCGTATGTGCTGATGTTCTCGCGGCGGGGCTGGAAGATAGTCATCTTTACGGTTTCGATATCATAGATCCCGTCGTAGATTTCCAGTGCGCCAAGCGCATAGCACATCATCTGAGGGTTGTTCTCTGCTTCCACGAGGATTCCGAGACCGTATTTGAAATCGATGATGTGAAGAACCTTATCCGCAACGATGAGACAGTCACCGGTTCCGAAACCGTTTGGTACCCATCTGGAGAAGTCCAGCCGCTGTTCCACCAGGACTTCCGGGTCTTTGCAATACTGCCTGGCTTCCTGCAGCTGTTCCATGACATAAGTTCTGTACTCGTCCGTGCAGTTATCCATTTCTGTATCGAAGAAATCCAGATCCTCTGTTGGGTCGTCGGCAGGTCTTCCGAGCGCTTTCAGCACCTTGTATTCGCATAAGGCGTGAGCATCGGTGCCCTGCTTGGCATAGGGACTTGCCCTGTCATCCTGTTCTGCACACAGTTTTGCGCTGGGCGGGCATTCGAGCCATCTGTGGCTTGCGGAGGCTGAGAGGAATGCGTGTTTAACCGGCATTGCCTATCTTCCCGATTTCTTCCACGAGAGCGGCATAGTCTTTTGCATCGACATTGGTAAGGCTGCCTCCGTTGCCGTACTTTCTTACGATAGCTTTGACATCTGCTTTGAATCTGCCGTCTTTCTCATTGGCTTTTGCGGAGAGGATGGCACGTACTTCTTCCTTTGTATAGGTTTTTTCTGGTTCCTCTTCCTTAACAGGCTCAGGAGTTTTCCTTTTGGACTTCGGTGCGGGTTTCTCTGCCGGAGTCTCATCCGGGGATGAGTAGAAGTCCTTGAGACCCTGAGCTGTTTCTGTAAGCTTCCTGCCGCAGTCGATCAGATCATCGAGCAGCATGGACAATTCACTCATTTTGCTCATCTTGTCTTTCTCCTTCCATTTCTTTCTTCAGTTTGCTTGCGAGCCGCTTGGCTACAACGCTGATCGCTATGAGCGTATCGATGAGGTCTTCATCTTCAGCTGTGAGACAAGCGGTTCTTTCAGTGGATTCTTTCTGCATCTGCAGCACCTCTCTTTCCGGATTGCTTAACTGCCTTCCTAATGTTCAAAGGAGATTCGGACTGTATTTTTCTGAGTTGTTTTTCAGATTTTTTTCAAGCCCTGTCTTCCTTCACTGTTCAAAGGAGAAAAGGCGGCAGATTTTCTGAGGTGATCTGAAAAAAGATTTGGTGATGCCGTGCGCATATAAAAGGAAGGTAAAAATTCTTTTGCAAAAAGTCAGAAAATCAGCGGGGAAATCTCCTTTGAGCAGTAGGAGGCGGATTGTCCGTCTCACTATTTCCGAAGAAGGAGGAAGAGATATGCGTTTAGTGCTGCAGACGGCGAACGCAGCCGGTGTCGAAACAAACTGCCTGTATCCCAACAGGGTGGAAGTATCGACGCCGGACGAACTGCGGGAAGCTGTCAAAATGGATCATGTCTGCGGTGAGTACGAAAAGAACTACCGCAGCATAAAAAACTTCATCCGGACGAACGTGGTGGTTATGGATATTGATAATGACCATTCCGAAGATCCGGAAGACTGGATCACGCCGGAGAAGCTGGATGAAATGATGGGGGATCTTTCCTATGCTATAACGTTCAGCCGTCATCATATGAAGGATAAGCATGGCGTGGGACCAAGACCAAGGATGCATGTGTATTTTGAGACCGGGGAGATCACGGACGCTGATGAGTACAAGGCATTGAAGGTCGGGATTCATCAGAGATGGAAGTTCTTTGATGGAAATGCCCTGGATGCAGCAAGGTTCATCTATGGGGCGGATGTTGGGGAATGTATCTGGCATGAAGGCTGGCTCACTGTGGATGAAGAGGTGGAACCTATATATGAAGAGGAAGGAACGGGCAGCGGAAAAAGCGACAGCAGTTCCGGTCCGATTCTGCAGGGCATCAGAAATAACACCATGAGCCGTTTTGCGATCAGGGTGCTGAAAAGGTATGGAGATACAGATAAAGCGAAGGAAGCATTTCTGGAACATGCGGAAAAATGTGATCCGCCGCTTCCGGACAGGGAACTGTCAACTATCTGGCACAGCGCACAGAAGTTTTACAACAAGGTTGTGGTTAAGCAGCCGGATTATGTGCCACCGGATAAATATAACGAAGAGTTTGGCGGGTATCTGAAGCCGGAGGATTATACCGACATGGATGAGGCAAAGGTTCTTGTCCGAGAGTACGGGGAAGAACTGAAATACAGTCCGGCCACAGGATATATCCGTTATGACGGTCAGTGCTGGATAGAGGATGAACAGCTGGCGGTAGGCGCTGTGGAAGAGTTTCTGGATCTTCAGATTAAGGATGCAAAGGATGAAGTCGCATCGGTAGAGAAGGCTCTGATTCAGGCGGGCATTCCGAAGGAAATTGTGATGGCGGGGGAAAAAGAGATCGCCAAGGTTATCACGCAGGATACGAAGCCGCTCCTGTTTATGCTGATCGGAGCCAACAGCTATAGAAAGTTTGTATTAAAGAGGCGCGATTACAAGTACATCACGGCAACGGCAAATACGGCGAAGCCTATGGTGGGAGTCAATGTGGCAGATCTTGATAAGGATGAGAATCTCCTGAATACGCCTTATGCGACATTTAATCTGAAGAAGGGCCTTACAGGTGTGCTGCCCCATGATCCGAAGGATCTGATCACGAAGATCACGTCCTGCTCTCCTGATGATAAAGGAAAGGACCTTTGGGATGCCTGCCTGGATCTGTTCTTCTGCGGAGACAGGGAACTGATCGATTATGTCCAGATGGTCGTGGGAATGGCTGCGATCGGCAAAGTGTATCAGGAACACATGATCATTGCCTATGGCGGCGGCGCTAACGGAAAGTCAACATTCTGGAATACGATCTTCCGGGTGATGGGGACTTATGCAGGAAAGTTGTCTGCGGAATCGTTGACCATGAAGTGCAAGAGAAACATCATGCCGGAGCTGGCGGAACTGAAGGGACGAAGGCTCATTATTTCCTCAGAGATGCAGGAAGGGATGAGGCTGAATACTTCCGTTGTGAAACAGCTTTGCTCCACCGATGAGATCCAGGCGGAAAAGAAGTATAAAGCGCCGTTCCATTTTGTGCCGTCACATACCTTGGTCCTTTATACCAATCATCTGCCGAAGGTCGGTGCAAACGATGATGGTATCTGGAGAAGGCTTGTGGTCATCCCGTTCAATGCGAAGATCGAAGGGGACAGCGACATCAAGAACTATGCTGATTACCTTTATGACCATGCAGGCGGATATGTAATGAAGTGGATCATCGAAGGCGCAGGAAAAGCTATCGCGGCTGATTTCAAGACTCCGCTGCCGAAGGTGGTTCAGGAGGCCATCAATAAATATCGTGAGGACAATAACTGGATGGGGCAGTTTATAGATGACTGCTGCGATACAGGCGGTGATAAGTCCGAAAAATCCGGGAAGCTTTATCAGGCATATCGGTCCTATTGTGCGACCAATGCTGAATTTGCCCGGAGTACATCGGATTTTTATGCAGCGCTGGAAAATGCAGGGTTCAACAGGAAGCGCACGAAGGACGGTTCTATGGTTTACGGTCTGACGCTGAAGGAAGGACAGGACTTCCTGTGATGAAGGTCGTTTCCAGATCCTTTTCAGTTTGATGTAAGAGGGTGAAGGTCGTTTTGCAACTTTATCAGAAATTGCGGAAGTCCTGAAACCCCTGATTTTAAGCCAAAGTGTAAGTCGGTGTAACTCATATCATAAAAGTCCTATAGGAAGAAAATTAGTCCCTATATAAAAGTTATTTTTTGAGGTTCACCGACCTACACCAGAGGCATTTTGGAGGCTGGCAATGAGAGAAAAACAGATAGAGCAGAAACTGGTCGGCGAGGTTAAACGGCGTGGCGGGATATGTCCGAAATGGGTGTCCCCTGGATTTGACGGGGTGCCGGACAGGCTTGTCTTTCTGCCGGGAAAGCATTTCGGGATGGTGGAAGTCAAGGCTCCCGGCGAAAAGCCGAGACCGCTGCAGGAATCGAGGCACCGGCTTTTAGAGAAGCTCGGGTTTCATACCTATATTTTGGATGGGACTGAACAGATACAGGATCTGCTTGACGAGATAGAAAGGAGTCGGTGAAATATGGAGTTTTTGAGAAGAGAGGATCTTCATGAATATCAGGTATATAGTGTGGATTTCATAAAGAAGAATCCGATAGCGGCATTGTTGCTTTCGTGCGGCCTGGGAAAGACGGTGACTACACTTACAGCGATCAATGACCTGATGTATGACGATTTTGAAGTAATGAAGGTGTTGGTGGTCTGCCCTTTAAGGGTTGGAAGCGTCTGGAAACAGGAAGTGGAGCACTGGGAGCATCTGCATAACCTGAGGATCAGCGTGGCGATCGGTACGGCAGCGGAGAGGATAGCAGCACTGAATGCGGATGCGGATATCTATGTAATCAACCGGGAAAACCTGCAGTGGCTCATTGATAAGAGCGGGACCTACTTTGAAT
>CAZPSD010000049.1:0-11544 GCA_964589055.1 uncultured Bacteroides sp.
GAAATAACCTAAGCCCCATGCCAATGTGGATACAATAGTGAGGGGAGTGTAAGGCTTAGAAGCTGCGGTATCAGCCGCATAAGTCTGCACCATACTCAAATATCCGGGAAGCTCCTGGGCGTTTGATACGACGGCGCCAAACCCGCCGGTAGTAATAGCGCCGAAAGCTACAACGATGATGAGCGCGACTGTCATAGTGATACTCTGGATCAAGTCGGTAGTACTTACGGCAAGGAAACCGCCCAGCGTACAGTATAATACGATGACAGCAGCACTGAGCAACATGGCTGCCATATAATTCATGCCGAACAAGGTGCTGAATAATTTACCGCAGGCAGCAAATCCGGAAGCAGTGTAAGGCACGAAGAAAATAACGATAATGATAGCGGCAATACAGGTTAAGAGATGCTTGTCATCACCGTATCTTTTGGCAAAAAACTCCGGAATGGTAAAGGAACCGATCTTGCTGGAGTAGCGTCTGATGCGCTTAGATACTAACAGCCAATTGACGTAGGTACCGATTGCAAGACCGATTGCAGTCCAGCCCACATCAGCAAGTCCCGATATGTAAGCAAGTCCGGGCAGTCCCATGAGCAGATAACTGCTCATATCGGAAGCTTCCGCACTCATTGCGGTAACAAGGGGCCCCAGCTTACGGCCGCCCAGATAGAAATCATCTGCCTGTGAATTGTTCTTAGAGTAACGAACTCCGATATAAATCATCAGGCACAGATAAACAATGATGGAAATTAGAATACAAATCTGTGATGTCATAATGTTTCCCCTCTTTTTCGTAATATTTACTTTATTTATATAGCGGCAGCATATAAATCTTTTGCAAGTCTATCATAAGAAAAGATAGAATAGAATATGAACTAAAGTCTAGAATGAAGTTTGTACTTTTATGCCGTAGCGCCAAAACCCTGCAGGAAAGCAGGCAGTAAGGCGCCGGAATACTGATAGAGAGAATATTCTCCGTTACAAATACACCAGTCATACATAATGGCACGTTCAAAGAGGGCGTAGCCCTTTACAATCTCGTTGACAGATAAATCCTGCCGGAATTCACCGGCTTTCTGTCCTTCGATAATAATTTTTCGAAGCAGTCTGTAATAAGTGCGGTCATGATCCAACAAATGTTTTTCTCCCGTGGTGGTCAACTGGGTCGATAAAAGACGGGCAAGAAGGTCTAAAGGGACCCGGTTCTCGATCATAAGAAACAGTTCATGGTTGAGATAGATCAGTTTGTCGGTGCAGGAGGTGTAGTTATCCAAAGACGGTATCAATTCTTCATATTTTTTATCGAACAGATAGGACAGAGAAGAGAGCAGGGCATCTTTGCTGTCAAAATAGTGATAGAAAGATCCCTTTGAAGTTTCCGAGTGATCCACAATGTCATCTATCGTGGTGTTGTCATATCCTTGTTCATAGAAAAGTTCCCAAGCGGATTCTATAATTCGTCCTTTTGTGTTTCGACTGTCTTTTCTGGGCATTTTTCAATTCTTCCTTTCATGCATTTGAACCGGTCGGGCAGAATACTGAGCATAATTGGTTTGATGACCTGTGCCAAGGTTTAGTCTGATTCCGGTATAATGTAAGTATTATATACGGTTTGGATGCGGCAGGCAAGAAAAAAGAAATTTCACAGATACTCCCGCAGTCTGATATGGAGAATCGTGTCGGCGCGTCATGGACGGTTTTGTGGAAGGGCGCATACAAATTACCGGAAAGGTTTGACAGAAAGGAAGAGAAACATTAGTATATATTCATCAACGAAAAATGTGACTCTTCGGGATGGAGAAGAAGATGAGCGGGAAGATACAGTTACCGGAAGCCTTTGAGGAGCGTATGCAAAGCCTTTTAGGGACGGAATATGAAGCTTTCAGGCTAAGCTATGAGCAGGACAGATATTACGGTTTGCGCTGTAATCCGTTAAAGATTACAGTAGAAGAATTTGCAGATAAAATGCCCTTTTCTTTGCAGAAAATCAGCTGGGCAGAGGAAGGCTTTTATTATGATGCGGACGAGCAGCCCGGCAGACATGTGTTGCACGAGGCGGGGGCTTACTATATCCAGGAGCCTTCCGCCATGGCAGTGGTGGAAATGTTAGACCCAAAGCCGGGCGAGAAGATATTGGATTTATGTGCGGCACCCGGAGGCAAAAGTACCCAGATTGCAGGCAGAATGCAGGGACAAGGATTGCTGGTTTCCAATGAGATCATACCGAACCGGGCTAAGATACTTGCGCAGAATATAGAACGGATGGGAATTAAGAATTGTGTGGTGTGCAATGAGCCGCCTGACCGTATGGCAATGTTCTTTCCGGCATTCTTTGACCGGATCGTGGTGGATGCCCCGTGTTCCGGCGAAGGAATGTTCCGCAAAGACGATACAGCTGTTTTTGAGTGGAGTCCTGACCAGGTACGGATGTGCGCAAAGAGACAGCATATGATTTTGGAGGAGGCTGCAGGAATGCTTAAGCCTGGCGGCAGGCTGGTCTATTCTACCTGTACCTTTGCACCGGATGAGAATGAAGAAGCAGTCAGCCGTTTCTTAAAAGAACATGAGGATTTTTCGATTGAACAACTACCCTGTGATCCGTCCTTTAGCGGGGGACGGCCGGACTGGATTGACAATCCGTCTAAAGGATTGGAATATACCATGCGGCTTTTTCCGCATAAACTTAAAGGCGAGGGGCACTATATTGCCGTACTGCGCAAAGCGGGGACACTGTTGCAGGAAACTGTGTGCAGGACAAGAGATAACAAGGCGAAAGATAACAAGACGAAAGATAACGGAAGATTAAAAGATAATAAAGGAAGATATAATATGGAAGAAGCCGCAGCGGATTTTCTGCATACGGAGCTTGGACTGGATAAAGACTGGATCAGCAGGCAGGGCGGCGTCCTACAGGTGTTTGGGGAACAGATTTATCTGATACCCGCACAGATGATCCCGTTAAAAGGGCTTAAAGTCGTAAGACCCGGTTTGCATCTGGCAACGGATAAAAAGACCCGGCTGGAGCCGTCCCATGCGCTGGCATTAGCGTTATGCCCTCAGGAGACAGAGCGGGTCAGGGAACTGACCCAAGAAGAGGCGCAGCGGTATCTTCACGGCGAAAGCCTTGCCTGTGGAACGGAGAAGGGCTGGACATTGCTGACTTATTCCGGGTATCCGATCGGCTTCGGCAAAGCCTCCGGCGGTCAGATGAAAAATCATTATCCCAAGGGTCTTCGAAAATAAAATAACAGGTGGTGTGATATGGCAGAATGGTTAAAAAAAGCAATTTTTTATGAAATTTATCCGCAATCCTTTAAGGATTCCAACGGAGACGGTATCGGTGATTTTAACGGCATCACTGAGAAACTGGATTATATCAAGGGACTTGGATGCAATGCAATCTGGATGAATCCGTGTTATGATTCACCCTTTAAGGATGCCGGATATGATGTGCGGGATTACCGGAAGGTGGCAGAGCGCTACGGAACGGAGGAGGATCTGTGCAGGTTATTTCAGGAAGTACATGCAAGAGACATGCACATTCTTTTGGATCTGGTTCCGGGGCATACTTCCGAGGAGCACCCGTGGTTTAAGGACAGCAGTAAGAAGGAGACAAATGAATATTCCGGACGTTATATTTGGACGGACAAATGGTTTCAGAGGGCGGAAGGCTTTCCTTATATTGCGGGGGAATGTGAGAGAAACGGCGCATATGTGCTGAATTATTTTAAGTGTCAGCCCGCTTTGAATTATGGCTTTTTGGAGCCGAAGGAATCTTGGCAGAAGCCCCTTGACCATCCGGACTGTGTGGCGACAAAGGCAGCTATTGCAGATATCATTTGTTATTGGCTTAAAAAAGGCTGCGACGGCTTCCGTGTTGACATGGCGGATTCCCTTGTCAAGAATGATGACGCGGTTAAGAGCGGCACCTGTCAGGTGTGGCGCGATATTTTTGCGAGAGTAGGGGAGCGTTTCCCGGAAGCGGTATTTGTGTCCGAATGGAATAATCCGGCATCCGCTATCGGTATGGCAGGCTTTCAGATGGATTTCTTCTTAGACTGGTTTGGCAACGGCTATAACCTTCTGATGCGTGATTATGATGATGCAGGGCGGGATGACAGCTTTTTTAAGAAAGACAGCAAGCGGAGTATTTTGGATTTTTTGGAGGAATATCTGCCTAAATATGAGGCGGTCAAGGAGAAAGGACTTTATTGTCTCATTACCGGAAACCACGATATGGTTCGTGCGGCTTATAACCTGGAGGAACGGGAATTGAAGCTGGCATATGCTTTCCTTTTCACGATGCCGGGAGCGCCTTTTCTCTACTACGGAGATGAAATCGGCATGCACTATCAGGAGCTGCCCAGTAAAGAAGGCGGTTATACGCGAACCGGTTCCCGGACCCCGATGCAGTGGGATCACAGCATGAACTGCGGTTTTTCCGCGGCGGACAGTAATCTTTTGTATCTTCCGGTGGAACAGGGAGAGCATGTGCCGAATGTGGCGGACCAGGAAGCGGGAAAAGATTCTCTGCTCCACATGGTGCGGGATATTCTGGCGCTTCGAAGAAGTCATGCGGCTTTTGAAGACCATACGAATTTGGAAATCGTTTCCGCCTCCAAGAAGCAGAGAAGTTTTGCCTATCAAAGAGGCAGTCTGCTGATCTTATGCAATCCTTCAGGACAGGAAGAAGAAGTCAAATTATCCGGTATGGAGGGGCGGGCATGGAAGAAGCTGTTTGAAATCGGTGCAGGGACATGGAACGGAGAGTCCTGTTTATTGGGAGAACAGTCCTTTGTTATTTATAATTGCATCTAAGTTGCATCAATGCTGCATGAGTGTTGCATAAATGTCACTTTTGACCTTGTCAAATAATTCTGCCGGGAATATACTAAATCCAGGGTCGTTCCTGCCGGGAACGCCCTAGATTGCAGAGGGAGCGGCATTTATGTTATTTTCCAGTGTGGGATTTTTGTTTCGGTTTTTACCGATTTTTATGCTTATATATTTGATCATTCCTGCAAAATACCGCAATATCATACTTGTGGTGGGAAGCCTGATCTTTTATGGAGTGGGAGAACCGTATTTTGTTCTGCTGCTTATTTTTTCGATTTTGGTCAACTATGGGCTTGCGGAGTATATGTTCTGGGAGCCGGAGAATTCTCAGAAAAACCGAAAGAAGAAAGCGCTGAGAAGGCGTAAACGGGCGCTTGCGGCCGCGCTTGTATTTGATTTGGGGTTTCTGTTCTTATTTAAATATTGGGACTTTGCGGCGGATAACGTCAATATGCTGACAGGGCTTGAGCTTGTACCGCTTTTGTCGTTGACATTGCCTCTTGGTATCAGTTTTTATACATTTCAAATGATATCTTATCAGATAGACTGTTATCAAGGCAAGATAAGCCGCCGTGCCCGTCTGATCGAGTTTGCTGCGTATGTGAGTATGTTTCCGCAGCTGATCGCCGGTCCGATCGTGCGGTATGAAGAAATCGCCGACCGGATGCGGGAGCGGAAAGTCCGTGCCGGGGATTTGGAAAACGGCTTGAAGCTTTTTGTGGCAGGCTTGGGGCTTAAGGTGTTGCTGGCGAATCAGATCGGTACGCTGTGGAATACGATCATGACGGCAGGCGCAGGGAATTTACATCTATCGGTGGCATGGCTTGGCGCCGTTTCCTATTCCTTTCAGATTTATTTTGATTTCTGGGGATATTCGGTGATGGCAATGGGACTTGGAAAGATGCTTGGATTTAGAATCCCGCGTAATTTTAATGATCCCTATGCCTCTAAATCCATTTCGGAATTTTGGCGCAGATGGCATATGACGCTTGGAAGCTGGTTTAAGGAATATGTCTATATTCCCATGGGCGGTAACCGTAAAGGCGCATTCAGAACAATCTGTAATTTGTTTGTTGTCTGGGCGCTTACCGGGCTTTGGCACGGCGCAAGCTGGAACTTTGTATTGTGGGGGCTTTTGTTCTTTGCGCTTATAGCTGTTGAAAAGAGAAGCTTCGGAAAACGAATGGAGCATTCAAAAGTATTCGGCCATGTTTATACGCTGATACTGATCCCGATGACATGGGTTATTTTTGCCATTACCGATCTCAGACAGCTTGGTGCATATTTGGGAAATATGATAGGACTTCACAATACGGAAATTATGGTGGGGACAACGCAATTTTTGAGATATCTGCGAGAATACGGTATTTTGCTCGCTGCCTGTGTGCTGTTTGCCACACCATATCCCGGGAAGTGGTACCATAAATGGAAAGACAGATGGTTTACCGTGTTGATCCTTTTGGTTATTTTCTGGTTTTCCGTTCATGAGATCATAGTGGGAAATAATAATCCGTTCCTGTATTTCCGTTTTTAATAACAGGATTTATGTTTTGCTGAGTGCACTTTACGGGATTCTTTTTTACCGACAGAAGGGAATATATTAAAAAGATTTAGTATTTTGAACGCTTTGAATACGACGAGAGATAAAATGACAGGGAAACGACCGATGAAAAAATCCAGGATAGATACAAAGAAAAAGAGAAACAGAAAAGCCGACGTGCAGACAAAGCCTAAAAGAGAGGCAAAAGGGTGGAGGGAAACACTATATAACTGCCCCTGCCTGCTTTTGCTGGTGGCGACTACACTGGCAGCAATGCTGTGTTCGGATGAGATTGGAATAAACATCATTCCGGCAGGCAGGGCTGTAATTGTGAAAGCGGTCGAAATGAGCGGCACGGCAAGTACGGTAGAGACCGCTGAAGAAACGGATGCGCCGGGCGAGGGTGAGACGGACGGGGAATCCGCTGAAACTGAGAAAATCGGTCAGGAGTTGAATGCGGTTGTGGCAGATACGGCAGAGCAAATACCGGTGGAGAATAATGGCGAGAACTCCGGGCAGACTATAGAGGAAGAAGAAAAACCTAAGACAGGGATTGCCAG
Source organism: uncultured Bacteroides sp. (assembly GCA_964589055.1). Lineage (GTDB taxonomy): Bacteria > Bacillota > Clostridia > Lachnospirales > Lachnospiraceae > UBA3282. Next base: position 6,937 of record CAZPSD010000049.1, read on the forward strand.
ATTTGAATATTATGAACCACAGGAAATTGAGTCCGGTTATTATTCTGATGCTGGCAAAGTTGCCATGACGACAGAATATGATTATACATTAGAAAACGATAGTTATTTTAATGACGCGGCATTTTTTGGGGACTCCAGAACGCTGGGAATATCCGACTATGCCGGACTGGACGGCGCGGATTTTTATTGTGACAGCGGCATGACCGTCTTTAAGCTTTTGGGGGAAGACGGGGTTACTTATCAGAAAACAGGTAAAAAAGTAGATTTAAAACAGGTGCTTCAGGAGAAACAGTATGGTAAAATCTATATAATGCTTGGCATGAATGAATTAGGTTACGGCAATACGGAAATGTATCTGAAACAGTACCGTGAACTGGTGGAGCAGATTCGGCAGTGGCAGCCGGAAGCGATTATCTTTATTATGGCAAATCTGCATGTAAGTGAAGAGAAGAATGATCCGGAGACAGAGTTTAACAATATCAATATTAACGATAAGAATGCTGCTTCTGCCTTGCTGGCAAACGGAACGGATATTTTCTATTTAGACAGTAATCCGTTATTCACGGACGAAGGCGGCTTCTTAAATGCGGAATCTACGTTTGACGGTGTGCATCTTTATGCGCAGTATTATGACATATGGCGGCAGTTTTTGTTTGAGCATGGTGTGGAGCGTCCTGTAACCGAGGAGAACAGTCAGCGGAGCATAACAACAGAAGAGCCGGAAATGCAGAAAATAACGGACGGAAAGGCTGGAAATGCAGAAAATGACGGAAACGCGGTTGAATAAATATCTGGCTGCCTGCGGCATATGCTCCAGAAGAGATGCGGATAAGCTGATCGAGCAGGGCGTGGTGATGGTAAACGGCATGAAGGCGTCAACGGGATGCAGGGTGACGGAAGCGGATGAAGTTATGGTTCGCGGTAAAAGAGTCAGCAGTCCGGAAAGGAAAGTGGTGCTGGCATACTATAAGCCCATAGGAGTGACCTGTACGGAGCGGGATACCCATGCGGAAAGGCTTGTGACAAAAGAGATCAGTTATCCGGTTCGGGTAACATATGCCGGACGTCTGGATAAAGAGTCAGAGGGACTTTTGCTGATGACCAATGATGGGGAGTTGATCAATGCCATGATGCGTGGAGCCAATGGACATGAGAAGGAATATATCGTGAAGACGACAAAGGCCTGGACACCGCAGGCGCTTGACCATATGCGGCAGGGCGTTTATCTGAAAGAATTGGACATTACGACCCGTCCCTGCAAGATAGAACAGATTGGCCCGAAAACCATACGGATGGTGCTCACACAGGGCATGAACAGACAGATCCGGCGCATGTGTAAAACAGAGGGGTATGAGGTGGCTGCTCTAAAAAGAACACGTGTTATTGACGTAAATCTTGCAAATTTAAAACCGGGAGAATACCGGGAACTGACACAGAAAGAAATAGAGAGCCTTTATGCCGGATGTGGTTTAAAGCTGTAATAGATGCCGCAAACAAGATGTTGCGGCAGGCGGCATGGAAGCAGAAATGTTATATAGATAGCAATTATGATAGAAAACGGCAGGTGAATTCGTTATGGATGAAAAAAAGATGGCGCGTATGAAGGAACTGGTCACTACTTTGTGTAGTGCATCCAAAGCATACTATGCACAAGATATGGAAATCATGAGTAACTTCGAATATGACCGGCTATATGACGAATTGACGGAGTTAGAAAAAGAAACAGGCGTTATATTATCGAACAGCCCGACCCAACATGTAGGGTATGAAGCAATCGACGAATTGCCGAAGGAAAGACATGAAAAACCGATGCTTTCTCTGGCTAAGACGAAGAGCAGAGAAGAACTGCGCGGCTGGTTAAACGGGAAAACGGCACTTTTGTCATGGAAATTAGACGGTTTGACGATTGTGCTGACTTATTTTGCAGGAAAACTTGCAAAGGCTGTTACCCGCGGAAACGGAGAAGTCGGGGAAGTCATTACCAATAATGCGAAGGTATTTCAGAATGTACCGTTGTCGATTCCTTATCAGGGGGAATTGATTCTACGCGGGGAGGCGGTCATCAGCTACAGTGACTTTAAAAAGATCAACAGTGAGATTGAAGATGCGGATGCGAAATATAAAAACCCCCGTAATTTATGCAGCGGTTCGGTAAGACAGTTGAATAACGAAATCACCGCCCGCAGGAATGTGAAATTTTACGCCTTTAGTCTGGTTAAAGCGGAGGGCGTGGATTTCGCAAATTCAAGAGCGGAGCAGTTTGCCTTTTTAAGCAGGCAGGGATTTGATGTGGTGGAGTACCGCATGGTAGATCCCGATATTATTTTAGATTCGATCAGTTATTTTGAGAAGAAAATTGAAACCTATGATATTCCATCCGACGGATTGGTATTAACCTATGAAGATATCGATTACGGACAATCCCTTGGGAGAACGGCGAAATTCCCGCGGGATTCCATTGCCTTTAAGTGGGCGGACGAGTTGCGAGAAACGATTCTTACGGATATCGAGTGGAGCGCCAGCCGTACAGGATTGATCAATCCGGTGGCAATTTTCGAACCGGTGGAACTGGAAGGTACCACCGTCAGCCGTGCCTCCGTGCATAATATAAGTATTGTGAGGGGATTAAAGCTGGGAATAGGCGATCATATTACGGTCTATAAGGCGAATATGATCATTCCGCAGATTGCGGAGAACCTGACAGGAAGCGATACCCTAAAGATACCGGAGACTTGTCCTGTCTGCGGGCAGCCTACGGAAATCCGCAGGGTGAATGAGGTGAAGTCCCTTTACTGCAACAATCCTGCATGTGATGCGAAGAAGATTAAGTCCTTTACTTTGTTTGTAAGCCGGGATGCCATGAATGTGGACGGCTTGTCAGAGTCTACCCTGGAGAAATTTTTAGCCAAAGGCTTTCTGCATGAGTTTGCCGATTTGTTTAAACTGGGGCGGTATGAGCAGGAAATCACACAGATGGATGGTTTTGGAGAGAAATCCTATCAAAATCTGATGGAGAGTATTGAACGGGCGCGGAATACAACCCTCCCGCGGGTTATCTACGGGCTTGGAATTGAGAACATCGGGGCAGCAAATGCCAAGATGCTGTGCAAATATTTTCAATATAACCTGGAGGCGTTGGCGCATGCGGATTTAGAAGAGCTCAGCGCAATCGACGGGATTGGTGCGGTAATTGCCGCAAGCGTCTATACCTTTTTCCGCAATGAGGAGCGCATGGAGCAGTTAAAGCATTTGCTGCAGGAGATAACAATTACCGAAGAAACGGTGGAGGAAGGCAGTCAGACGCTTGTTGGTATGAACTTCGTGATTACGGGAAGTCTGGAACACTATGAGAATCGGAACGCCTTAAAGGATGTGATCGAGGCAAAGGGCGGTAAGGTAACCGGCAGTGTTACGGGTAAGACGACCTGCCTGATCAACAACGATACAGCCTCTATGTCCGCCAAGAACAAAAAGGCGAAAGAACTGGGAATACGAATCATGTCGGAAGAGGAATTCATACAGGATTATCTGGAGTAAAGAATATTCCTGTATGATCAATTTATCAGATATTTCGTATATCATAAGGTGTAGTCTGATATACATAATAGTTCAGCCAGTTGGAATAGAGCAGCTGTCCCGTGGAACGCCAGTTGACGATCGGCGCTTTCGTGGGGTCATCATCCGGGAAATAGTTAACGGGAATCTTAGGATTCATGCCTTTATCTAAATCCCTGAAATATTCCTGAGATAAGGTATCGGCATCATACTCCGGATGGCAGGTAATGAAGAAATGTCTGCTGTCTGTGGTTTTGACGATGGTAACACCGGCTTCATCGGAAATTGCCATAAGCTCTAAATTCGGTACAGAAGCGATTTTTTCTTTGGTAATTCCCATTGCACGGGACTGGGGTGCATAGAAAATGTCATCAAAGCCGCGGAAGAGCGGGGAGGTTCTTTTGACGATTCTATGAGAATATACGCCGGATAACTTTTCCTTCATATCGTACCGTTCTAAGCCATAGAAGTAATAGAGCGCAGCAAAGGCGCCCCAGCACAAGTGCAGAGTACAATGCACATGAGTCTTGCCCCATTCCATGATTTCGCAGATTTCATCCCAATAGGTAACATCCTCAAATCTGACATAATCAAGAGGGGCGCCGGTAATGATCATGCCGTCGAATTTGCGATCCTTGACCTGATCGAAAGTGGTGTAAAAAGATTCCAGATGGTTGGAATCTGTATGCTGTGGTGTATAGCTTGCTGTCTGTAAGAATTCCACATCGACCTGCAAGGGGGTGTTGGACAGCTTTCGCAAAAGCTGTGTTTCCGTCACTATCTTTGTTGGCATCAGATTCAGAATCAGCACATTAAGCGGACGGATATCCTGATGCATGGCACGAAACTCCGTCATAACGAATATATTTTCATTCTCTAATACAGTAGTTGCCGGTAATGAATCTGCGATCTTGATAGGCATATGAAATCCTCATCTTTCTGTAAAAATATTAGGGTAATCCACCTTATCATGCGTATGAAGACTACCCGCGATAAAGTAGAATATATCATAAAAACCGGGCAAATGCAACCGGCAGAATCAAGCGGATGCAG
>CAZPSD010000049.1:11644-16773 GCA_964589055.1 uncultured Bacteroides sp.
AGCGGATGCAGCGGATAAAATCGGAATTGCACAATTAACTAAAGTAAGATATAATTTAAGCAGTGTGAATGTAATATAAAGCAATCGTATATATTATGATTGCATTATTTTCATATAAAAATTATTTATATATGGCAGAGCGGTGTGCGGTGACACTGCGTTGGAGAAGAGCATGGAAACATTATATCAGAAGGTTAAAGTACATAATGAATTAGAATGGTGCCAGGTAACGGATATGGCGACTAAGGAGAAGGTTGAGAAGCTTCTGTTAAAGTATAGAGTGTCGTATTTTGTCAAATGGGAGAAGCCGAGGTTGTTTTCAGGTGATAAATTCAATACCTGTATTTTCTGTGTCAACCAGTTGCAGAAAGAAATTGCAGACGAGGCGATTCAGGAGCTTGGAGAGGATGTAAAGGGCAAGATTAAGTTTGTCAACCGCAGAGTGGACAAGACCTTTTATTAAGACAAGGAAGGCTGTCTGGGAAGGCGGAAAACATATGTCGCAAGAAAGGCATGGTAATTATGAGTAATTGTGATACGTGCAGCAATTATCAGTATGATGAAGATTATGAGTGTTATGTGTGTATGGTAGATTTGGATGAGGACGATATGAGCAGGTTTCTTAGCGGAGGTAATTTTGATTGTTCTTTCTATCAGTTAGACAATGAATATTTGGTTGTAAGAAAGCAGATGTAGGATTCCCACATCTGCTTTTCTTTTAATTCATGACAATAGAAAGTTCGCAAAGCGTGCTTTCTATTGTTTTTTTAACAGAACATTTTAAGAAAATTCTTGAGGCAAACAGACGGACTTACAGCTGCTTCTTCAGATTCTTCTGTGCCGTAGACAGCATCAGTTTGATTCTGTTTAACTGGTTTACCTCGCTGGCGCCGGGATCGTAGTCGATGGCTACGATATTAGAGAGAGGATAACGTTTGCGAAGTTCCTTGATAACACCTTTGCCGACCACGTGGTTTGGCAGACAGCCAAAGGGCTGTGTACAAACGATGTTGTTGACACCGTTGTGAATCAGCTCTACCATTTCACCCGTCAAAAACCATCCTTCACCGGTCTGGTTACCGATATTTACGATCGGTTTTGCATAATCCACAATCTTATAGATGCTGACCGGAGGCATAAAGTGTTTGCTCTTCTCAAATTCTCTTACTGCTGTGCCGCGCAGCTTCTCCAATGCCCAAATGCCTATTTTAGAAACCATGGAAGCTTTCTTGGAGGTACCCAGATAATCCGCCTTATAAATCTGATTATAGAAGCAGTAGAGCATAAAGTCTAACAGATCGGGTACAACAGCCTCCGCGCCTTCGGCTTCCAGTAATTCTACCAGATGGTTGTTGGCAGCCGGTGCATATTTTACCAGAATTTCGCCTACCACACCGACACGGGGTTTGCGCATATCTTCATGGATCTTAATGGCATCGAAATCCCTTATGATCTGCTTACACATTTTTTGGAAAGTAAAGTAGTTCATATGCTTACGGGATACGAACTCCCGGCATTTTTCCACCCATTTGGCATGTACGGCATCCACCTCGCCGGGATTTACTTCGTAAGGGCGCATCCGGTATACACACCGCATGAAGATATCGCCGAAGAGGGCGCTGTATGCAGCGCGCATCAAAAGCTCTGCATTTAAGTGGAAGCCCGGATTGCTCTCGATACCGGCAAGATTTAAGGAAATAACCGGAATCTGTTTCATACCGGCTTTCTCCAAAGCACGTCTGATAAATCCTACGTAGTTGGTAGCACGGCATCCGCCGCCGGTCTGTGTCATGATAAGAGCCACTTTGTTTAAATCATACTTGCCTGACAGCAGGGCGTCCATGATCTGCCCGATAACCATCAGGGACGGATAGCAGGCATCGTTATTGACGTATTTCAGCCCCACATCCACGGCATGTCTGTTGTCATTATCAAGCACTTCAAAGTTGTAGCCGCAAGCCTCAAAACCTGCCTGCATAATCTCGAAATGGATCGGGGACATCTGCGGGCAGAGAATGGTATAGTTTTTACGCATTTCTTCCGTAAATTGAACTTTTGTAATGGCACTGGAGCGAATCGTTCTTTCCTTATGTTTCTGTTCTCTGACTTTGATAGCGGAGAGCAGAGAACGGATACGGATTCTGGCAGCGCCTAGGTTATTGACCTCGTCGATCTTTAAGCAGGTATAAATCTTGCCCGAACCGGACAGGATATCATTAACCTGATCGGTGGTAACGGCATCCAGACCGCAGCCAAAAGAGTTAAGCTGGATCAGATCCAGATCGTCTCTGGTCTTTACGTAGCTTGCCGCCGCATATAACCGGGAGTGGTACATCCACTGATCCGATACAATCAACGGGCGTTCCGGCTCGGCTAAATGCGAGATGGAATCCTCTGTCAGTACCGCGATATCATAAGAATTGATCAACTCCGGAATACCGTGGTTTATCTCAGGATCAATATGGTAGGGACGACCTGCCAAAACGATACCGCGTTTGTGGTTTGCTTCCATAAAGCGAAGGACTTCTTCACCTTTGTCACGCATGTCTTGACGAGCCTTGGCAAGCTCCGCCCAGGCGGCATCAGCAGCATCCATGACCTCTGTTATGGGAAGTTCTGTGAACTCTCTGGTAAGGGCGGAAGTAATGGTCTGCAAATTTTTAAAGGACATGAAAGGATTGCGGAAAACCACTTCACCCCTGCCGATTTCTTCCACGTTATTCTTGATGTTTTCAGAATAAGAGACGACGATCGGACAGTTGTAATGATTGTTGGCATCCGGAAATTCCTCACGTTCGTAGAACAGGGCAGGGTAGAAGATAAAGTCTACCTTCTGGTTAATGAGCCATGCCACATGTCCGTGGGCTAATTTTGCCGGATAACATTCGGATTCACTTGGAATAGACTCAATTCCCAGTTCGTAAATCTTGCGGTTGGAACTGGGAGAGAGTACCACCCGATAACCTAGTTTTGTAAAGAAAGTAAACCAGAACGGATAATTTTCATACATGTTTAAGACTCTCGGAATACCTACGGTGCCGCGTTTCGCCTCGTTCAAGGGCAGGGGTTCATAGGAGAAGAGCCGTTTTAATTTATAGTCGTAGAGATTGGGCATACCGTTCTCATTCTTAGTTTTTCCAAGACCCCGCTCACAGCGGTTGCCGGAGATGTACTGACGCCCTCCGGTGAATTTATTGATGGTAAGACGGCAGTTGTTGGTACAGCCCTTACACTTTGCCATGCTGGTTTCGAATTGCAGATTGGTAATCTGCTCTAAGTTAAGCATAGAAGTCTGATAGCCTGTCTCGTAATGCTCTCTGGCGATCAGCGCCGCACCGAAAGCGCCCATGATACCGGCGATGTCCGGTCTGATGGCTTCGCAGTCTGCGATTTTCTCGAAGCTTCGAAGCACCGCATCGTTATAGAAGGTACCGCCCTGTACAACGATGTTTTTGCCAAGTTCAGAAGCATCGGATACTTTGATTACCTTAAACAGTGCATTTTTGATAACAGAATAAGCAAGACCGGCAGAAATATCGGAGACAGAAGCCCCTTCTTTCTGTGCCTGCTTTACCTTGGAATTCATGAATACGGTACAGCGGGTACCTAAATCGATAGGATGCTCTGCAAAGAGGGCAGCCTTGGCGAAATCTTCTACACTGTAATTGAGCGATTTGGCAAAAGTCTCTATGAAAGAGCCGCAGCCGGAGGAACAGGCTTCATTTAACTGCACGCTGTCTACCGTCTGGTTCTTGATCTTGATACATTTCATATCCTGACCGCCGATATCTAAGATACAATCTACCTGCGGATTAAAGAACGCGGCAGCATAGTAGTGGGCTACCGTCTCTACTTCCCCGTCATCTAAGAGAAAAGCGGCTTTCATAAGCGCTTCGCCGTAACCGGTGGAACAGGAGCGGACGATGCGGACGCCTTCGGGAAGCAGACCATAGATCTCCTTAATGGAACGAATGGCTGTTTTAAGCGGACTGCCGTCGTTGCCGCTGTAGAAAGAGTAGAGCAAAGAACCGTCTTCGCCTACTAAGGCAACCTTGGTCGTGGTGGAACCGGCGTCGATGCCTAAGAAGCAGTTTCCATGATAGGAAGCCAGATTGCTTGTGGCTACATGGTGAATGGCATGTCTTTTGCTGAAAGCATCATATTCCTCATGGGAAGCAAAAAGCGGTTCCATACGCTCTACTTCAAATTCCATCTTGATGCCGGAGTTAAGCTTCTGAACCATTTCTTCCATAGTATAGAAGGTTTCTTCCTTCGCGTTCATGGCTGAACCGATAGCAGCGAACAGATGGGAGTTGTCGGTATCGATGATATGATCCTCATCCAGCTTTAAAGTGCGGATGAAAGATTGCTTTAATTCCGATAAAAAGTGTAACGGACCGCCTAAAAATGCTACATGACCGCGGATCGGCTTACCGCAGGCAAGGCCGCTGATGGTCTGGTTCACCACTGCCTGAAAAATAGAAGCGGCAAGATCTTCCTTGGTGGCGCCTTCATTGATTAACGGCTGGATATCGGATTTGGCGAATACGCCGCATCTTGCCGCAATAGTATAAAGGGAATGATAATTTTTGGCATAGTCATTTAACCCGGCAGCATCCGTCTGTAATAAGGATGCCATCTGGTCGATGAAGGAACCCGTACCGCCGGCGCAGATACCATTCATACGCTGTTCCACGTTACCGTTTTCGAAGTATATAATCTTGGCATCCTCGCCGCCAAGTTCAATGGCAACATCTGTAGACGGAGCCAGTGTCTGCAGGGCAGTAGATACGGAAATAACCTCCTGACAAAAAGGAACCTGCAGATGGTTCGCCAGAGTCAGACCGCCGGAACCGGTAATCATGGGATGAACCGTCAGGTTGCCTAACTGGTTGTATGCTTTCTGCAATAAGCCAGAAAGGGTTTCTCTTATGTTAGCAAAATGTCTTTGATAGTCGGAAAAGAGTATCTGATGACTGCCGTTTAAAATGGCGATCTTGACAGTGGTAGAACCGATGTCAATGCCAAGGGTGTATTGCATTTCACTCATTTCTTATATCGCTCCTTTTATTCTAAGTGGTAAAATTTGACATGTTTGTACTTATTAAATGGTGTTATGACATACCTTG
>CAZPSD010000050.1:0-16621 GCA_964589055.1 uncultured Bacteroides sp.
GGAGCTTGCTCACTAAGGACATATTGTACAATCGTTTCTATAGGGCGGATGCCCGACATGAAATAAGTTGGCGGACTTATACTTAAATTGATGAGTGAAAATGTATATTCCGCCAACTTATGAATGGATGGCTGAACTGTTATTTATTTTGGTCATGAAACGCAGAAAATTTTATTTTTTGCTTCTAATATATTCAGAAAAATGGTACGATATATATAGAAATAGGATATTTTCCTATGCAACACGAAAACAAGAACAAAGACAATGAAAGAATTCCAAGGAGGGATAACAATGAGCGTAAACGGAATTACAGGTGCAGCCGGCACATACGATGCTTATCAGTCCATACAGGCCGCTGTTAAAACAGCCGCAGAAAACACTGCTGCCAATGTTACCGCTGCAGAAGATGCCGCCGCTGTCTATGAACCGTCTAAAGAAAGCGAAACGGCCAAAACACAGACCACTAATTATGCACAGAACACAGAATTAGTCAACAAGCTGAAAGCCGATGCTGAGTCTCACACACAGCAGCTGCAGAACATTGTGCAGCAGCTGATGACCAAGCAGGGACAGACCTACAATACAGCCAATGATATCTGGAAATTCTTAGCAGGCGGCAATTTCACCGTAGATGCAGCGACAAAAGCGCAGGCTGAGAAGGATATCGCTGAGGACGGTTATTGGGGTGTTGAACAGACGTCCGACAGGATCATCGATTTCGCTAAAGCTCTTACGGGCAGCGATCCAAGCAAGATTGAGGAGATGCGCGAGGCTTTTAAGAAGGGTTATAAACAGGCTGAAAAAACATGGGGCGGCGAATTACCGGATATCTCCCAGAAAACTTACGACGCTGTCATGGAGAAATTTGACAAGCTGGCAGAGGAAGCGGGTCTGACAACCGCTGCGGCAGATGATACTACCAACTAGGAACGTGTTCATCTGTTTATGGATTTATGGGACATAACTGAATTGAATAAAAAGGAATCATTGTCGCAAGACTCTGATTCCTTTTCTTGTTACATCAGATACCGCCTTTTACTACCAGTATCTTATCCCCGGCACAGATTTCCTCCGATGCCAGATCATTGACTTCTTTCAGCTGCGAAATGGGAACATAATAACGCTTGCCGATATCCCACAGGGTATCCTCTTTTCCGGCGATATAGATGACCATTCCCGGCAGTTCGCTCAGCTTATTCAGATCCAGCGCTTCCACTTTAATATCCGTGATCAGATTGCTCTTCTGCACCGCAAACACAATTACCTTAAACTGCAGCGCCGCCTTTACATCCAGTTCTTCATTGTCCAGCATGGTAACCGTTAGCTGTTCAATGCTGTGGCGCAGTTTAAAAATACTGGCAGGCATGATGTTTTCCGCCTCCGCCACATACTGAAACGGCAGCACATTGGTGGTGGAATACAACGATTTGGAACCCACACTGCATAGATACAGTGTAGTAACTGTCAGTGTTCCCGTAATGGCAATGCCATTCTCCACGATAGCCTGCTCCTCGATCTGTATATCGCCCTCCGAATGGATCAACTGGTACATCGGCATCTCTGTATTCTGTATCTTGGCATGTTCCGCTATCTTACACTTGCCGCTTCCGCTCATAAGCAGGCTCTTAAGCTGTACTTCCGTAGTCAGCGCTTCGATCTCTTTATCCACACCATAGACGTCTGACAACACTTCCAGATTTTCCCCGTCATAGAGATGGATATCCAAATCCAGCGCCGGCTCTATGCAGAATACCCGTTCTTCGCCGTCAAAATCCTGACGCACCTCCACATTGCACTGTCCCAGTCTGTAGCGGATATCCGGAATCATGTTTTCACGGCAGCCGTGGCACTCGATAATACCGCTGAAGGGCACCGTATTCTCATACCACAGCGTCCTGTCATTATCTCCTTCTCCCTCATATAAGAAAAAGGCTCTCATCTCCCCCTGAATCGAAATTTTCTCTTCCAGCGCTTTAAATTCCACATGATCGAAAGTAATATGATGCCAGATGGTCTGAAATATATTGGGCAGATTACCGGTCAGCTCCATTTCTTCTTTTAACCGGAAAATATCTTTCTTCTGCAATACAAGCTGCACGACGGGATACGTACGCTTGCGGTACTCTACAGGCTCGTCATGGTAAATATCCACTGCCGTCTCCTGCTCTATGTGTTCTTCTTTTTCCAAACCGATAGTGACCACAGCCTGAACGCTCAGCTTTCTGGAATTAATCAGCCCTACCGTAAGGTCCTCAATCGCACAGTCCGTCAGGATCGTGTCACCGCTTCCCGCCCCCTCCATATTGACTTTTTCCTCAAAAGGAAGCATAGCCTCCATGCTGGCGCACATACCTTCCATATCGGTCAGATACAGAATCGAAACTACCAGCTTTCCTTTCAGATTAACCACATTTTCACCGGCGCGGATCTCCTCCATGATGATTTCGCCTTTATTGGTCAGCAGATAGCTGGCATCCGGCTTGTTATCCGAAATATTCACATCTTCTTCCAATACCATCTGGGTGACGGCCCTGCTGCTGATCCGGTCCATATGTATTTTTTTCTTCACTAATTCCACAAAAAACCCTCCATGCGTATACTTAGTACAGTATATGCCGCATGGAGGGGATATATGCCTACTCTGCCGCCCCGATTAAATCCGTCACATTTTCAATGCCGTACCGCATCATGTACGCCTCGATTCCCTCTATTACCTCAATCGTTGTATATGGATTTACAAAATTCATGGCGCCCACCGCCACGGCACTGGCCCCGGCAAGCAGGAATTCAACGGCATCCTCCGCATTGGCAATGCCGCCCATACCGATAATCGGAATGTTTACCGCGTGGGCCGCCTGACAGACCATGCGCACCGCCACCGGTTTAATGGCAGGGCCGGACAAACCGCCGGTCTGATTGGCAAGCACAAATTTTCTCTTATGAACATCAATCTTCATGCCCGTAATTGTATTGATCATGGACAGTGCATCGGCGCCCGCTGCCTCCGCCGCCTTCGCCATCTCCGTAATGTCGGTCACATTAGGACTGAGTTTCATGATCACGGGCTGTTTGGCTTTCCGCTTGATCCGGGATGTAATGTCGTAGAGAGAGTCCGCCTTTTGGCCGAAAGCGATCGCGCCCTCTTTTACATTGGGACAGGAAACATTGATTTCCAGCATATCCACAGGCTCGTCGCCGAGACGCTCCACTACCTCCAGATAATCCTCCACCGTTTTGCCGCATACATTCACGATTATTTTCGTATCATATTTTCTCAGGAAAGGAATATCTCTCTCTGCAAAGACGTCAATACCGGGATTCTGCAGACCGATGGCATTGAGCATACCGCCATAGGTTTCTGCCACACGGGGCGTAGGATTACCCTCCCAGGGTACATTGGCAACTCCCTTGGTCACCACCGCGCCTAATCTGTTTAAATCAACGAAATCACTGTATTCCATCCCGGAGCCGAAGGTTCCGGATGCCGTCATCACGGGATTATTCAGGGTTACCCCTGCGATCGTCACTTTTGTATTCATCAGATTTCCACCTCTTTTGCTTCAAATACCGGCCCGTCGGTACAAATGCGCGCATTCTTCACATGGGAGTGATGATCCACTTTCGCAGTCTTACACACACAGCCCAGGCAGGCGCCCACGCCGCACGCCATTCTTTCTTCCAGAGAAATATAGGCTTCTATGCCCTGTTCTTCGGCATACTGCTTGATGGCACGAAGCATCGGCATCGGTCCGCACGCCATAATCAGGTCTGCACTGATATTATTTGCCCGAATGGCATCCAGCACATTGCCTTTAGTCCCCACGCTGCCATCCTCAGTTGCAATATAGACATTACCGTACTTCGCCAGATCTTCTTCCAGAAAAAGATCCTTGTTGCGGTATCCCGCTATGATCTGTTTGTCCGCCTCCAGTTCTTTCGCCAGTTCCAGCATAGGGGGGATTCCGATACCGCCTCCCATCAGAAATACTTTCTTACCTTTTGCCTTATCCAGCGGAAAACCGTTGCCTAAGACGCCCAGTATCTCTAATGTGTCGCCTGTCTTATAAGTGGAAAACTCCGCCGTTCCCTTACCGGCAATACGGTATACCAGGCGCAGCCTGTTCTGCGTCTTGTCTGCTTCACAGATGCTGATCGGGCGCGGCAGCAGCGTACCGGCATTGCGGGGATACACTGCGGTAAACTGCCCTGCGTGGGTAAATTTTGCAAGCTCCGTTTCCAGCCACAGGTCATAAATCTGATCTGCTATCTGTGTTTGTGACACTACTGTCGCTTTTACCTTTTTCTTCCGTGACATTTTAATTACCATGCCTTTCTCACGGCCTGCAGACTTTTATGGATGCTATGCATACATTGCGCAGGCACAAATTATTGCGTAACACTGACCTTCATGTAAAATATTTACCGCTGCGTTCCCCGGTACACCACCTTGCCCGCACAGATCGTATGGGTAATAACTCCGGGCATCATCTCCCCCACGAAAGGCGAATTGCATGCCTTGGAAGCAAAATGCTCCGCTTCCACCTTCCACTGTGCATGTCTGTCAAGCAGCGCCAGATCCGCAGGCCCGCCCTCTGCCAGATATCCGGCATCCATGTGATACAACCCGGCAGGCGCCAGACTCATTTTCGTAAGCAGTTCTTTCATGGTCAGATATCCCGGCTCTACCAACTCCCGGATACCGAGGGACAGGGCGGTCTCCAGCCCGGTAATACCGCTTGGCGCCTCTGTGATCGGCTTTGCCTTTTCCTCAACACTGTGGGGCGCGTGATCCGTGGCAATCATGTCGATGGTGCCATCCTTCAACCCTTCTATAACAGCCAGCCGGTCCGCCTCTTCCCGAAGCGGGGGGTTCATCTTGGCAAGAGTACCGTGCTCTATCACCGCATCTTCCGTCAATGTAAAATGATGAGGCGCCGCTTCCGCATAAATATGACCGCTCTGTTTCTTCGCCTGCCGCACCAGTTCCACGGCTTCCTTCGTACTGATATGCTGAATCGATAAGTCTCCTTCTTCCGTCAGCGCAATTTTAAGATCCCGTTCCACCATGGATATTTCCGCTTCCCTTGGGGAACCGCCGATTCCGTAATAAGCGGCTGCTTTTCCGGCATTCACGCCGTTGTTGGCGATCAGCGCCGGATTCTCTTCATGAAGGCTGACGGGCTTTCCCAGCTTTGCCGCGCGCTTTAAGGCCTCCCGCAGCTTCTCTTCATCCATCAGGGGAATGCCGTCATCCGTAAAGCCCGCTGCCCCCGCCGCGCTTAAACTCTCCATATCCGTCAGTTCTTCACCTTTCATGCCCTTTGTCACAGTGGCACAGGAATAAATATGGATGTCTGTCTCTTTTCCTTTTTCAAGCACATAGGAGAGTGCCGCTTCCGTATCAACCGCAGGCTTCGTGTTCGCCATCAGGACCACTGAGGTAAAGCCGCCCTTTGCGGCCGCCTTCGCACCGGTATGGATATCCTCTTTATAGGTAAAACCCGGATCTCTGAAATGCACATGCACATCCACCAGACCCGGCGCGATCGTCAGCCCTGCAGCGTCAATCCGTTCGATTTCCTCTGTCTGTCCCGCTTCTTCGTCAATCCCCTTTAGCCGCAGTAAACCGGCTAAAGGCGTGCCGCGCTCTGCAATGCCTGCAATTTCATTATCTTTAATCAGGATATCATAATATCCTTCCCTGCCGGATTTCGGATCTATCATGTATCCATCTGTAATATATATCATAACTTTCTCCTTAGAAATGTCTGCCTGCTGACAGCTTCAACAGTATCCACCCACGGGAAGAATCCCCTTGGGATTCTTCCGGCTCAGTTCATGCAAGCATGCTCTCCTCACTAACGCTCATTATATCATAATCTCTAGTCAAAGACTACCGGCTTATCCGTAAACTCTGCTTTGATCACCACATAAGGATAACTGGGCGTTGTATTTCTTTTTTCTTCCGGTCCGGGACCTATAAGATTCGTGTCCACGTAAATAGCATTGGCAGTTTCATACAAATCATTCACTGCAATGCTGTATCCCCCTGTCTGCTGTGTTCCATAGCCTACACAGATGTACAGAAAGCCCTGATCCTGAAAGGTCAGCTTAAAAGGCTCCGCTTTTTTCTCCTCGATCATGGCAAGCAGTTCCTCCGGCACATTATCCTCCGCGATCACGGTAAACTCCCAATCCCTGATCTTTTCCATCGGGTCTTTCCCGGCAGCGCAGGCTGCCACACTCATGCAAAACAGGCATACAAGAAAAACGCTTATGATTCTCTTTTCCCATTCACTCATGGTCATATATCCTTTCCGCTCCTATACGGCATACTGCTGTTATTACTATTTTTATTATATTTTGCCCGGTTCTATGCCTTGTATTTTGCGTGTATCAAGCCGCCGCCGTTCGCACCGGATATCCCGGGCGGCTACAACAAAGCTAATCTGTATATTGATTCAAAAGAATTTTTTCGTTATAATAATACCGGCTGTAGAATGCCGATACAAAGCGGAGGTTTGTATGATTCGTTTTATTTTAGTGCTACTTTTTGTAATATTGTTTCTTATTTGCAGCATTCCGCTGCTCATAATGGAATATATTATCGGTAAATTTAATATGGACATCAAAAACCGCAGTTCTCTCGCCATCGTCAACTGGGCGTTCCGGGTATGCCTTTTCTTTGCCGGTACGACGGTAACCGTCATCGGTGAGGAAAATGTGCCAAAGGATGAGCCTGTGCTCTACATCGGCAATCATCGCAGTTATTTTGATATTTTAATTACATATGTGAGAGTGCCCAGACCCACCGGCTATATTGCCAAGAAGGAGATCCTCCGCGTACCGCTTCTGCGCGACTGGATGCGGTATCTGCACTGTCTGTTTCTGGACAGACAAGATATTAAGCAGGGCATGAATACGATCTTGCAGGGTATTGAGAAAGTCAAATCCGGCATCTCTATCTGTATTTTCCCGGAGGGTACGAGAAACAAAGCCAACGATACTTTCCTGCCCTTTCATGCGGGCAGCTTCAAGATTGCGGAGAAATCCGGCTGCGCCATCATTCCTATGGCAATCAACAACACGGCGGAAATATTTGAAGATCATCTTCCTTTTATCCGCAAAACACATGTTGTTCTGGAATACTGCAAGCCGGTTTATATGAGCCGGATGTCCCGCGAGGAAAAGAAGAACATCGGTACAGAAGTGCAAAGCATTATCAAAGAAACTTATTTCAAAAACAAAGAGCTGGTGTAATGCCGGCTCTTATCGTATCTGCTACTCACTGTTTTTCTCTTCATCCAAAATAGCGCTCATCATCAAGACAAGCTCTGCATTGAGATCAATGTGGTTCATAATCCCCTGCGTCTCATCGATATCCTTATAATTGCGCGAACCCACATCATCTAAGTAGCTGACGGACTGCAGATTACGCCCAAGCAGATAATGAAGATGGTTCTCTAACACAGTAGCATATTCATGATTGGAAATAACTTGGTCTACCACGGCCAGCCTGGAAAGATCTTTCAGCAGCTCTGCACTGTTGCTTTGCTTTGTATCCGCATTGACTAACAGTTTGGAACTCTTCGAAGCATATGAAATCCGCTCCCCTTCCTGCATCAGTATTTTGATTATGTCGCTGCACAGATTGACATCCACCCTCTGCTTGGTAGACAGATAAGTCACACAGCCCCAAAATATAAAATCATTATCCATCTCTGTCACCGGATTCTGAGTCAAATAATTCTTGATCACCGTGTAATATCCGCTTGCGCCTGTGGCACGATACAGTTCCGTGGAAGCATAGAAATACTCCTCCCAGGAAACATCCCCCAGATATTTCTGCGCATAGCGGTACGCCCGGTCTGAAGCCTTCAGACACTGTATTGCAAACTCTCTGTCATAGTTCTGATACAGATAGCTGAACTTCGCCATCGTGGCGGCAAACTGGATCGTGGCGTCCATCGTTATCCCGTCAATACACAGGATATAGCCGGTGGCTTTATTGTCCACACTGCTGACGGAAGCATATACCGCTCCGCTCGCAGCATCCTGCATTTTAAGCAGCCAGTCAACCTCATATTTTACTTCGTCTAAGATGTCCGGTATCGCATTTCCGCTCTCCGGGATGCCGACTTCATCCCCAAACCTGTCAGGATACAACTCATATGCCAGCAAAAGAGAATTGACGGTCTGGCAGCCTCTTACCACATCCCTGGTTCCCGCCTCATCCATATGCCAGCCGCCTGTCACATCCAGTCTGACGGACGCGTCTTCTTTCATCTGCGCCTCTTTTGTATGACACGCATTATGGGCAGCCTCCCCCGCCAGCTCTGACGATAACGTAAGTCCGCAGCGGTTATAATAATACTGCTTTAATGCTGCCTGAAAAAGATCGCCGTAAAGATTTTCAGCGATCTCAAACGGATACGACTGCCCGATCACTGCAGCCTGTATGTAATATTTCCCCGGTGCCGTAAAATCCGTGAAATTGCCATAGCTGACATAAGCTCCGGTTTCATCGTCATATCCCTTCTGAACGATCTGTCCCGTGTAAACCGCCTGTCCGGTATCGGCGTCCATGATCGTAAAACTGTCCGGCGGCAGTTCTCCCAGAATAACGGCAATCTTATTACTGTCCCGGGCATATCCTACCTGATCCACTAAAATATTGGGCAGACTGACCGGTACTTCATAATTAAATTCCGGCGTCAGGCCAAGACTGGTAAAACCGTCATCCTCACTGTTTCCCTGCAATGCATCAAAAGAAATGCCTGACAGGCCGCTGCATCCGGCCAGCAGGCTGAAACAGACTATGATACATACTATTTTTCTTATGCGTTTCCTATTTAACATGCCGCTTCTCTCAACAAACAAAAATTCATGCTGTTTTGTTTCTTCCCACGCCTGCACTGCTGCATCATATACCGGACACAAACAATATCAGGCGCGGAAAATACAAACCGATCATGACCTATTATAACATAGTAATCCGCTTTCTTCATCATAATAAACAATTTTTCCTTCTATGAGAGTGCACAGATTTCTGGTAAATACCTCCATCGGATTCCCGTTAAAAATCGCGATATCTCCGTCTTTACCCACTGCCAGGCTTCCTACCCTCTCATCCACGCCGCATATTCGGGCAGCGTTGATTGTAATGGCTCTCAGCCCTTCTTCCATCGGCATTCCCGCTTTTACCGCAAGTCCCGCACAAATCGGCAGGAACTGTATTTTAGACACCGGATGATCGGTAGTAACAGCGGTCAAAATGCCGTTTTTACTCAGTATGCCCGCCGTCTTAAAAGCCATATTCTGCACTTCTATCTTATTTCTGCTTGCCATATCCGGCCCTACGATCGCCGGGAAGCCTGCTTCCCGCAATTCTTCTATGATCAGATGTCCTTCACTGCAATGATCGATGGTCATGCGAAGCCCAAACTCTTTGGCAATACGCACCGCAGTCAGAATATCGTCCGCTCTGTGCGCATGTGCCTTTAAGGGAATCTCTCCCTTCAATACCGGCAGCCAGCATTCATACCGGAAATCCGTCTCTTCCTCCGGCTTTGACTCCTTTTTCTTCTGATACGCCACAGCCTTCGTCAATTCCTCCCGCAGCATCGACGCAATCGCCATACGGGTAGAAGGAGATGTCCCCTGCCCGGAATAGTTCACTTTCGGATTTTCTCCGAAAGCGACCTTCATGGCGGCAGGGGCTTTCACGACCATTTGGTCAATACATCTGCCGCAGGTTTTTAAGAAAGCAAACTGGCCGCCTGCCACATTAGCGCTTCCCGGTCCGATCATAGCTGACGTGATCCCTGCCTGCTGCGCGTCATGAAACGCCGCATCCATGGGGTTAATAGCGTCTATGGCACGCAGGTAAGGGGTGACAGGATCGACATTCTCATTGCAGTCATCTCCCTCCATCCCCTTCTTTTCCTCCGTGATGCCCATATGGCAATGCGCCTCAATGATCCCCGGCATAACCAGATTCCCTCTTGCATCAACTACCTGCACATCATTCCGGTTTTGCAGTACGCTTCTGTCACATTCCCGCATGTCACCGATCGCCGTGATCTTTCCCTGCTCGATCTGAATGTAACCGTCTGCGTAATCCTGACTTTCCATTGTCTTAATATTACCATTGATAATAACCAGCATATATTATTCCTTTTCCTATTGCAATTTCGTCATCGGATTGACCGGCTCTCCGTCCTTTGTCAGCTTAAAGTACACATTGGCGCCTTCCAGACTATAGTATCTTGTCGGAGCCGCTACCGTTCCGATACCGTCTCCCACGCTTACATAGCTGCCTTCTGAAACCACAATGTTATCAAGCTGTCCGTAAGTCAGTTCATAACCGTTGCCTAAATCCATGACGACCGTATTGCCGATGACCGGATCATAGGTTACGGAAGTTACTCTGCCGTCCGCCGCCGCCGTAATGTTTTCGCCTTGTGCCGCCGAAATCACGATCGCCGGATTATACTTATACTGCTGCAAGGTAGGAAAATAGATTGTCTGGTCCATGCTGTAGTTGATCAGCACATCCCCCACGATCGGCCATACCAACCCGTCTTCTTCGTTGAAGTCAAGTGCAGGCTGTACGGTTGTGGAAATTGCCTCCGTCTCTTCTGATTCTTCAATGTTTTGGGCAGTATCCACTGTTTCATCAAACATACCTGCCTCTTCTTCCTCATCCGTTTTCTTTTTCTTCTCAGACCCGCCGCTCTGCTTGTCCTCTTCCTCCTTAGGCTTCCCGCTTACATCCTGACCTGTCTCTTCTTCTTCCTCTTCGGATGAAGATTCATCCGTGTTTTCCACTTTCATGGAATTTGCTTCCTGAAAACCGGGATCATAGTCCAGATCATCGGTTCCCACCTCGGCAAACAATGTGTCCAGTTCTTCTCCGGATATCATATTTTCCGCGGTCTGATCGCTCTGCTCTTCGAGCGCCTCGAAGTCTACCACATAATCTTCCTGTTCCGCCTTATTACTCCTGTTTACATAAACACCGGTTACCGTCAGCGCTGTCAGGACAAACACTGAGGATGCCAACATAATGATTCTCTCTTTCCTGATGCTATTTCTTCTTGCCATGAAACTTTGCCTCCTGTTTTCCATATATGTTTCATGGTGTTAGTCTTACCCATTTCTGTCAGGTTATTCAAATTTTGCTAATTCCGTCCCCGGAAAAAATTTTTCTAAGATCTGGTCATATTTATCCCCATTTAGCGCCATACAGCCTGCATTGTACTGACTCATGCCAAACCCGTGCCCTACTCCGGTTACATGAAAAATAATCTGCTGCTCATCCTTGTCTATCTCAAAAGATGCCGAATTGAGTCCCAAAAGATAGCGAAATGTTTCTCCGTCGATCTTCGTCTCTTCTTCCCCTTCCTGATACGTTACTTCCGTCACATATCCGGCTTCATCATAAATCAACTGTCCCTCACTCCATAAAGTCTCTTCGGGATAATTTTCTCCCACAATGGATCTGAGCAGACGTATGTAATCCTCCCGGTCCAGCGCCACCGTACTGCTCCATTCCGGAGATGTCTGATCCTGCGTACAGGACACACTGGTAAGATAGGGGCATTTGCCGGTATGCCATACTTCCTTTGCATCCCTTGTCTGTCCATTACTTACCTTAAAATAAGATACCTGAACCGGCTGTCCCTGATAACACAGATATATGCCTTCTGTTTCTTCTACCGCCCCTTTATATCGTTCCAGTCCTTCCCGCCCGTCCGCATCATAAAATTTCACAAATCCCGCATTCTCTATCTGTATCAGTTCGCTTCCCTGTGTCCTGTATGCTTCCGATATTTCTGTCCGCAGCAATACCGCCTGGGCTTTTAAGGCTTCCTCTTCATAATCCTCCTGCATGACTTGTGCAAGTCTGTAAACCAGATATTCCTCCGCAGGCAATTCCCATGTTCCCCATTCCATGGCTACTTCTACCCGATACGGCGCTGCGGCTTCCGCCTCGCTTCGCTGCTGCCGTTTTGTAAGCGCCTGTTCTGTTTCTTCTCCCGCATGCCCCCACAGGCAGGCACATACATAGGGCAATAAAAAAACAAACAAAAGAAAGCCAAAAGCATCTCTTTTGTTTGTTCTTTTTTCGACGATTTTACTAACTTTCATGAAACACCCCACATGTACTATTACTATGTAGATGTTTCCTTTTTTATACCGGCTTGTATTATCTGGCCAAATCCAGATGCTGGAGGGTCGATACGTCTCCATTCTCATATAAGAAAACGCCGGTATAACGAATCATGGCATTGTTTGTGTTATCTTCCTGCGAGTTCAGTGCAAACTGGGTAGACACATTGGCAAGGCCGATTGCGCCCACACCTAAATCCGACAGGTGATACAGCTTATCCTGACCGTCCTCATCCTTCGTCCAAATCAGCAGCTTATCCCAAATAGGATCAGCCTCATCGATCCAGCCATTGTTATCCGAATCATATTTCGCCAAATCGGCAAATCCGTTGCCTGACTTCGTTCCGAATAACTCGCTGCCATCATTGATGACGCCATCTTCATTAAGATCCAGCGCCAGGAAACCGCTTCCCGCATTCAAAGATGAAATTTCATCCTTTGTGCCGTCACAGTCCAGATCAAAGAAAAATTTCTGGTCCGATACCTGCGCAATATTGGTATCCAGGTTGATCACCAGCGGATCGCAGTAATCTCTCACTGTGGTAACATAGGTTTCCTCATAATACTCTTCGAATCTGCGGCTCATACCGAACTCCAAATTGAAGGAAAGCTCTCTTCCGTCAGTTGTTTTGACCGTACCTGTTGTGGAAAAGGTTGTGCTTTCCTCTTCCCTGAAGTAAGTCCCGGCGCTCAGTATAGACACGTTGTATACAGGCTGTGCGCCGGTTGAAGAAAGCGCCGATGACAGATCATTCTGACTGCCATGATACCGCTCCCCTCTGATCCGGAACAGAAGCTCCATCAAAAACTCCACGCATTGCTGCTTGATGGTTCTGATCGCATCCTTTTCATCCCTGCTGCCTGTTGCCACACGCGCCGTACCGGAAAGATTCTTAAAATGCGCCGTGATATCTTCCAGATTCACTTCATTTTCCTTGTTGTCTCCGGTTTCCGCAGTATCGCCGCCCATATCCAGCAGATTGCCAAACAAACCGCCCATGCCGCCGGCAAGTTCATTGCCTGCGTAAGTGGCTGTGATTGATCTTGCAGATTTAGCGGCTGCCGCAGAATACGTTCTGGTAGATTCCATTCCGATGATACTGGAATCAATTCTCACTTGCCCCTCCTTTTGTATAAGCCCATTTCCATGCCTGCCTGTGTCACCCGGCTGCACCTTCCCTGATGCATGGCAACAGAAAAGACGGTACCCTTAAAGAAAATCCTTTTCCCTCAAAAATACCGTCCGTGGTCTCAACATCATTCAAATTCAGAAAAAAACACTCTGGCCGGGAGTCCTTTTCTCTGTACCTTATATATCGGAAGATTTTGTAAAATCTTTACTTTTTAAATATGGTTATATCATGATTCTTCCTGTGTATCTCCCTGAATATATGCCACATACATGGCACTGATCTGGCTCTCATCCAACAGGCTGTTCCAAATATGGATCTCGTCAAAACTTGCCCGATACAATTCATCGAAACAGTCGATTCCTACATAAGCCTTCAAATTCTCTGCTTCAAGAGTTAACTTCGATATTTCGCCGGAGCCGACCAGTTCGCTGTTAATGTACAGATATCCCATTACCTTCATACTGTCTGATTCGGGCGCCTGCGTACCGTCTACGCAGATCGTAATATAAGTCCATTCGTTTAGGTTGACCCGCTGCTTATTATCTGATGACGGTCTGATCTCGCAGGAATTATCACAGATACGGTTAATCGTATTAAACACCGGTACAACAGTCTCTCCATCCTCCGTTGTCTTCTTATTAAAGGAAATATAATTCTGTGTGCCATCTACATCTAACAAATTAGAACCAATCACCAGAAACGGCGACCAGTCGCACAGTTGATCCGCCCGAAGCCAGAAGGAAATTGTATAAGAATCCGCAAGATTCCCAATGCCCAAAAGTTCCACCCCATAGGTTCCGTCCAAATAAAGCGCACTTCCCTCCATTCCATCTGTAAAAAGCGGAAGCGCCTCATCGGACTGCTCCGGATAAGTACCTTCATTGAAGCCGCCCTTATCTCCGCTTCTTGTAACCACAATAGCGTTATCCAATTTATCATTAAACGAATAACTATAGTCCGCCGTCGGCACGTTACTAAGCAGAGCGTCTTTCACGATTTCCTTAGAGGATTCCACCTCAGGCTGCATCTGATCCGGTGACGGCAGGGCAACCGCAGACTGTGTCAGCGGCGCTGCCTGCGTATCCTGTTCTTCTGACAGAATTTCCTGCTCTTCTATATTCTGTTCTTTCCCCGCAGAAACGGCTGTGCCGATCAACACAGCCGTCACTGCCAGGATGATTACAAGAAGATCAGCAAGCACCGTTTTCCTGCACAATCTTTCCTTTACCCCATTAGTCATATAGCCCCATACGCATCATGCGGTAACCTTCCCACATGACTTCTTTTATAATTACATTAACCGTCCACTCTGTTATAGTTAATCAGACATCCTTTTAAGATAATCTGTCTCTCTTCATCAGTAAGCTCACCAAGTTTTAACTCAAACGGAACTAACTGGCCTGATTCCACATCCACCTTGTAAGCCTTGATCACATCCGCCTTCTCTTCCACAGCTTTCTTAATATCCGGGAAGAACAGATAATCAAGGTTCTTAAACGGCAATTCTCCTTCTTTAATCAGGAACGGAAGCATACCCCAGTTAATCAGGTTGGAGCGGTATCTCTTGGTTGCATATTCATTGGCAATATTCGCCCAGCCGCCAAGCACCTTCTGACAGCTTGCCGCCTGCTCTCTTGCGGAACCGTCGCCCGGCTTTACGGCAAAAATCGTGGAACCGAAACCTGTATTTTCGTGAGAAGCATCCGCAAAGGTCTTCTTCACAACATCCATAACAGGTTTCACATCAGGATGGGCTTCACACGGCTGTTCTCCTGCCATTCTTGCCTTCTCGGCTCTCTGAATATCTTTCGCACGGCCCACATACTCAGGGTCTTTTCTGGATAGCGCAAACTCTGCCAGTCCCAATGGATTAGAACGGTAAGAGGAGGTTTCCCCGGAAGGAATCAGCTCGTCTGTGGTAGTAACCGGATCATGAATCTCGGATACAACGCGAAGCACAAGGTTCTCCGGCAATGCACCCATAGCCGGCCAGTCCTTAATATTCGGGCCGAACTGAATCTCCACGCTCTCATCCGCCACGCCCTTGGAATCAAAGACACGGTTTGCATAGATATTGGCATCAAAATGATATTTATATTTACCAATCTCCCCGTCAAAATCAGTAGCCGGAGTCAGAACGCCCTTATTTGCCGCTGTTGCCGCGATAGAACGGGCATCCATCAGCGCAACGGAAGAAATCTGACCGTTCTGCAGCTTGGAGCCTTCTCTGTTCGGGAAATTTCTGGTCGAGTGGCGGATACTGAATGCATTATTGGCAGGAGTATCGCCTGCGCCGAAACAAGGTCCGCAGAAAGCGGTTTTCATCACGGCGCCGGTCTCTAAAATCGTTGCCGCACAGCCATTCTTAATAAGTTCCATATAGACCGGCATGGAGGCAGGATATACGCTCAAAGTAAATCCATCTGCACCGATATAAGAACCCTTTAAAATGTCGGCTGCAGCGCAGATATTCTCAAAGCCGCCGCCTGCACAGCCTGCTATAATACCCTGGTCTACCATAAACTTGCCGTTTACTATCTTATCCTGTAATGAATACGGTACTGCACCGTCTAAGCTGACCTTCGCACGCTCTTCCACATCATGAAGCACATCTTTAAGATTCGCATTGACTTCATCAATCGTATAGGTATTGCTCGGATGGAAAGGCATTGCGATCATCGGTCTGATCTTAGAAAGATCAACGGTGATCATACCATCATAATATGCCACATCACCCGGATTTAATTCTTGATATTCTTCCACTCTGCCATGAATGTCATAGAACTCCTTGATCTTCTCATCTGTTCTCCAAATGGAAGATAAGCAGGTAGTCTCAGTAGTCATGACATCGATACCAATACGGAAATCTGCACTTAAGCTGGACACACCGGGTCCTACAAACTCCATGACTTTATTTTTTACATAACCGTTAGCGAATACTGCGCCGATAATCGCCAGTGCCACGTCCTGAGGGCCTACACCCTTTACAGGCTCGCCTGTCAGGTAAACACCTACAACGCCCGGCATGTTGATATCATATGTCTGGGATAACAGCTGCTTAACTAACTCAGGACCTCCCTCGCCCATTGCCATCGTACCAAGAGCGCCATATCTTGTGTGGGAGTCAGAACCTAAAATCATCTTGCCGCCGCCTGCAAGCATTTCTCTTGCAAACTGATGGATGACTGCCTGATGAGGCGGTACATAAACACCGCCGTACTTTTTCGCACAGGTCAACCCAAACATGTGGTCATCTTCGTTGATAGTACCACCCACTGCACACAGCGAATTATGGCAGTTAGTCAGTACATAAG
>CAZPSD010000051.1:0-16234 GCA_964589055.1 uncultured Bacteroides sp.
TATATTTATTATTAGGCGTTTGCAAAACTCATCAAAGCATTGCGCTAATTTGTGCAATTTCAATAACTAGGAAGGAGTTTTGCAATTAGCGAATTTAGTGTTATGTTTCCCTGCGTATAAATAAGATGCGTCCCACAGCATAGGAAAGAATCATCCATATAAAGATAAAGCTGCGTCCAAGCAATGCGTTTTCTGTCGTTTCCATGTAATAGTAAGTCATAATCCGCGTTTCCGAATCCCAGTCCGCACCGACAAACATGGTTGCAATGTATCCGCCCCAAGGAAAAAGAAAACGAAAATTCCAGTTATACAGATACATCAGAATCAAACCAAGCATAGAACCGCATAAGCCCACTACCAGCGGAACCATCTGATTAAAAAACAGCATGGACAGAGCCAGCTGCAGCAGATAGAGGGCAAAAGTACAGGCGAGGCTTAAGAAGAGATAGTGCAGATAATACCCTATATCCGGCTGCCCTTCATAGTGGAGAAAATGTCCGAAGAGCAAGAGGAATATAAATTGTGCCGTAAACATCAGTATGATAAAAATAAGTCCGCAGAATACCTTGGCATTAAATAAGCTTCCTGCACTGCGCAGGGTTTCCAACTGCTTATAAGTATTTCCTTTATGTTCGATATCCGCAAGACGGGAGGCAAGGACAGCCATCATCGTAGGCATCATAATACTGTTTACCAACGGCATACTGTAAAGGTTAGCAAGCCATCCCTGCATTCGTTCGCTTTCGTTAGGATCACGGAAAGCCCAGATGCACCATAAGAATTGTACTGTCATCAAAGCGCACATAGTCAGCCCGATTTCCTTTCTTTTAATCTTATAGAATTCTATTTTTAATATTTTCATAGACTGTTCTCCTTTCCGGTCAGAGACAGGAAAATATCTTCTAGACTCTTCTCCCGTTTCTCTATGCGGTAGAGGGACAGGTTTTGCGAGACCAGTTGCCTGCAAAGGCTTGCTATATAAGCATCATCCACCATAGGCAGCAGCAGATAGTCATTTTCCTGCGTCGGCTCGATTCCGCTCTGATGAAGAATATCGATAGCAATAGGCAGATGGTTGACACGGATGGCAATCTGCTGTTTGGCATGGGAATGTAAGGATTCCAAAGTGTTCTGATAAACCAACTCCCCTTTTCTTATAATTCCCACGTGGTCAGCCATCTGATCTATTTCGCTAAGCAGGTGGGAGGAGACCACTACAGTCATGCCGTAGGCGGAGGGCAGAGTGCGGATCAGCTCGCGCATTTCCTGTATGCCGGCAGGGTCCAGTCCGTTGGTAGGCTCATCTAAGATCAGAAGTTTTGGAAATCCCAACAGTGCGGCTGCCAGTCCAAGACGCTGTTTCATGCCGAGGGAATAATGATTGACCTGTTTCTTACGGGCATCCTCCAAGCGGACAATTTTGAGTACCTCTGCGATATCCTGTTCGGGGCAGCCTTTTAAGGTCTGTATGATACGCAGATTTTCCTCTCCCGTTAAATGCCCGTAGTAGCTGGGGGACTCAATCAAAGAGCCAGTGTCGGCAAGCAGTCTGATGCGGTTCTTTTCATTGACCGGAGAGCCAAAGAGGGTAATAGAACCCTTGGTGGGTTTGGCAAGTCCAAGAATCATTTTTAATGTGGTAGATTTGCCGGCGCCGTTGGGACCAAGAAAACCGTAGATGGCACCTTGGGGTACTTTCATGTTCAAATGCTCCACGCAGAGAACTTTGCCGTATTGCTTGGTGAGATTAGTTGTTTCAATTAAATTTTGTGTTGACATAGTTAACTCCTTTCGCAATTGACCAGAATAGGTAATTGCGAAACTCAGCTCTGACTTTCGTTAATTGTGAAAATTGCATAACCATAAGCAGGCCCTTTGCAGGCGTTGGCACTTGGCGAGGTATTGTCGAGCCTAGTGCCGTTACGCCGGAAACGGAGCGCAAGCGAGTCTGCGTTGGTCATGCAATTTGTACAATTTCAATAAACCGGAATGAGTTTCGCAATCGCTTATTGACCGGGAATGTGATGTTTGCAACTCCAATGGAAGAATATAAAATCTTGCTTACACCCACATGAAGGCTTCCTTACATTTACATTAAGATTTATGTAAGAAACTTCTCGTAAAAAGGGAATTATTATATACTGGATGAGGAAAAGGAGTAAGAAGATATGAACTTATATGATTGCAAAATATTACTTGTAGATGACGAACCGGATTTGCGCAGCATGGTCAAAGAGTTCCTGCAAAAAGCCGGATTTTATAAAGTCGTTACGGCGGCAAGCTGTAGGGAAGCCGAAGTAATGTTTCGCAGAGAAGCACCGGACCTGATCCTGTTGGATGTGATGCTCCCTGATGGAGATGGGTTTACTTTGCTGCAGAAGCTGCGGGAAGAGTCCGAGGTTCCGGTTATTTTTCTGTCTGCAAGGGATGAAGACGAAAACAGACTGCACGGTCTGGGACTTGGGGCAGACGATTACATCACGAAGCCTTTTCTTCCGCAGGAATTGATCCTGCGGGTGACGGCAGTGCTGAAACGGGTGTACCGGGTTACGGATGCGCAGGAAAACAGGGTCATTTTGCTGGGCAGCTATAAAGTAGATCTAAGCAGCGGCGTGGTATACCGACCGGATACGGAAGTGACGCTGACGGCGAAAGAGTACGCGATCATACAGAAACTGGCGGAAAACAGAGGGCGCATTGTAACCATTGACGCACTGTGTGAGACAGTCTGGCAGGAGGGCAATTTCGGATATGAGAATACGCTGATCGTGCATATTAGGAGACTTAGGGAGAAGATAGAGGAAGATCCGTCGCATCCGAAGTTTCTGCTGACGGTGCGAGGGCTTGGATATAAATTAGTAAGGTAAGGGATGAATGCCATATACCGCCGGGATAAAGGAGCAGAGCATGAAAAAACAACCGTATAAGCTGGATAAAAAAAGGGGATTACGATCTGTCCTGTATGGAATACTGTCCATTACGATAACAGCATGTCTTGTGATAGCTCTTAACATTGTTTTCATGGGAATTGCGTTGATGAAATATGTGAAAATGACCCCGGATTATGTAGGCGCAGGGAAGATTGCGGAGCAGCTTGTTATGACAGATCAGGGATATGAGCTGAGTGCGGAAACGAAAGAAGACATGGACGCCAGCGGTACGTGGGCAATGCTGATTGGTGAAGAGGGAACGGTGATTTGGAGTTATAAGAAGCCGGCGGAACTGTCTGATTCATACAGTATGGCGGATATTGCCAAGATGTCTAAATGGTATCTGAAAGATTATCCGGTTCATTTAAGGATTTTGGACGAGAAGATTCTTGTAACAGGGTGGCAGAAGAATACTTTGTGGAAATACACGATAGAATTTTCTCTTTCCTGGATGGATTTCTTAGGGCGGGTATGGTTCTATGTACTTCTGATCAATTTTATGTGGATTGTCGGATTGGCGTTTCTTTTCACCAAAAAATGGGAAAAAAAGAGAGAACATACGCGTATTGAATGGATCGCGGGGATATCCCATGATATCCGCACGCCGCTTTCCATGGTCATGGGGTATGCCGATGTGCTGGAACACAGCGATCATTTATCGGACGAGGAACGGCAGCAGGCGTCGGTCATAAAGCACCAAAGCATCGTGATGAAAGAACTGATCGACGACCTGAATCTGACTTCACGGTTGGAGTATTCCATGCAGGCGCTCAGGAAGGAAGAGGTACGTCCTGCCGCAGTGCTTCGGGAAGTAGTGACCTCTTTTCTAAATGATACGCCGGATGAGCAGCTGCAGATTACCTTAGAGATTGGGGAAACGGCGGAGAATGTGATCGTCAAAGCAGACAGGCGGCTGTTGATCAGATCCTTCCGCAATCTGATCCATAACAGTATGCAGCACGGCGGGCAGTCGGATGCCGTGGAGATTCGAATTTATATGCAGAGAGACAGAAACAAATGTATGATCCGGTTTGAAGATAACGGGGTAGGATATTCTGAGGAAGTATTGCGGCATCTTTCCGATAAAAGGAGAAAAGCTGCGGCGCAGAATATCCGTGGTCTTGGTATCGTACAGAAGATCATACTGGCGCACGGAGGGAAAATAGCCTTTGGAAACCGAGGGGATGGAGGCAGCTTTTGTCAGATGGAGTTGAAGTGCAAGGTAAAATTATAAAGTTTTTCTGAAATTCTTCGGAGTACATCCGTAGATCTGTTTGAAATTGTGCATAAACAGCTTATAGTTGGTAACTCCGTGTTTCTCCAGAATAGTACCGATATTCAAATCTGTGTTTTTCAGGTCGTAGCAGACGTGAGTCAGGCGCACGCTGTTCACATAGGCGGTAAAAGTAGTACCCATGTTCCGCTTGAAGAATCGGCAGAAATACTCCGGGTTGAGGGCGGCGAGACCGGCGGCCTCTTCCAGTGTGATAAGCTCCGTATAATGTTCTTTGACATAACGGATTACAGGCGCCAGACGATCCAGATTTTTCTGGCTCTGCACTTTGGCGGTATTGTCAATCGTAACCTTATAATGAACGATCAGAGTATATAGAAATTCGTAGAGCAGACTGGAAAACCGCAGGGAATATCCCTGTGGTTTTTCTGTGTAAAGGCGTCCCATTTCCGTAAGAATACAGCGCAAGGTGTCGGATGGCGGACAATGTAGGGACTGGGAATTGTTCACAACAGTAGTCTCAGAGGGATTGAGCGATAAGTCAAATTGAATATTGTCGTACTCCGGGATGGCGTTGGTCAGAAACTGGTAGGGAATCTGTAAAAGCAGTACGCGGGTATAATCGTAGGTTTGGGTAGTATGAATGGCAGCAGTATTCACGACCATGAAATCACCTTTTACAAGGTGATATTTATGGCGGTTGACGGTAACGTCCATGTCGCCTTCATAGATATAGACGACTTCCATACTGCGGTGCCAGTGCTCCGGAACGAAGTTATTGGTACTTTCATATATTTGAAATCTCACATTGATGTCACTTTCTATATGCACTTCTTCGTGGGTAAATTGTTCCATGTTACTCACCGCGTCCTTTCCTTGCCTGCAGAATATTTATTAGGTAATTGTGGAACTCATCAAAACATTGCGCCGGAATTACTTTTGATAATATCATCTCTGATGAATTGTAAAAAGTCAATATTGACCTATAAAATAGTCATAAAAGGATATTGGAATCTATAGGATACCATGTTACACTAAGACCATGTTAAAGGGCACGGATCGAAGCAGATTAGGTTAAGAGAAGGCGTGCTTATGAAAAGGGTATGATAGTAAAAGACCATGTAGCAGGAGGACTATGACATGACAGCAGACAAGATTAAAGAAATTGTGGCGCAGATGACGCTGGAAGAAAAAGCAGCAATGTGTTCCGGCGCTGACTTCTGGCACACGGAAGCGGTAGAAAGACTGGGAATTCCGGCAAGTATGGTTTCTGACGGGCCGCACGGTCTCAGAAAGCAGGATCAGGAGGGAGATCATCTCGGAGTCAATGAGAGTATTAAGGCAGTATGTTTTCCGGCCGGCTGCGGCACGGCTGCTTCCTTTAACAGAGAATTGTTAAACAGGATGGGAGAGGCGCTGGGTAACGAATGTCAGGCTGAGGGCATCAGTGTTATCTTAGGTCCCGCGGCCAATATCAAGCGTTCCCCGTTATGCGGACGTAACTTCGAGTATTATTCCGAGGATCCCCTTGTGGCAAGTGAGATGGCGGGCGCTTTCATTCACGGTGTTCAGAGTAAGAATGTGGGAACAAGCATTAAGCATTTTCTGGCGAACAATCAGGAGACCAGAAGAATGTCTTCCGATTCCCGTGTGGATGAGAGAACCCTGCATGAAATTTATCTGGCAGCCTTCGAAGGTGCGGTCAGGAAAGAAAAACCGTGACCGTGATGTGCTCCTACAATAAGATCAACGGCACATATGCCGCAGAGAATCATAAATATCTGACAGAGACGCTTCGTGATCAGTGGGGATTCGACGGTTATGTGATGAGTGACTGGGGTGCGGTCAACAACCGTGTAGAAGATCTGAAGGCAGGACTTGATCTGGAGATGCCTTCATCCGAAGGGGCTAATGATAAGCTTATTATCGGTGCCATAGAGAGCGGAGAAATGAGCGAGGAAGTGTTGGATACTGCGGTAGAGCGTATTCTGAACATAGTATTCCGCTATGAAGAAAACCGTGACAGGAATGCGGTTTTTGACAAGGACAAGGATCACGAGATGGCTCGCAAGGTGGCAGAGGAGACGATTGTACTTTTGAAAAACGAAGGCGTTCTTCCGTTGTCCGAACAGGATGAGATTGCCTTTATCGGTAAGTATGCCATGAAACCCCGCTATCAGGGCGGCGGAAGTTCCCATATCAACAGCCATAAGGTTACCTCTGCCCTGGATGCAGTGAAAGGAATGAGCAATATTTCCTTTGCCATGGGATTTGACGATAAAGAGGATAAGACAGATAAGAAGCTGCTTGCAGAAGCAGTGGAGGCGGCTGAAAAAGCAAAAGCGGCGGTTATTTTCGCCGGGCTTCCGGATGCCTTTGAATCCGAAGGCTTTGACAGAAAGCATATGGCCATGCCGGACTGTCAGAACGAACTGATTGAGAAAGTGGCGGCAGTGCAGCCCAACACTATCGTGGTATTACACAACGGTTCACCTGTGGAGATGCCCTGGGTTCATCAAGTAAAAGGTATTGTAGAGGCATATTTGGGCGGACAGGCGGTAGGAGCCGCCGTATGTGATATCCTGTTTGGCAAAGTCAATCCAAGCGCAAAACTGCCGGAGACCTTCCCGTTAAAGCTGGAGGATAATCCGTCTTACTTATCTTATATCGGGGAAGGCGATGTGGTGGAATACCGCGAGGGTGTCTTTGTCGGATACCGTTATTATGATAAGAAGAAAATGGATGTACTGTTCCCGTTCGGATATGGTCTGTCTTATACCACTTTTGCCTACGATAATCTAAAGGTAGATAAAGAGTATATGAAAGACACCGATATCCTGACCGTGTCTGTGGATGTAACCAACACCGGTAAGATGGCTGGTAAAGAAGTAGTGCAGCTATATGTGGCTGATAAAGAGAGTACAGTGATCCGTCCGGTAAAAGAACTGCGTGATTTTGCCAAAGTGGAGCTGGCGCCGGGAGAGACGAAGACAGTAACCTTTGCGTTGGATAAGAGGGCTTTTGCATATTACAGTGTAAAGATTCATGACTGGCATGTGGAGACGGGAGCGTTCGATATTATGATCGGACAGTCTTCCAGAGATATTGTGCTGACTAAGACCGTGACTGTGGAATCAACAGTGAAGATTCCTGTTGTCTACACTACGGATACAACCATGGGAGATGTGAAGAAGGATCCAAGAGCATGGGAGATTGTCAAGGGGCTGATGAAGCACGGGATGTTTGGCGAGGAAGATGCTGACAAATCCGGAGGGGAAGCAGTCAGTGAGGTTTCCGGCGAGGCGATGTCCGAGGAAATGAACGCGGCCATGATGGAGTACATGCCGCTGCGCGGCCCGGTCAGCTTCGGCGGCAAGGTAACGATGGCTGATGTGCAGGCATTGGTGGATCAGCTAAATGCGTTAGAGGATTAGGAGCGCGTTTCAATCCGTGAAAACTAAAAACCGCTAAATAATCAGTGCATATGCATTGCCGTTATTTAGCGGTTTTGTAATTTTAACATCATAGAAATTTATTGTATTTTTATTGCTCTTATTTTTTGTTCTTAAGCGCAGCTTCCACAAATCCCCTGAATAACGGATGCGGTCTGTTAGGTCTGGATTTCAGTTCGGGATGTGCCTGAGTTGCCACGAAGAACGGGTGCTCCGGCAGCTCGCACATTTCCACAATACGCCCGTCGGGCGACAGTCCTGCCAGCTTCATGCCGTTTTCTGTAAGTGCCGCACGGTAATCATTGTTTACCTCATAGCGGTGCCTGTGACGCTCGTGAATGGTTTCTTCGCCATATAATTGATATGCCTTGCTGTTCTTATCCAATACACAGGGATAGGAACCAAGTCTTAATGTGCCGCCAATGTCTTCTACTCCGTTCTGATCCGGCATCAATGCGATAACAGGGTGGGTCGTGGACGGATCCAGTTCAATGCTGTGGGCATCATTGTAACCAATTACATTTCTCGCAAATTCCACAATCGATAACTGCATACCGAGGCAAAGACCCAGATACGGAATGCTATTTTCCCGGGCATAACGGATCGCGTGGATCATACCATCGATACCTCTGTCGCCGAAGCCGCCGGGAACCAGAACACCGTTGACATCCTTTAAGATGTCGGCAACATTTTCTGCTGTGACAGTCTCGGAGTCTACCCACTTGATATTGACAACGCAGCGGGTAGAAATACCGCCGTGTTTTAAGGCTTCCACCACACTGATATAGGCATCGTGAAGCTGCGTATATTTTCCGACTAACGCAACAGTAACTTCATCGGTAGGCGTCCGCAGGGATTCTACCATGGCTTTCCAGTCCGTCAGGTCCGGTTCGGGGCAGTCAAGTTCCAGACATTCGCAGGCAACCTGGGCAAGATGTTCTTTTTCCATAGCCAAAGGCGCCTCGTATAAGTATTCTACATCCAGATTCTGGAGCACACGGTTGCTCGGTACATTACAGAACAGGGCAATTTTATCCTTTATTCCCTGATCTAAAGGATATTCGCTTCTGCATACGATGATATCCGGGCGGATTCCCATACCCTGCAGTTCTTTGACGCTTGCCTGCGTGGGTTTGGTTTTCATTTCCTGGGAAGCTTTCAGGTAGGGGATTAAGGTTACGTGAATCAGAATTGCATTCTCCCGTCCTACCTCGTGCTGGAACTGACGGATGGATTCCAAGAAAGGCTGGCTTTCAATATCGCCTACCGTGCCGCCCACTTCGATAATGGCGATTCTGGTTTCTTCATCCGTAAAATTGCGGTAAAACCGGCTTTTGATCTCATTCGTGATATGCGGGATCACCTGCACCGTGCCGCCGCCGTAATCTCCGCGCCGCTCCTTTTGCAGAACGGACCAGTATACTTTTCCGGTGGTAACGTTGGAGTTTTTGTCCAGATTTTCGTCAATGAACCGCTCATAGTGTCCCAAATCCAGATCGGTTTCCGTACCATCTTCCGTCACAAAGACTTCACCGTGCTGGATCGGATTCATCGTACCGGGATCAATATTGATATAAGGGTCGAATTTCTGCATCGTGACTTTATAGCCCCGTGCTTTCAGCAATCTTCCCAAAGATGCGGCGGTAATGCCTTTACCCAGACCGGAGACAACACCGCCCGTTACAAATACATATTTTACTGCCATATTCTTCTCCATTCCGAAGTGTTTTTCGCGATAAAACCGCGAACAGTAACTCCCTTTTAGTATGTATATATACGAAAAAAGGGCGCCATGAGCCATGTTCACAGCGCCTTTGCTTTGATAGGAAAAGTTTAGCACCGGTTGCTTTTGTTGTCAATCTCAATTCTTTTGGATAAAACATTTTATTTAGAAAAAATTGAGAATTGTTCATGCCTTTTTTATGGAATAATTAAAAGGGTTGTGCTACAATAAGAAACGTTATAATAGATTCAAAGGAGAAAAATGGCGAAAGAAAGCAGCGGGATGAACTTATGAGAGTGGGATTTGACAATGAAAAGTATTTAAAAACGCAGTCTGAGCATATTATGGAGCGTATTAACAAATTCGGGGATAAGCTGTATTTGGAATTTGGCGGTAAACTGTTCGATGATTATCATGCATCCAGAGTATTGCCCGGCTTTGAACCGGACAGCAAGCTTCGTATGTTAATGAAGCTTTCTGACCGTGCTGAGATTGTCATTGTAATAAATGCGGCAGATATTGAAAAGAATAAGATACGTGGAGATTTGGGAATTACTTATGATGAGGATGTACAGCGTCTGATGGGGGAATTTGAGAGCCGCGGACTGTACGTTGGAAGTGTGGTTCTGACCCGTTATGCGGGGCAGACGCGGGCAGCTGAATTCAAAGAGAAGCTGGAGAAGAAAAATGTTAAGGTATATCTTCACTATGCGATAGAAGGCTACCCTTCCAATATTCCACTGATTGTCAGCGACGAAGGATATGGTAAGAATGAATATATTGAGACGACCAGACCGCTCGTTGTTGTGACAGCGCCCGGACCGGGAAGCGGCAAGATGGCGACCTGTTTGTCCCAGCTGTATCATGATAATAAGAGAGGGATTAAGGCAGGCTATGCGAAATACGAAACCTTCCCGATCTGGAATATTCCGTTAAAGCATCCGATCAACCTTGCTTATGAGGCTGCCACGGCGGATCTGAATGATATCAATATGATTGATCCGTTCCATTTGGAAGCATACGGGGAAACGGCTGTCAATTATAACCGCGATATCGAGATCTTCCCGGTGTTAAATGCGATTTTCGAAGGCATTTACGGGAAAAATCCTTATAAATCCCCTACCGATATGGGAGTCAATATGGCGGGCAACTGCATTATTGATGATGATGCCTGCAAAGAGGCTTCTTATATGGAGATCATTCGCCGTTATTATACGGCAATGAATGATGTAATCAAGGGTAAAGCCAAAGAAAATGATGTCTATAAAATAGAACTTTTGTTGAAACAGGCAAAAATTACAACAGACGACCGCAAGGTAACGGTTGCAGCGAAAGAAAGGGAACAGAAGCTGCATGTACCGACCGCGGCGATTGAGCTTTCTGACGGCACGGTTATTACTTCCAAAACTTCGGATTTACTGGGGGCGTCGGCGGCGCTCTTGTTAAATGCACTGAAATATTTGGCCGGAGTGGATCACGATACCCATTTGATCTCGCCGGAAGCGATCGAGCCGATTCAGGAGCTTAAGACCAAATATCTGGGCGGCAGGAACCCGCGCCTGCATACCGATGAGGTGCTGATTGCCCTGTCTATTTCCGCAATGCAGGATCAGAATGCGAAAAAAGCATTGGAGCAGCTTCCAAAACTGAAAGGATGTCAGGTGCATACTTCAGTGATGCTCTCTGATGTTGATATAAAAACATTTAAGAAGCTTGGCGTTGATTTAACGAGCGAGCCTTCCGTCAAAGGAAAGGGTATCGGTTAAAAATTCACAAGCCGGGCAAGAATGAGGATTATCTATGAGTGAAAACAATTACAACCCGTATGAGGGAGGTCCTATGGGACCGTCAGGCAATAATGGGAATAACAATGGAAGCAATGGCTCCGGCGGGCCGGGCGGTTCCAGAGGACCGGGCAATGGCGATCCGAAGAAGCAGAGCTTCATTATTCTGATTATTGCAGCGCTGATTACGCTGTTCAGTATCAGCGTTTTTATGAAATTCATGACAGGCTCCACCAATCAGGAGATCAGCTACAATGAATTTGTATCGATGATTGAAAATGATGAAGTGGAAAGCGTCGTTGTTGATTCCGATAAGATTACCATTTATCCCAAAGTGGAGAAGGACGTCAATCCGTTTTTCTACACTTATGGCAGCGGTGTCACATATTATACCGGCAAGATGGAAGAGGACGATGCACTGACGGCAAGACTGTTGGAACATGATGTAGAAATGAATAAACAGGTGGCGGACAGTTCCAGCGTGATTATGACGGTACTGCTTTATTATGTCCTGCCTATCCTGCTGATGTGGGGCCTGCTGAGTCTGCTTTTCAGGAAAATGGGCGGCAAAGGCGGACCCATGGGCGTAGGCAAAAGTACCGCCAAAGCCTATGTACAGAAAGAGACGGGCATTACCTTTAAGGACGTAGCGGGAGAAGATGAGGCGAAAGAATCCCTGGTGGAGGTCGTAGATTTCCTGCACAATCCGGGTAAGTATTCCAGAATCGGCGCCAGACTGCCGAAAGGCGCTCTGTTAGTTGGTCCTCCGGGCACCGGCAAGACATTGCTGGCAAAGGCGGTTGCCGGGGAAGCGCATGTACCGTTTTTCTCCTTGTCCGGCTCCGATTTTATCGAGTTATACGTAGGTGTAGGCGCGTCCCGTGTCCGTGACCTTTTTAAAGAGGCGGAGAAGAACGCGCCCTGCATCGTGTTTATTGATGAGATTGATGCCATAGGCAGAAGCCGTGATTCCAAATACGGCGGCGGCAATGAAGAACGTGAACAGACATTGAACCAGCTTCTTTCCGAAATGGACGGTTTCGACGGCAAGAAGGGTATCATTATCCTGGCAGCCACTAACAGACCGGAAATTCTGGATAAGGCGCTGCTTCGTCCGGGGCGTTTCGACAGAAGAATTATAGTGGATAAACCGGATCTGAAAGGCCGTGTGGAAATTTTAAAAGTACATTCCAAGGATGTGCTGATGGATGAGACCGTTGATCTGAATGAGATTGCGCTGGCAACCTCCGGCGCGGTTGGCTCCGACCTTGCCAATATGATCAACGAGGCGGCAATCAATGCCGTCAAGATGGGCAGGGAATACGTGAGCCAGAAAGATCTGTTCGATGCCGTGGAGCAGGTGCTTGTAGGGAAAGAGAAGAAAGACCGCATCATGAGCAAGGAAGAACGTAAGATTGTTTCTTACCATGAGGTAGGTCATGCGCTGATCAGCGCTTTGCAGAAAAACTCCGAACCTGTGCAGAAGATTACGATCGTGCCCAGAACGATGGGGGCGCTTGGATATGTTATGCAGGTGCCGGAGGAAGAGAAATATCTGGATACGGAAGCGGAGCTTCGTGACAGACTGGTTGGTCTGCTGGGCGGACGTGCGGCGGAAGAGATCGTGTTCGATACCGTTACCACAGGCGCCGCCAATGATATTGAGCAGGCGACCAGCATTGCGAGAAACATGATCACCAGATTCGGTATGAGCAAAAAATTCGGTCTGATGGGTCTGGCTACGGTAGAGAGCCAGTATCTGGACGGCAGGGCGTCTTTGACCTGCTCCGAGGTGACTGCGGCGGATATTGATACGGAAGTCATGAAGATGCTGCGCGACAGCTATAAACAAGCCAGGAAAATGCTCAAGGAAAACCGTGAGATCATGGATAAACTCGCCGCCTATCTGATCGAGAAAGAGACGATCACCGGTAAAGAGTTTATGAAGATATACCGTAAAGAAAAAGGTCTTCCGGAGCCGGAGGAGGATAAAGATTCTTCGGATTCATCCGCCGGGCAGAAAGAACAGCCGAGACAGGCACAACCTGCACCGGAGCGGTTCCATGAGAGAACAGATGTGCAGGGACAGCCAATGCCGGAGCCTGAAACGGTGACAGCAACCTTACCGGAAGAACTGCCTGTCAGAGAGTCCGCGTCAGAGCTTAAGGAGCCTGTTTCACAGCCGTCGGCTGAGGACAGGGCAGAGGAAAGCACGGAAATACAGCAACCGGAAGATTCAGAACAGCCTGCGATGCCGCAGTATCAGCATCAGTTTGAAAACCGGGGTCTGTTTTCCCAAACACCTGATCCGAAGGATAATCAGCAGCATACACAGGATCAATAACCGATAAGCTATATAGTAAGGCAAAGTCGTTTCCTTAATTGACTTTGCCTTATTTATTCCGGTACACTTTTATTATAATGCTTCTCGCCGGCTGACATTTGTACTGACCTGCAAAGGTTACAGTGTATACGATTAAGCCCGGTAAAAAATGATTAAAAGGAATTCCATATGTTTGACTTTGATGAAGAACTGAAAAAACTTCCCAATGCGCCGGGTGTCTATCTGATGCATGACGGCAATGATACAATTATCTATGTAGGCAAGGCGGTCAATCTGCACAACCGCGTCCGTTCGTATTTCCGTAAGATCGTAGGCAGAGGACCGCAGATTGATAAAATGGTGCAGCAGATCGCGCGTTTTGAGTATATTGTGACAGATTCCGAACTGGAAGCATTGGTTTTAGAGAATAACCTGATCAAAGAATACAGCCCCAAGTATAACACAATGCTGAAAGATGATAAGACCTATCCGTATATTAAGGTGACGCTGGGGGAGGAATATCCGCGCATCCTTTTCTCCAGAGTGATGAAGAAGGACCGCTCGAAATATTTCGGACCGTATACAAGCGCGGCGGCAGTGAAGGACACGATCGATCTCATCAATAAACTCTATCAATTGAAGACCTGTAACCGGAAGCTGCCGCGGGATATCGGTCTGGAGCGTCCCTGTCTGAATTATCATATTAAACAGTGCATGGCGCCCTGTCAGGGTTATATCAGTAAGGAAGAGTACCGGGAGCGCATAGAGCAGGCGCTTGATTTCCTGAATGGGAACTATAAGCCAATCCTAAAAGATCTGGAACAAAAAATGACAGATGCGTCAGAAAATCTTGAATTTGAGGAAGCTGCCCGTTACCGGGATCTATACAATAGTGTGAAAAGTGTGGCTCAGAAGCAGAAGATTACGGACAGTGACGGGGAAGATAAAGATATCATTGCCCTTTCCAAGGATGAGACAGATGCTGTAGTGCAGGTATTCTTTGTCAGAGGAGGTAAACTGATCGGCAGAGAACATTTCTATATGACCCATGTGGAGGGCTATGATGCGGCGCAGGTGCTTTTGGATTTCGTGAAGCAGTTCTATGCCGGAACGCCCTTTATTCCGAGGGAACTGATGCTGCAGGAAGAGATTGCGGATATTGAAGTGTTGGAGAAGTGGCTGACATCGCGCAAGGGCAGCCGCGTTTATATCCGTGTGCCCAAGAAAGGGTCCAAGGAAAAGCTGGTGGAGCTTGCGGCGCAGAATGCGCATCTGGTCTTAAGTCAGGATAAGGAGCGGATCAAGCGTGAGGAAGGAAGAACCATCGGTGCGGTCAAGGAGATTGCGGCATTATTGGAACTGGATCATATAAACCGTATGGAAGCCTTTGATATTTCAAATATCAGTGGGTTTGCCAATGTGGGTTCCATGGTGGTTTTTGAGAAAGGCAAGGCGAAGCGCAGTGATTACCGCAAATTCCGTATTCAGTCTGTATCCGGACCGGATGATTACAGTTGTATGAGAGAGGTGCTCACCAGACGTTTTATTCATGGAATGGAAGAGAAAGAAGAACTGAACCGGAAAGCCGTGGATCATGAATTCGGCAGTTTTACCAAGTTTCCGGATCTGCTCCTGATGGATGGCGGTAAGGGGCAGGTCAATATAGCCTTGCAGGTGTTAGAAGAACTGCATCTGAATATTCCGGTCTGCGGTATGGTGAAGGATGACAATCACCGCACCAGAGGGTTATATTATCAGAATGTGGAAATCCCGATCGACACCCATTCGGAAGGCTTCAAACTGATTACCAGAATTCAGGACGAAGCGCACCGATTTGCCATTGAATATCACAGATCGCTGCGCTCCAAGGCGCAGGTAAAATCCGTGCTGGATGACATACCGGGGGTAGGTCCTGCCAGACGCAAGGCGCTGATGAAACATTTCGGATCCATTCAGGAGATTAAGGAGGCGTCCGTTGATAAGCTGTGCGAGGCGCCGGAGATCCCGGAACACATTGCGGAGCAGATATACGGTTTTTTTCACGGAAAAGATATTTAAGGATTTATAAACAGTACAATATTTGGCAAATTATCACATCTTCAACAATCCCCAAAATTTAAGATCTTTCCTATAATAAAACCAGAATCAATGGCGGAATATGAAAATTCTGCCATTGAGGAACAAGGGATATAGGAGGATATCTGTTCTACAAAACGCCGGAGTATCACAGGATCAGCCGGTTCCGGGGCAACAGCGTCCCGATGGACAAACCGTCTTTTGCAACGGTAGCTATTTTCTCTTTCCTGTGGAGCTACAACGATCTGTTTACCCAGATGTTCTTTATGAGAACGCCTGACAAGTACGCCATTACTATGTTATTAAATCAGTTGACTTCTAAAGAGGGAACCAACTATGGTCTTGATGGCGGCGGCGGTAACGCTTGTGGTAGTACCGGTTATTATTGTATATTGTTTCCTGCAGAAATATATTATCAAAGGCATGACAGCAGGCGCCGTCAAAGGGTAAAATAGAGTCAGATGCAGTCAAATACAGAGGAAAACAGGGGGAAAAGCATGTACAGGGTAGCCATTATTGATGATGAACCGTTAATTGTGGAAGGTTTGACCAAAACCATGCCGTGGGAAAAATGGAATATGCAGGTAATAGGTTCTGCATACGACGGCAGGGAGGGCTTGCTTTGATACGCAGAGAACGCCCGGATATCGTTATTTCGGATATCAATATGCCGCAGTTAGACGGATTGAAAATGATTGTGGGACTGAGATCG
>CAZPSD010000052.1:0-16234 GCA_964589055.1 uncultured Bacteroides sp.
GTTTGCATAACAGACAGGTGTTGCGATGCAAAATGTATATACAGTTGCACAGGTCAATTCTTATATAAAAAATATGTTCACGCAGGATTTTATGCTGCAGTCCATCCGGGTCAAAGGTGAGGTAAGTAACTGCAAGTATCATTCCTCTGGACATATTTATTTTACATTAAAGGATGCAAAAGGTACAATAGCATGTGTTATGTTTGCTTCTGACCGCAACGGATTATCCTTTCAGATGAAAGAAGGACAGCAGATCGTTGTCAGCGGAAGCGTGGATGTCTATGAGAGGGACGGTAAATATCAGCTATATGCCAAACAGATACAACTGGACGGTGCCGGTGCGCTTTATGAGCGGTATGAGCAGCTTAAACGGGAACTGGAAGAGCGGGGAATGTTTGCCCCGGAGTATAAGCAGCCTATTCCCAAATATATTAAGACGCTTGGTGTCGTGACAGCGGCTACCGGGGCGGCAGTCAGGGATATTATCAATATTACCGGCAGACGGAATCCTTATGTGCAGATTATTCTCTATCCTGCCATTGTACAGGGAGAAGCAGCGGCACCGAGTATTATCAACGGCATTCGCGCTATGGAACATTTCGGTGTGGATACGATCATTGTAGGCAGAGGCGGCGGTTCCATAGAGGATTTGTGGGCTTTCAATGAAGA
This sequence comes from uncultured Bacteroides sp., assembly GCA_964589055.1. Taxonomy (GTDB): domain Bacteria; phylum Bacillota; class Clostridia; order Lachnospirales; family Lachnospiraceae; genus UBA3282. The sequence continues at coordinate 670 of CAZPSD010000052.1, forward strand.
AGCGGTAGCGCAGGCGATTTTTGACTGTCCCATACCGATCATCTCGGCGGTAGGACATGAGACGGACACAACGATTGCAGATTATGTGGCGGATCTGCGGGCACCCACTCCTTCGGCAGCTGCGGAACTTGCAGTCTATGATATAGACCAGCTGCTGGATAAGGTATCGGAATACTCATATACGCTGCGGCACATGTGCACAAGAGTAATACAGCGTTATCGTAAAGAAACGCAGCAGTACGCTGTCAGGATACGTTATCTGAGTCCGGTGAATAGGATCCGCATGAAAAGAACACAAGCGTTATCTTTAGAAGAACATTTGCAGAATGGGATAGAGAAGCAGCTGGGAAGTAAGAAACATCGGTTAGCACTCTATGTAGAGCAGATGAAAGGGCTATCGCCCCTTGATAAGCTTAGTCAGGGGTATGCCTATGCGGCGGATTCGAATGGTAAGACACTGTCATCGATCGATCAGGCGGATATCGGGGATATGGTTACTGTCTATTTGAAAGACGGGCAGCTTAAAGCGCAGATAAAGGATAAAGAGAAGATGATGGGAAAGACGGAAACGGAAAATAAGTAAACGGAAAGCAAGGCGGCAGCGAATAGGAAACCGGAGCAATAGACAAGGCGGAGAGGCGGGATATCATGCGGGAACAGAATAAGACACAGGGTTATGAGCAGGATGAGAATCAAACACAGGAACAGATTGCAGAGCAGGAACTTTCCCTGGAAGAAGCCTTTGCACAGATAGAAGAAGTAATTGCCCATCTGGAAACAGAAGAGATTACTCTGGAAGAGTCTTTTCAGGAGTATAACAAGGGCATGAAACTGTTGCAGCGCTGCAATGCAGCGATTGATCAGGTAGAGAAAAAGGTACTTCAAATCAATGAAGATGGTGGCTTAGATGAATTTTAAAGAAAAACTGTTACAGAAAACGGAGCAGATGGAAGATGTGTTAAAGCGGTATCTGCCCAGGGAAGAAGGCTATGCAAAGACAGTGATAGAGGCGATGAATTACTCTGTCTTAGCCGGCGGCAAAAGGCTGCGTCCCATGCTGATGTGGGAGACTGCTGCTTTGTTTGGCGGCGCAGGAGAATGGATCAAGCCTTTTATGGCAGCCATTGAGATGATCCATAATTATTCTCTTGTGCATGATGATCTGCCTGCTATGGATAATGATGAATACCGCAGGGGACGTAAAACTACCCATGTGGTATACGGAGAGGGCATGGCAATACTGGCAGGAGACGGGCTCTTAAACTATGCGTTTGAGACAGCATCAAAAGCTTTTGATCTGGCAGAAGGCCAGGAGGATTACCGGAAGATTGGAAAGGCAATGAAGATACTTGCCGGGAAAGCCGGGATCTACGGAATGATCGGCGGACAGTGTGCGGATCTCAATGCGGAAAAAATGACAGGACAGGTTCCTGAGGAAATGCTTCTGTACATTCATGAACATAAGACGGCAGCGCTGATCCAGTCAGCCATGATGATCGGCGCTGTTCTGGCGGGAGCTTCCGATGAGGAGATCGCTTCCGTAGAAAAGTGCGCTTATAATATCGGTATTGCGTTCCAGATACAGGATGATATTTTGGATGTGACCGGCAGTCAGGAAGTGCTTGGCAAACCTATCGGAAGTGATGAGAAGAATCATAAGCTTACTTATGTGTCGATGCATGGACTTAAGGAGTCTGAGGAACAGGTGGAAGAATTGTCTAAAGAAGCCATTAGTATTCTGACTTCTTTTCCACAGTGTAATTCTTTTTTAGAACAGTTGGTGGAGCAGTTGATCTACAGAGAAAAATAAGGTGAATACGATGTTTTTAGAGAAAATTGGGAAAGCGAATGATATCAAACAGATAGCGGAAGAAAATTATGGTACACTGGCAGAAGAGATTCGGGAATTTCTGATCCGGACGATCAGCGTGACAGGCGGTCATTTAGGGTCTAATCTCGGAGCCGTGGAACTGACGATGGCGCTTCATCTGTTTTTAAATCTGCCGGAGGATAAGCTGATCTGGGATGTGGGGCATCAGTCTTATACCCATAAATTATTGACAGGCAGAAGAGATGGGTTTGTCAATCTGCGTAAATTCGGCGGAATGAGCGGATTCCCGAAGCGCAAGGAGAGCGATTGCGACTGTTTTGATACGGGACACAGTTCTACATCTATTTCTGCCGGATTAGGGATGGTAAAGGCGAGAGATATCCAGGAAGGTAAAAATACGATCGTTGCCGTGATCGGTGACGGTTCTTTGACGGGCGGCATGGCATATGAGGCGCTTAACAATGCCTCGCGTCTGGAAACGAATTATATCATTGTTCTCAATGACAATAACATGTCTATATCGGAGAACGTGGGCGGTGTTTCTAAATATTTGAACAATATCAGAACCGCTGACAAGTATTTGGATTTAAAAGAAGGGGTTTACAACTCCCTGCACGGTAAGTCCAAGTACGGTGATAAAGTGGTGTCCCAGATCAGACGTGCCAAGAGCAGCTTTAAACAGCTCGTAGTGCCGGGAATGTTTTTCGAAGATATGGGGATTACTTATCTGGGTCCGGTGGATGGTCACAATATTCAGGCAATGGTACATATGCTGAAAGAAGCGAGGAAAATTAAAGGAGCAGTGCTTCTGCATGTGATTACCCAGAAAGGGCGCGGCTATGCACCGGCAGAGAGGCATCCTGCCAGATTCCACGGAGCGGAGCCTTTTGATATCGAGACCGGGATTCCCAGCAAACCGAAGAACAAGGCAAATTATACGGATATTTTTTCCACGGTTATGTGCAAGCTGGGACAGCGGGATGAACAGGTGGTTGCCATTACGGCCGCTATGCCTGACGGTACGGGACTCAAACGGTTCCGCAATATGTATCCGGAACGATTTTTTGACGTGGGAATTGCGGAAGAACATGCGGTAACCTTTGCGGCAGGGCTTGCGGCAGGCGGTTTGAAACCTATCGTGGCAATCTATTCTTCTTTCCTGCAGCGGGCTTATGACCAGATTCTGCATGATGTATGTATTCAGAATCTGCCGGTTGTTTTTGCCATAGACAGAGCCGGACTGGTAGGCAGCGACGGGGAAACCCATCAGGGGATTTTTGATTTGTCTTATCTGTCTGCTATACCGAATATGCACATTATGGCGCCGAAGAATAAATGGGAACTTTCTGATATGATCAAGTTTGCGGTTGCTTTCGGTGCACCGATAGCCATCCGTTATCCGAGAGGAGAGGCTTTCGACGGGCTAAAAAGTAACCGTGCGCCTGTTGTATACGGCAAGAGCGAGTCGATCTATGAAGAAGAGGATATCATGCTCATGGCTGTAGGCAGTATGGTAAAGGTTGCTCTAGAGGTACGTGACCGGTTAAAGGAACGGGGATATTCCTGTTCGTTACTCAATGCCAGATTCGTAAAGCCTATCGATGAGGAAGCGGTAAAAGAAGCATGCCGGGATCATAGGCTGATCGTGACCATGGAAGAAAATGTGTTAAGTGGCGGCTATGGCGAAAAAGTCAGAGATTATGTGGATTCTCTCAGTGTGTCCACGCAGGTGCTTAACATAGCCATTCCGGATGAATATGTTGAGCATGGTAATGTGGAACTGTTAAAGCAGGAGATTGGCATTGATGCGGATTCGATTGTGAAGAAAGTGATTACCGGATATATTTCACAGGGAAATATTAAATAGATAGGTAATTGCGGAACTCATTCCGATTTGTTGAAATTGTACAATTGATCCAATGTTTTGATGAGTTTCGCAATTGCCTAATTAAATAGATATAGTAAGGACAGATGTATAGTATATGAAAGAAAGATTGGATGTGATTCTGGTCAGACAGGGTTTTGCCCAGTCCAGGGAAAAAGCGAAGGCGATCCTCATGGCAGGCAATGTCTTTGTGAACGGGCAGAGGGAAGATAAGGCAGGGACCACTTTTGATGAGAGCAAAATTCATATAGAAGTGAGAGGCAGTACTTTAAAATATGTGAGCCGCGGAGGACTGAAGCTGGAGAAAGCGATGGCACAGTTTCCCATCGCTCTTACGGATGCGGTGTGCATGGATATCGGCGCTTCCACAGGCGGCTTTACCGATTGTATGCTGCAAAACGGCGCAAAACAGGTGTTTTCCATCGACGTAGGGCACGGTCAGCTTGCTTGGAAGCTTAGAAATGATGAGCGCGTAGTCTGTATGGAGAAAACGAATTTTCGTTATGTGACACCGGAGAATATCGGGGTGCAGATCGATTTTGCGTCTGTTGACGTCTCTTTTATCTCCCTGACGAAGATCCTGATTCCGGCGAGAAATCTGCTGCGGGAGCGGGGACAGCTGGTGTGTCTGATCAAGCCGCAGTTTGAAGCCGGTAAAGAGAAGGTCGGCAAAAAGGGCGTGGTGAGAGATCCTGCCGTACATGCGGAAGTGGTGCATAAAGTAATGGATTACGCCGATCTGATTGGGTTTGCAGTGAAGGGGTTGACGTATTCCCCGATTAAAGGTCCCGAAGGAAACATAGAATACTTGATATTTATAGAGAAAAAGAGCGAACTGCCGGAAGAAATTCCGGATATGACGGAAACGGATGCAGAGAGCGCGCTGCGGGAGCTGACAGCGGCGAAGAGCGGAAAGTCATGGGAACAGGAGCAGATGACGCTTATCTCGCAGATTGTATCCGAAGCACATAGCGCATTAGACGAGGCAAAATGACAGATGAAACAATTCTATCTGATTACCAACGAGGGTAAAGATCCGAAAGGGATATATACGAAAAGAGTAGCGGAATATATTAGGGAACATGGCGGAGATGCGGTTTGTGTGGCCGGGGACAGGCTTACGGATGTGCCGCTCTTTGGCAAAAATGTTGATTGTATTTTAGTGCTGGGCGGAGACGGTACGCTGCTTCGTGCGGCTAGGAATATGATGGACAATGATATTCCGCTTTTAGGGATCAATCTCGGTACATTAGGATATTTGGCAGAGGTGGAGAGTACAAATCTTGAAACGGCGCTGGATCAGTTGTTGCGGGATAACTTTACCAGAGAAGAAAGAATGATGTTGGTGGGTAAGGTTGAAAAGGCGGATTCTTCCGAAGAGAATTTTGCCCTGAATGACGTGGTGATTTCCCGGTGCGGTTCTTTGCAGATACTGACCTTTCATATCTATGTCAACGACCAGTTCCTAAACAGTTACAGTGCGGACGGCATCATCGTGGCAACGCCTACAGGATCTACCGGTTATAATATGTCGGCTGGCGGTCCCATTGTGGAGCCTTGCGCCAGACTGCTGCTGCTGACACCGATCTGCCCGCATACGCTGAATACGAGGAGTATCATTCTTGCTCCGGAAGATGAGATCCGGATAGAGATACCCAAGGGGAGAGACGGACAGCTGCAGACTGTGGAAGCCAATTTTGACGGCAGTCACAGGGTCATCTTACAGACCGGCGACCGTATTGTGATAAAAAAAGCGGCTAAAACCACGGGAATCTTAAAGCTGAATACAGAGAGCTTTTTATCTGTGTTACATAAAAAGATGAGTGAATAAGTAAGAGAGGTATGGTTCTCATATGAAAAAAGCCAGACATGATAAAATAATAGAACTGATCGGCAGGTATGAAGTAGAGACCCAGGAGGAACTGGCTGATTATCTGCGCCGTGCGGGATATCAGGTCACACAGGCAACTGTTTCCAGGGATATCAGGGAATTAAAGCTATCGAAGATTCCAAATGGCAAAGGCAAACAGAAATATGTAGCTTTTACGCAGGAAGAACCGCATCTGGGCGATAAGTATATCAGGGTATTGAAGGAAGGCTATGTTTCTATGGCACTGGCGCAGAATCTATTGGTCATGAAGACCGTATCCGGTATGGCGATGGCGGTGGCGGCCGCCGTGGACGCGTTAAAGCTTGATGAGATCGTGGGCTGTATTGCGGGAGATAATACATTAATGATAGCCATGCGCAGCGTGGAGGATGCCGAAGCGGTAATGGAGCAGATTGGAAGAATGATATCGGGATGAGAAGTTCTCTGATATAATCTGTTTGATATGAAGAACATTATGTATTTGCATGTTGCTTTATTATGATGATAAGCTGTTTTATCATTACAATTAAGAAGAGACATGTCCGGAGAGAATACATAAGAGGTGATAAAATGTTACAAAGTTTACACGTGAAAAATCTGGCATTGATTGATGAAACGGAAGTCTTTTTTGGGGAAGGGCTTAATATTCTGACCGGAGAGACCGGAGCCGGTAAATCTATCATTATCGGCTCCATCAATCTGGCATTGGGCGCTAAGGCAGATAAGGATATGATCCGCACGGGTGCAGAGTATGGTTTTGTAGAGTTGATTTTTCGAATTGACCAGCCCGGACAGCTGAAGGCGATTCGGCAGCTGGATCTGCCCGTAGAAGACGGACAGATCATTTTACAGCGTAAGATCATGCCTGGCCGCAATATTTGTAAAGTGTGCGGAGAGACCGTTACCGCAAGGCAGTTAAAGCAGCTTGCGGAAGTTTTGATCGATATTCACGGCCAGCATGAACACCAATCCTTATTGCAGGCATCGAAACAGTTGGAAATATTGGATGCTTATGCCGGCGGGGAGGTTCTTGCCTGCAAAGAGCAATTACAGGGGATTTATCAGCAGTACAGACAGGCGGTAGAAGAGTTATCCCAAAACGCGGTGGATGAGGAAACTCGCAGACGGGAGAGTGCGCTGGCTGAATTTGAATGCGGGGAGATCGAGGAAGCACAGCTGATGCCGGGGGAAGATGAGGAAATTGAAAAGACCTATCAGAAGCTGGTGAACAGCCAGAAGATCAAAGAGGCGGCAAGCGCGGCCTATTCTTTGTGCAATTATGAGGAAGGCGGTGTGGGCGGTAATATCGGACGGGCGCTGCGTGAAATCCGGAATGTTTCTGCCTTTGACGAAATTTTGAGGGAATTTGAGAAACAGCTGTTGGATATTGACAGTCTGTTAAATGATTATAACAGAGGAATCGCAGAATATTTATCCGGGCTTGAGTTTGATGCGGAACTTTTCGATCAGACAGAAAAACGTCTTGATTTAATCAATCATTTGAAGTCAAAATATGGAAATTCCATAGAGGAAATATTGAATTATCAGAAGAGGGCGCAGGAAAAACTTGCAAAATACCGGGATTATGATGCCTATCGTATGGAATTGACGCAAAAAGCAGATACTTTGAAAAGGGAAGCGTTTACAATTTGTGCGAAACTGTCAGACATCCGCACCCGGAATGCAGCAAAGTTAGCCAATGAAATGAAGAAGGCGCTGATTGATCTTAATTTCGAGTCGGTGGCATTTGAAATACGCATTACAAAGGCGGAGGAGCAGTTTACAGCCAACGGATACGATAAGGCGGTCTTTCTAATCTCTACCAATACAGGTGAGGCACTCAAAGAACTGGCACAGGTAGCCAGCGGGGGTGAATTATCCCGCATTATGCTGGCGCTCAAGACTGTGCTTGCGGACAAGGACGAAATTGAAACGCTGATCTTTGATGAGATCGATACCGGCATCAGCGGCAAGACGGCATGGAAAGTATCAGAAAAAATGGGAATTATTGGCAGAGAACACCAGTTGATCTGTATTACCCATCTCCCCCAGATTGCAGCCATGGCGGACACTCATTTTTGCATTGAAAAAAAAGTGGTGGAAAATCGTTCCATTACGGACATCAGACAGCTCGCGGAAGAAGAGAGCATTGAAGAACTTGCCAGAATGCTTGGCGGAGCGAGCATTACGGAAAATGTGCGGAGCAACGCAAGGGAAATGAAAGATTTGGCAAGAAAAACAAAACAATATTAAATTAAAATGTGAGATTTTTCACATACTAGAAAGGACATGCTTTGTGTGTGTCCTTTTTTTACTCTGAGGAAAGACGAGGGATGTGATAAATTGAGCAGATTATATATGACAAAACAACAGGAGAAAAAATATCGGGGTTTTCTCTATTTAATATTATTGGCGGCGATCATCGCTCTTACTTTTACCGTTTATTATATATATTGGGATAAAATTCCGTCAACGATCAAGATTCGTGCGGGGGTAGAGCAGGAACTGGATTTTAAGGTGCCGGTTTCAGGGGAAATCTATAAAGTAAAGGAAGATGCGGCACAGGTATCCTCGGTTACGGAAACGGCTCTGACGCGGGAAACTGAGCAGGTTGCGGAGAGTATGTCAGAGGCTGTAGAGAGTATTCATGTAGATTTTGCACATACGGTTAAGGTCAAAGCCAATGAGATTGATACTTATCAGATGGATCTGAAGCTGTTTGGTATTCTTCCTTATAAAAATGTCGATATAGAAGTTATTCAGGATAAAATGTTAATTCCGTCGGGGATTCCCATTGGCATTTACGTTAAGACAAACGGGGTGTTGGTGGTAGGAATCGGAGAGTTTGAAAATGCTGAGGGCGAGCAGGTTTCGCCTGCCAAATATGTTTTGCAGAAAGGTGATTATATTTTGCAGGTAAACGGTGTGAAAATCGAGAACAAAAAGCATTTTATTACGATGGTGGAGGAATCCGATGGGGAAGATATGGTGTTGACGATCAAAAGAAATAATGAGACGACAGAGGTCATGATGAAGGCGGATCAAAATCAGAATGAAGAGTGGAAGCTGGGAATCTGGATCCGTGACAATGCGCAGGGTATCGGGACTATGACATATGAAGATACGGATCAGAGTTTTGGGGCATTGGGACACGGAATCAATGATGTGGACACGTCGCTGCTTATGAATCTGGAGGAGGGAGTGCTTTATAAAACAGAAATCGTTGGCATCACCAGAGGCGCCAATGGGGCGCCGGGAGAACTGACCGGCTACATTGAGTATGACAGCGATAATGTGATTGGCGAGATTACAGAGAATACTGCAGAAGGAATCTTCGGTGTGTGTGATGAAGAAGTGGTGGAAGAGACCTGCTATGAGCCGATTCCGATCGCACTCAAGCAGGAGATAGAATTAGGACCGGCGCAGATTATTTGTTCCGTGACCGGAGAACCGGAATTTTACGATGTAGAGATTGTGGAAGTAAATCTGGAGCAGAGCAATATCAATCGAGGGATTGTGATACAGGTAGTGGATGAAAAACTTTTGACACTGACGGGAGGCATTATCCAGGGAATGAGCGGCAGTCCGATCATTCAAAACGGAAAACTGGCAGGTGCAGTCACTCATGTGCTGGTACAGGATTCCACCAGAGGATATGGAATTTTTATCGAGGAGATGCTGACCCACTAGGCGGAATGCGATGACTAAAGGTTCCATAGGCTGTTTTCTTTGTTTATAATAGGAAAAGACCAACCCGGGGTTAAACCAATAGTAAGGGGAATTTTATAACGGAGGAAGACTATGGAAACATTAAATGTGACAGTATCAAGAGATCAGGAACAGTTTTACCGGATTTTGAATAATCTGATCAGTACCAATAAGGAATTTCAGATCATGATCACTGTCCCGTCAGGCAGCAAAGAAGGGGACATGCAGGAAGTGGATGTGGTGCAGATACCTGTAACACATGATCTGGAGAAAGACGTGACAGATATGATCCATGAGATTGGTGTCCCTGCACATATTAAAGGGTATCAGTATTTGAGAGAAGCTATTATGATGTCAGTAGAGGACGTGGAGATGCTTGGTTCTATTACAAAAGTGTTGTATCCTACCATAGCGAAAAAATATCAGACCACGCCAAGCCGTGTGGAGCGTGCTATCCGCCATGCGATCGAGGTGGCATGGTCCAGAGGCAGAATGGAGACTTTGGACGCGCTTTTCGGTTACACGATCAATACCGGAAAAGGAAAACCTACAAATTCCGAATTTATTGCTCTGATTGCGGATAAGATACGTCTGCAATACCGCCGTTAATTTTCAAAATAATCCTTTTATTGCCAGCTAAAATATTGTATACTACTATTTGAGAATGGTTCATTCTTAAGACGGGATCTGTGTATGTACATAGTACCGGTATGCTTTGATAGAGGTAATATATCTTGGAGGGTTAACATGAAAAATATTTTGTTTGTTGCATCGGAAGGTGTGCCGTTTATTAAGACGGGTGGTTTGGCAGATGTAGTGGGATCCCTGCCCAAATGTATCGATCGGGAATACTTTGATGTCAGAGTAATTCTTCCCAAATATACCTGTATGAAACAGGAAATGAATGATAAGCTTATTTATAAGACTCATTTCTATATGGACTTCCATTGGAAAGAGGAGTATGTAGGCATTATGGAAGCGGAAGTCGACGGGATAAAATATTATTTCATTGACAACGAGTCTTATTTTGGCGGATTTAAACCTTACGGCGACAACGCACTGTTTGAAATTGAGAAATACGCATTTTTCTGCAAGGCAGCTTTGTCAATCCTGCCGGTAATCGGTTTCAGGCCGAACCTGATCCATTGCCATGACTGGCAGACAGGTTTAATTCCGGTTTATCTGAAAGAGAGATTTCAGGGCGGAGATTTCTACAGAGGCATCAAGACTGTTATGACGATCCACAACCTGAAATTCCAGGGTAAGTGGAGCGTGAAAGAGGTCAAGGAGATTACGGGACTCCCGGATTATTACTTTACAGCGGATAAGCTGGAAGCATATAAGGATGCCAACCTCTTAAAAGGCGGTCTGGTTTATGCCGATGCCATTACGACTGTGAGTGATACCTATGCCGAGGAGATTAAGACGGCTTTTTACGGGGAAGGCTTAAACGGTCTGTTATGCGCCAGAGCCAGAGACTTGAGAGGTATTGTAAACGGTATCGATTATGATGAGTTTAATCCGGAAACGGATGAGAATATTGAATTTAATTATAATGCAGTGAATTTCCGCAAGGAAAAGGTGAAAAATAAACGTGCCCTGCAGACGGAACTGGGGTTGAATCAGGATGATAAGGCAATGATGATCGGTATCGTATCCAGATTGACAGGGCAGAAAGGTTTTGACCTGATTGCCTATGTCATGGACGAATTGTGTCAGGATAACGTGCAGATTGTGGTATTGGGTACAGGGGAGGAACAATATGAGAATATGTTCCGTCACTTTGACTGGAAATATCACGGCAAGGTATCAGCCAATATTTATTATTCCGATGCATTATCCCATAAGATTTATGCGGCAAGTGATGCGTTTCTGATGCCGTCCTTATTTGAGCCTTGTGGATTAAGCCAGCTTATGTCGCTTCGGTATGGTACGGTGCCGATTGTGAGAGAGACTGGTGGTTTGAAGGATACTGTGCAGCCGTATAATGAATATGAAAGTGTGGGTACCGGATTTAGCTTTACCAATTACAATGCACATGAAATGCTTGGAACGATCCGCTATGCAGAACATATTTATTATGATAAGAAACGTGAGTGGAATAAGATTATTGACAGGGCTATGGCAGCAGATTTTTCGTGGCATGTATCGGCGAGGAAATATCAGGAGATGTATGACTGGCTGATTGGTTAAAGAGGTGTAAAAGGATATTCATGAAACGGAAATAATCCGGAATAGGATTATTTCCGTTTTGTCGGTGTATCTGTGCCCGGTGAAATGAAGTGCGCAGGCGGGTATTTTTGCGGAAATACGAAAGAAAGGAGGACAAAGGTATGGGAAACGGTTCAAAGCAACCCAACAAAACAAACAGTTTTGTATTTCAGGCGGGCATTCTGGCAGCTGCAGGAATGATCGTTAAAGTCATCAGCCTGATTTATCGCAGTCCTCTTTTGAGTATCATCGGACTGGAAGGGAATAATTACTATAGCGCTGCGGTCAATATCTATACGATCATTCTCCTGATTTCTTCTTACAGTATACCGTCTGCGATTTCCAAGGTCATTGCGCAGCGTCTGGCATTTAAGGAATATAAAAATGCCCAGAAAGTATTTCATTGCGCCTTGTTTTATGTATTGATCGTGGGCGGCATTGCCGCAATCATTACTTTTGCGGCGGCTCCCGTCTTAGTCAGCAAAAACCCGAATGCGGCAGCGGCGCTCCGGGTACTTGCCCCCACGATTTTCTTTTCGGGTTTTTTAGGAGTGCTGCGTGGATATTTTCAGGCACACCGTTCCATGGTGCATACGTCCCTTTCCCAGATATTAGAGCAGATTATGAATGCAGTGATCAGTATTCTGGCGGCATATCTGCTGATCCGTTCTGTGGCATCGCAGGATTCCACTACGCAGGCGGTCTATGGTTCCGCGGGCAGCGCGTTAGGTACCGGAGCGGGCGTTTTGACGGGACTCCTGTTTATGTTTGGCATGTATATGCTGAACCGTAAAATGATTCATAAGAGAATGAAACGGGACCGGTCAGGTCATGAAGAAAGTTACGGAGAGATTTTAAAGGTTATTTTCACGGTCGTTACCCCTTTTATTTTGAGCACATTTATTTATAATTGCTCCACCGTGGTAAATATGTATATTTATTACTATGTGATGGATTACAAGCAGATAGATACTGTATTGTACGGTAATCATTACGGGATTTTCTCCACCCAGGCAGTTGCCGTGGTAAATATTCCCATTGCGATTGCATCTGCCATGTCTTCCGCCACGATTCCGAACGTTTCTACCACGTTTGTGCGTAAAGAATTTGGCCGTACCAGAGAACAGGTTACGAAAGCCATTCAGATCACGATGCTCGTATCGATACCGGCGATGATGGGTATGGCGGTGCTGGCAAAGCCGATCATGCAGTTTATTTTTCCGCAGAAGGATTCTCTGGACATGGCATCAGGGCTGTTGGCAGCGTTGTCGGTTACGGTTGTGCTGTATGGTTTATCTACGCTGACGAACGCCGTATTGCAGGGAATCGGCAAAGTTAATACACCTGTTATCCATGCGGTGATCGCGCTGGCGGTACAGGTAGCGGGACTGATTGCGCTGCTTCTTTATACGAATCTGGATACTTATGCTTTGGCTTGCGCCAACATCATATATTCGCTGGTTATGTGCCTGCTGAATCAATGGTCGGTAAGGAAGCATTTAAAGTATAAGCTTAATTTTATAAAAATATTTTTAAAGCCCGGATTTGCGGCGCTTGTCATGGGCGCTGCGGCATACGGCATATACCACGGATTGTATCACTTAATTCCGATCAGCAGGCTGGCGCTTTTAATTGCCATTGGAATAGCGGTCTGTGTGTATTTTGTGGTGCTCTTGCTGACAGGCGGCGTGAGTGAGGCGGAACTAAAAGCCTTTCCCAAAGGAACCATGCTGGTTCATTTTGCTAAGAAATTTCATTTGATACATGTATAAATGATTGTCCAAAAACCAATACTGTTTAGGACAATCATTTTTTAGCATCAGGATGGTTCGCAGGGCGGGACATCCGTTGCTTTATCAAATTTATCAGGAGGTAATACTATGGCAAACTTATCGGAATTAGACTTACAGAATCTTCGTCACCTTATGGGCGGGTATGACGTGTCACATTGCAAGATGAAGGAATACGCGCAGTGCGCATCCGATATGACGGTAAAGCAGTTTTTTGAAAAAGGCGCACAGACCGCCATGCAGAATAAGCAGCAGCTTATGGAGTTTTTGCAGTAACAGAAGGCGGTTATGGAATGCAAAATGTGGGCTGTATGAAGATGTGCAGATTACACGGAAAAACATGTAAAATTGGAAGGAGCATAAAACGATGCAGATGGAAGAAAAGACAATGGTAGCAGATACCCTGACAGGGATCAACGGTGAATTGGTGCGTTTCGGAGAGATGATCGCACAGACGGAAAACAAGGAATTAAAGCAGACTTTAAAGCAGTTTAGAAATGCCTGTGAGCAGTCACAGGAAGAATTGTATCAGATCGCGCGTGAGAAATCCTACTATGTGCCGGCGGCAAAAGCGACACAGGCTGAGATTGATCATGTGAAATCTTTGTTTTCATCTAATACTTTATAACGGGGAAAGACACCGGGGGCATTTTTCGGGAATATTATATAAAATATATGACGGGCGGAGGTGTGATGCTTCTGCCCGTATTTTAATGTCAATTTTCAGTAACAGTTCAGCCATGCAGAAATGATTGTGCAATATGACCATGGGAGCTTGCTCACTAAGGACATATTGCACAATCGTTTCTGCATGGCTGAACTGTTACAATTTTCAGCATTTGCCATTCATGATATTATGTCGCCTGCCCGCTACGGAGATATGAAGAGGTTTGTGAATGAACTGAGAAGTCAGGGATATGCAGAGGTGCGTCTGATCGATACCACAAGCGGATTATTCATGAGTTTCAAAGAAGCAAAATTGCTGGCGCTTCAGGGGTCTGCCCTGCTGGTGGGTAAGAAATAAAGAAAACATAAACGGATAAGTTTTCACCTAAAGCAATATCGTATTAAAACTGACGGCAAGATGAAGATGGTAGGGCAATTTGAATTTGAATTTTTTTATTATATTGACCGGAATATTTGGACATGTTATATAATAGATTCAATTATAAAATGTGAAAGGTAATGATATTGAAAAATAATCATACCGGAAAGCAAATGGTTCTGAAATATAACAGTTAACAGGAAGGGAAATAATATGCCCGGAAGATACGCAAGGAATAGAAAGCTGTCCATTGATATCTGTATAATGGTAATAATCAGCATACTGCTCACGGTTACAGGCTGCGTCTCCCGCACAGATGTGTCGGAAGAATCCGCCGTTTCTTCGGAAGCGCAGAGGCAGCAGGATGGGAGCGGGCATTTACGGATGACTTTTCTGGACACCGGTAAGTCGGATTGTATTATCATGGATTTAGGGGATGGCGTGATCATGAATGACACGGCAGATGCGGACGATTATGAGAATATCTGCTCTTTTCTGGAGGGAAACGGAATCACAGCCATTGATTATATGATCCTTAGTCATTTCGATAAAGACCATATCGGCAGCGCGGCGGATCTGATCAGCACTTATGAAGTGGGTTGCGTACTGATGCCGGATTATGAAGAGGATTCTGTGTACTATGCGGCACTGATGGATGTACTTGAGAATTCCGGGACAGAAAGTATGAAGCTGCAAGAGGATTACAGCTTTGCGATAGCGGGAGCGGAAGTTTATGTCAGTGTACCGGAACAGAAGGAATATGAGGATGACAATAATTATTCCCTAATCACGGCAGTGACATACGGAGAGAACCGTTTCCTGCTGATGGGTGATGCTATGAAGAAGCGTACAGGGGAATTCCTTAAGACCGAGCCGGGAGAGGAACATTATGATCTGATCAAGATGCCGCATCACGGTGATTTTCATAAGAAGCTGGATGATCTGGTGGAGTGCGCCAGACCGGCATGGGCAGTTCTTACGGCAGGGCAGGGGCGCAGGAAGCTGGAAGCGGAGACACTTGATCTCTTGGACAAATATGGATGTAAGGTATACGATACTGTCGATGGGAATGTTGTTGTAGAATCTGACGGTGAAAATATTACGGTGTCGCAGGCTGCATACAATAAGTGATTTATGTGAAAAAGTGTAAAATAACCGCTAAATATTAAATATATCCGATACAGAGGCCTTAAGCGGTTCATACCTGCTTAAGACCGGAAATATC
>CAZPSD010000053.1:0-15883 GCA_964589055.1 uncultured Bacteroides sp.
ATAAAGGGATTTCGTCAGATACCGGATCTCCATCTGTTTCTCCAGTTGCTCCATATAACCCTTAATCTTCTTATTTTCTTCTTCACCCTTGGTATGCTGGCTTGCCATATAATCGGCTACATAATTTGCCTTGTGATCTGCCTGATACCCATCGAATCCGGCTAAAGCAACACGCCCTACTTCCAGTTTCTTCAATAAACGAAGCAGCATAATGACGCTGTTGTCCGATGGTTCATTGTCTCTGAAACTAAGATCCATGTAATTGACACCCAGCATTTCCGCCACATGCCCTCTCTCCTGCCTCATTTCCTCCTCACACATATCAATAAGATTGGAGGTAATCACCAGCTTAGGGAGATTTTTCTTGCCCAGAATCGTCTCTAACCGCACCGCATTACAGCAAAACACATAATCCGCATGATAGCCGTCCGGCACGAAATTGGCAGACAAAACAACAGGTCTTTCTTTCTCAATATAAGCCGCCACTTTATCCTTTTCTTCCAAAATACTTGCGCCCGGCGCAAGTATCAGACAGTTCTTATGCGCCAGTTCCTGAGATAATTGCTGCAATACCTGCGCATCATCTATAGCATTATTCTGGAAATCCTGATACAGCTTCTCAATATAAGCTTCATCATAGGCAGTCTTCTTACCCGCCTCAACACTGCCCAAAATCTGGTTGATCTGCTTTGCACGAAGACGTCCCTTATCTAACAAAAACTCCGCATAATTACGATGCAGATTATATTTTGCCGAAATCGCATAGGCGGTATTATACCCCCATGGCTCTATCTTCTTAAGGCGGGCAATATGGTCATCGATACCGTCCAGCACCGGATTTACATCATAGTGACCGGACTGTCTTTTATTCATATAGTCCATAATCAGTTCCATACACAAGTTGCCCGGAGAACGTCCCATACCTAACATGGATGCATCGATTACGCACTCTCTGTCGCTTGCTTTCATGTTAATAAAATCCTGCGCCAGTGAATAAGATAAAGCAAGGTTCTCATGCAAATGCAGACCGATCACAATATCTTTGCTTAAGTTATGTTCAACCAAAGAATAGATCCGAAGCAAATCATCCTTCATCATGGAACCAAAGGTATCTACAATGGAGAATGCATAAGGATGCAGCTCATTGACCTTTGTCAAAAGCTGTAGAATCATCTCGTCCGAATAGCCCATGATATTGATAGGATTTACAAACACCTTATAGCCTTTTTCTTTTACCTTACGAATATAAGCAAGACCTTCATCAATGTCATAATCATGGAAAGTTACCCGGATGGCGTCAATGGTTTTGCCATCGTATGGCTCCAGCTTGTCTACACTATATCTATTGTGCAGCGCCATTGCCGTGAACTTGGTTTTACCTCTGTTTTCCGGAAGTATCTTCGCAATTTCCGCGCAGTTATTAAAAAGAGACTTGTCCGGTTCATATTCACAATCCCGCAGAAATCCCACTTCCACATAGTCTACGCCGGATTCAATCAATTTCTTCAATATATCCCGAATGGTGTGCTTACCGAAGTTCCAGTCATTGATATAACCGCCATCACGAAGGGTACAGTCCAGTAGCCTGATATTTGCCATACGCGTCACTTTCTTCCTTTCCCTCACATTTTTACACCGTAGGCTTAGGGTCTTTCATCGCATATAAAATCTTAGCCATCTCATAATCATATACATCATCAATATCCGCCGCTTCTCTTTTATTCACAAGCAGCTTGTAATATTTCGGACCATAGTTGTAATGCCACTCCCTGACCTTATCCCTGGGCGCCAAGTCAATACCATTCGTAAAATGATATAACAGCGGAAGCTGTTCGGAATTCTTATGTTCCAATCCCATCTTGAAGTTCAACGGGCCATTCTCGTCCATCAAATACGTCTGATAAGGAGAACAGGTAACCAAAGAATCATATCCTTCCTGCAATTTCTCGAAGTAAGTCTTTATTGCCTTCTCATACAGATACGGCTCTACACAAGGCGATGTGGCGCAAGCCCACATTAAATGGTCGCCTTCAATGATATCACACACATACTCTAAGAACATACCGAAAGGCACGGACTCATTGGCATACTGAATCGGTCTCTTAATCGCCTTAACACCGCATTTCTCCCCGATTGCAAGCATCTCGTCGGAATCAGAAGATACAATAATCTCATGAAGTCCCCTGACCTGCTTTAACTGCTCGATTTTGTGCTGTAATAAATTGGAATCTCCGAATGGTAATATGTTTTTGTTTGGTAGTCTGGAACTGCTTCCCTTTACCGGTACAACTGCTGTAATTTTGTCGCTCATACTATTTTCCTCCGTTGAATTAACTATGATCTAACTGCGCCGCAATCTTCGCGATGATCGCACTAATCTCTTCCTCAGATGTACTTTCGATTGCAAACCGCTTATGCGCCTCTGCTTTCTGGTTCCGTAATGCTCTTTGCTTTACAATCCACTTATTATGACAGTTTTCATCCGCAAGGGCTTTCTTATACCTGTCATAGAACCAGTCCCAACGCTGAAGCTTCTTCTGCATTCTGACCGCAAAGGGCTGTTTTCTTCGATAAGAAGACAATTGTTCCTTTGTCAGGGCATAAGACGGATCTTTCAGCACTTCCTCCGCCATATCCGCAAATTTTACGTAACTTGGCACTTTTTCATCTACCAGATAAATTTCATTGATAGCTTCTTTTTCAATGGGAAAGACTGCGTTTTCTTCCTGCACGGTCTGCAGGAATTCTTCATAAGTCCTTATCTTCCTGCCTGCGCTGACCAGTTTCAGTTCAAACCCTTCTGTTGTCTCATATGGGAACAGCAGATGGCACATTTTCCCCGCAAAAAACGCTTCCACAATCGTGGAACTGTTACCTGTATACACAATATCACTTATCACAATCCACTGCTTAACAGAGCGGTCACTGATCACCTTAAAGTTATCACATCTTGCCGCCACTTCCGACATATGTTTACCGATATGTCCCGGATGAGGTCTGTAAATTACCAGAACATCATCCCTGCTGTTGCAAAGCTTCTCCATCCATTCAAGAATTGTCTTCTCGGATTTCATCATGAAATCGTAATAATCACGCCAGTCATCCCCGTGCTTCCTGCACATACCGGCAATATACTCTTCTGACAGGTTGTCGGCGTAGAAAGGAGATGCGAACAGCAGTACCTTTTTATCCGCAGGCAAACCATATTCTTTAAAAAGCTCTTCTCTGCCCAGATAATATCCCTTTAATTCATCTCTTAAAAAGTCCATCCCCACATGGCCCACTACTTTAATATTCTTCGGGTCCATATGCGCCGACTCCAACAGTCTTTTCTTGTTTGCCTCTCCCCAGGATACTCTGACCACTTCTCTTCCGATGCCTGTATAATTCTTAAAGACACCCGCCTTCTCATCTTTAGGGTACACAATATTTTCCCACTGCATATCAATGACTTTGTCAAATGCCACGAAATCTTTGGTGTGCCACTCTAAAGAAGCATTCTGATAACATGCCATGGTTGTAACCACCTTGGCATGATAGATCGGTTTTACTGCCTCTAACGCCTCCTGATCCTCAATATGCTTAATAACGACTGTGTAGCCTCTTCTCTCCAACTCATATTTGATGAGGCACATATTCTCAAGTTCTCTTACCTTGTGCTCATAGATAATAAGAAAATCAACCTCTTGTACTTGCTTTTTCATCTCTATGATCATGCTCCTTTCTCAGCCTGCGTATCGCTGCTTGCCTACTGCCGCCACAGCCTCATCTGCGATACCGCATCCATTCATAAATACTAAGAAGAACCATTCAAATCTAATCTTTACTTTGAAACCATATATCTTATTAGTCGAAATATAAGTGTACTGCGCTCAATACCGTCAAAACCAGACACTTATCAATAAAATTCCCTGTTTGATACAGTAATTTCATATCCTCTGCAAGTCCCTTGGGCAACACATCGTTTCCGATACGCGCTTCATACATTTCATTCAGATAAATTCTGATCTGCTCATCATTATTATACCAATAATCCATAGGATTCATGGAATCCGGATCCGCCACATGAAACAGACTGCACAGATATCCATGCAGCAGCCTTTGTGTTGTTTTTAACTTTCTTAAAAAGATATGGCTCTTTTTCGGCTTCACGCCGCCCCATTTCTCCCAGCCGAACTTTGCCGCATCGGGATATTTTGTCTCGATCCATTTCAAATACAGTCTGTCATCCTTGCGGTACTCAAAAGGAATGGAGAAGGCGGTCTCAAGCATGTCCACATCCGCAAAGGGAGAGGAAGTCTCGATATAGTTCTGACGGGTCATATAGGAAACCTGCATACCCAGAAGCCCTCTGGTATTCATCGCAAAAGCCTCCTGCGTCTCATAATTATCAAGTAACTTCTCATCGAAACTGTAATGCAGCCTTGTAGAATAAGTATTTAAACCATACCGCGGTCTGCCATAAGCCAGATTTTTATCCCTATAGTAACTTGCCATAGTGGGACCGCCAATAATACCCGTATGCTCAATACCATAATGCTCCATATTGATTGACTTAAGCATCCGGTTGCCCCCTGTCATGCCAAGACAGATCGCCGCCCCGTTATTTTTAAGCGTCATTTCATCAATATCATACATCCATCTGATATCATCCAGAGATTTAAACAGGTATTCATGCCCAAGATATCTTGCCATCTTACCTGAGATGATATCATCCCGATATCCCAATTTACTGTAGGAAATATTCATCTGTTCCGTATATCCCATATCATGCGCCGCGAAGCACACCATACGGCTGTCCAGTCCGGCGCTTAAATCTACCAAATGCCGGTATCCGTATTCCTTATCTTTATCAAATTCACGCGCAATCGCCTGACGGAACGCCTGATCCAGCTTCTCCAATGCCTCTTCTTCCGTCATCTGCTGCTCGTGACATTCTAATTTATAGTATTGTGTGACAGTAATTTCTTCATCTTTTATCACGCCATAGCATCCCGGCATCAGCCTGTGGATTTCTTCTACATAAGTGCTGTCATCCAGCATATACCCATAGGTCAGCATATACTTGGCTGCTGTGGGATTAAAATGATAAGCGATTCCGTTTGCCCGCAGAACGCGTACCATAAAATCCACGTAATTAGATACGATCCATTTATCGCCGTCTGCATAGTAATAAACAGCCTTATTAGACGTATGATCCGTATAAATCAGCGTCTCTTTTTTGTCTTTATCATAAGTATAACCGCAGAAAGCGCCCCGCAGCTTCTGAAAATGTTCTTTCGCATCCTGCCTGAGCGATGCAGCAAAAGATGACGGCCAGTCGTTTCCAAGCTCCGGTTTTAAGAACTCTGCCTTGTTATACACATATCCGTTCAAAAAACAAATCTGCTTCTCCTGATTGAAAAAAATCTGATCCTCCGGAAATTTGTCGGGCAGATTGCTGTACTGTTCCACGCACTCTCCCAATTTTTGACACATTCCCAGACATTCTATATTTAGATTTCCGGCTGCGAGCCAGCCTCGTAATTTCTCTTTTACATCCATATAAATCGTCCATTCCGATGTATTATCTCAATACGCTTCTCCATTTCATAACTGCAGAGCAAATCACTCCCTGCAGCCAAGGCAAAGCTCCAAAAGTTCCCTCATCATCTCAGGATGAAGCTTGTCCGCATCATAGGCGCTTATAAATTTCTGATATGCCTTTTCACGCAAATCATCATATGCATCCTCTTCCATCCGGCACATCCTGCTGACCGCTCCGGCTACCTCTTCCGGACTAGGATTTTCATTAAGGAGAATCCCGTTTCCTTCTACCATAAAAGGAATATCGCTGACCTTCGTGCCGATAACGGGTATTCCATAAGATAATGCCTCTTGTATGGATACAGGATTCCCGCCCTCTGTAGAAGTTGTGGTGATAAAGCAGTGCACCGGCTGCTGCCTGTAAAATTCCATCACGGCGTGGTTTGGCAAAGCGCCTTTCCATTCATAAGCAATATTTTCTTTCTGTGCCAAAACCTCCTGCGCTTTTGCATACAAGCTTTCTTTTAAGACGCCGTCTCCTATATGAATCCATCTGACAGGCTCGTCTACCAGTGCCAGACCATCTATAATCAAATCAATTCGTTTAATATCTATGACATTGGAACAACTGACAAGCACAAATTCCTGATCTCTCGCAACCCATGGCGCCTTGTCTGTATGTTTTCTGATACCCAGACGATGAAGCGGATATTTGGCGCCGTCCTTTTTGTGATATCTGTTCAGATAATAGTTTTTGCCGTACTCCGATACAAAGACAAGCCGATCAAGCCCTCTGTCCATTTGCGGCTTAAAAAACTGCCTGCCATATATCTCCCTCTCATCATATAACTCATAGCCATGAGTTCTGGCAACGATATGAATATGCGGATATTTCCTACGGTGCATCGTCAGACCGAAACACTTGTAATCTGCCCAGTAAAAATAATAAATGGCATCCGTCTCCCGACACATATCCGTCTCTTGGCGCAGCCGTCTGTAAAAATTTTCTGCGGCTGTCCCGAACATCAGACCTCTGTAGATCTGAGCCAGTCTGTCATGCCCGGATCGCATAATATCAGCAAACTCTCTCCATGCATCAGCATTGCCAAGAAACCGTAACAGTCCTGATAATTTATCCAAGAGATGTACTTGCGGAGTAATGCTGATTTCTGATTCCATCCGTTTCCCTTCTTCTGTCTGTTCCGTAGTAATAACTGTCACATCGAAATTCTGTTCCAGATACGGAAACTCCGGGGATAAAAATGCTGTTTCTCCGCCCTCATGGGGAAATGTCTTGGTAATCAGATACAGTTTTCTTTTCATGATATTCGTCCATTCTGAAGCAGTTTACCACACAAACCATGCCGTCTGAATTTCAAATGCAATCCTGTTCTCAAGGCATATCTGTCACCGCTTCTTTAATCATATCACATATTTGTGCAATCGTCTCTTCTTTTAAATAGGGATGCATCGGCAGTGACAGCACCACATCACGCAGCTTCGTACTGACTTGCAATTCCTCCGCATCCGATGGCACATTCTCAAAAGCCTTCTGCAGATGCATCGGTTTCTCATAATATACCGCCGTCGGAACACCGTGTTCCTTTAGCGCTGCCATAACCTTATCTCTCGTTTCCCTATTTTCGAATTTCACTGTGTACTGCGCCCAACCGGAACGCATGCCGGAAAGTACTGTCGGCGTATGCACTACGCCTTTTAATCTGCTGTCATATAGCTTTGCCACTTTATCACACTGTTCAAGTTCATACTCCCTGAAAATCTTTAACTTTTCTATCAAAACAGCCGCCTGCAGCGTATCCAGACGGGAGTTTATACCGATTCTTACGTTATCGTATTTATCTGTGCCTTTTCCGTGTACCCGCAGCGATCTGATCAGCTCCGCCCAGCCGTCGTCGTCTGTAAAAACTGCGCCGCCGTCCCCGTAACATCCAAGAGGCTTCGCCGGGAAGAAGGACGTGATTGAGATATCTCCGAAGCTGCACGCTTTCTTCCCATTCAGTTCTCCGCCAAAGCCCTGTGCGCCGTCTTCCAGAAGAAGCATATGATTCTCTGCTGCAACCGCTCTGATCTCATCAAGCTTTGCGGGCTGTCCGAATAAATCAACCGCAATAACCGCCTTCATACGGTAACGGTCTTTCTCGTCAACCGCCGCTATCGCGCGTTTCAGACTTTCCACATCCATATTGAAGGTATCGTAATCTACATCTACAAAAACAGGTGTTGCTCCCACTGCGGCAATCACCTCTGCCGAAGAGAAGAACGTAAAGTCCGGTACAAAAACCAAATCTCCGGCTCCGATATTCCATGCCATGAGTGCAAGCAAAAGTGCATCCGTCCCGTTTCCGCAGGTAATACAATGCTTAACGCCCACATATTCCGCAAGCTGCCGCTCCAGCTCCTCCACCTGCGGACCGCTGATAAAGTGTGTGCTGCCGATGACGTCCGCAATGGCACGGTCTATTGCTTCTTTATTCTGCTTGTACTGTTCCTTTAAATCACGAAATTCCATATCCTGATACTTTCTCCTTATTATCACATCACCGTACGGCTTGCTGCTCTCTCGCCAAATACGATGCTGCAATCTTGCCCTTCCTATTCTTTAATTCGAGGTTCTCTTAAGCTTGTTCTCATAGCTTTGTCCACATACCGGGCATTGCAATTCTTCTGTCAATACACTGCCGCATTTGCAAACCCAGCCGATTCTTATTGCCGGTACTCCTGCCATCAGGGCGTGGGGTTCCACATTCTTTGTCACAACCGCTCCCGCCGCTATCATGGCATACTCTCCCACTTCATGTCCGCAGACCACCGTAGCGTTGGCGCCAATGCTTGCCCCATGTCTGACAATGGTTTTTTTGTAATTTTCGTGTCCTTTGGGAAATTCTGCTCTGGGCGTCAGATCGTTAGTAAAAACACAAGACGGCCCGCAAAAGACTCCATCCTCTAATTCTACTCCTTCATACACGGACACATTATTCTGTATCTTAACCCTGTCTCCGATGATGACACGGTTAGAGATATTTACATTCTGTCCAAGAGAACAATCTTTGCCTATTACAGCGCCGGACTGCACATGACAGAAATGCCATATCTTCGTACCGTCCCCTATTACCACATCATCATCTATATAACTGCTCTCATGCACAAAACAGGACATATCAAACACCATGCCTTTCCTAAAATCTGCCCTTAAAATCTATCGTTGCACAGCTATCCATAGGCAGCTTCACTGCTTCCCCTGTTGCCGCAGACTGATAAATTGCGAGCACAAGCTCCAATGCTCTCTTGCCTGCCTCTGCATCCACATAAGGCGGCCTGTCTTCTTCAATAGCCGCAATCACATCGGCATACAGAGGTGTGTGCCCATATCCGTACACATTGGGTGGATTCTCATGGAACTGTGCTTTGACTTCCTCCGGATCATCCAGCACATCCGCAAAACGCCATTCCTCAATAATGTTGACGGAACTGCCCCCTGCTTTAACGGTACCCTTTTCCCCAAACAGATACAATGTTTCTTCCAGATTGGAGGGATATACATTGGTAGTTCCTTCCACAATACCATAGGCTCCATTCTTAAACTTAATAATAGCGATTCCCAGATCCTCCGTCTCAATATAATTGTGTTTCAGCCTGTCTGTCATGCCCATAACACAATCAATTTCGTCTCCCATCATCCAACGCAGCAGATCAATGTTATGAATACACTGATTCATCAGTGCGCCGCCGTCCTGCTCCCATGTGCCGCGCCATTTGGCTCTGGAATAATATTCATAATCTCTCGCCCACCGGATATGCGCCGTACCGTGGAACATTCTGCCGAAGCGTTCCATTTCAACCGCTTCCCGAATCTTTTGGATGGATTTATTGAAACGGTTCTGATGGCAGGCGCAGACCTTCAGATTCTCTCTTTTTGCCGTCTCAATAATCAAGTCCGCATCCGCAAGCGAAAGTGCAATCGGCTTTTCAATAATCAGATTGGCATGTCCTATGGTCATACAGTCCACCGCGATCTGCGCATGTTTCCCGCTCTCTGTTGTTATAGCCACAAGCTCCGGCTTCTCATTTGCCAGCATTTCTTGATAATCCGTGTAGCACTTGACTGTGGGCGGGAGCTTGAACTTTACTACTTTATCCCGCATATTGTGCTGTTCCAAATCACAGATTGCGACAATTTCCAAATTGTTTTTCTGTGCTGCTACGATATGATTTGGTGATATTCTTCCACATCCGATTAACGCGTATTTCAAAGCTCTGTCTTCCTCTCTATCTCTTTTCTTGTAATAACCTCAGATAAGTTCGTAATATTATCATTCAGATTATCATAATAAGCAAGCTGCGCTTCCTTCATCGTGCGCAGAAGCGCCTCTCTGATACCGGCATCTTCCTTATGATTATACCACACCGGATGGGTCAGCAGATTCAACCTTTCATATCTTGCCTCAGATACAATAGAATCCACATCCTCTCTCCAGCGTCTTCTGGAATCTGATACGTATTTCATATCCTTGAAGAAACAATTGGCATAGCAGTTACAGATACCCGGAAATTCCATATCCGACTCAAGAAATAACTTTGACGGTCTGTGCATAGATACGGTTTTGACCGGATAATCCAGTATTTTGGACAACAGATCAATCTCGTGCATAACATAATCCACCATGCCATCCCTGCTGTCGATTTCATATCGTACCTCATCGAAATGCAGACCGATCTGTCCGCCGTTTTCAATTATCTTGTCAATATCCCTTCGCGACTGTAATGAAGCCACATTATAAAATTCAGTGGAAAGAAGCAAAAAATAAGTAGCCTCTCCTCCATTGCATACACGCTTCTCCAGGACAGACATTTCCACAGCTTTCGGAAGACTGATATCCACATCATGCCGCAGGATAACGCTGCGCTCCGCACTCTTCCAGTTTAAATAGTCCCGGAAGACATACTTCTTCTCCATCAGCGTTTCCAATATTTTTTCATACGCATTATACGTAAATTCCATCGTCTTTACTCCATCTGCACTTTACTGTTATTCTGTGAAGTTCATTTTGTAACTATCCTACAATTCATCATGCCCTGCTTCCCGCAGCGTTTTCGCGGGCACGCCGACCACTACTTTATTTTCTTCTATGCTGCCAAGCGCCACTGCGCCAATGCCGACCAGGCTGTTTTTGCCGATCTTAACCTGATTGTTAATCACACCGCCCGGCGCTACATACACCCCTTCTTCGATGATAGCGCTGCCTGCAATATTAACGCCTACCACTAACCGCACATTTCTGCCGAGCTTCACATTATGGGCTACGTTACATAAATTTCCTATTTTGCAGCCGTCTCCGATCATCGTATCTGACATGGTGCCTCTGTCAATACAGCAGTTGGCCCCCACTTCTACCCGGTCGCCAATCACAACATTGCCGAAGTGAGGCACATGATAAAAACCATTCTCACAATCGCACAAGCCATAACCTTCTTCGCCGATAACCGTACCGGACTTGATTACGCAGTCCGCACCAATGCGGGTTCCCTCCCGAATCGTCACATTGTGATAAATTCTGGTGCCGGCGCCAATGACTACATCTTTTTCAATCACACAATGACTGCCAATCTGCACGTTTTTCCCCAACTGCGCGGTTGGATGCACTGCGCTGCCCTCAGAGAGAGTTTCTCTTTCTTCATAGAAGAATTCCGTTAGGATACGGTAAAAAACATATTTCGGATTATCGCACACAATGACATTGTCAAAGCCGCCTTCCTCCCATACTTCCTTAACTGCCACAAGAAGCGCCACCTGCGGCGGTCTCTGTTCCATTTGACTAAACCGCCCGTAATTTTTCAGCCAGGTGATCGTATCTGCTTCATAATGATAGATGGAAGAAAAACCCGTGATCTGTTCTGTCTCTCCATAAAAAGTAAAATCTATTTCCTCTTTTTCCAAAAAAGATATAATCTCATCAGTATTGATACTATGCTTCTTCACTTTGCCATCCTTTTTCCAACGCATCAACAATCTTAGCGGCAGCATTACCGTCCCCGTAGAAAAGCGGCTTATCACCATCCGGCTGCTGACTGCATTCTTCCAAAAGCTCTTCCGTGATACTGTTTTCATCCGGCACATGAATCAATAAACGGCTTCTCTCCAAATCAGACCACACACTTACGCCACTGTTCATCATAAACAGACACTTCACACCCGCATAGAAGGATTCCTTGGATAATCCGCCGGAATCCGTCAAAATAAAACGGCAGTTAGAGGACAACGCCACCATCTCCTGATAGCCTACCGGCTCAATAATCTGCAGATTCTCTATCTGTTCTGCGCGGCTGAGCAGATCATATTCCTCCAGCATTTTGCGCGTCCGCGGATGCATAGGATATAACACAGGGAAGTTTATTTTTTCTATTATCCTGAGTATCTGCTCCATTCTGATCTTGTCCGAAGTATTTTCCTGCCTGTGCCATGTCATCAGCACATAATGTTTCTTCTTTATCTGATATTTCCTCAGGACTGCCTGCGCATCAATCTTCCGCAGGCAGTACAGGAAGCTGTCATACATAACATCCCCTGTAAAGCAGGCTTTCTCCGCCAATCCTTCCCGCGCCAGATTATCCATGGATATCTGGTCCGGCGCAAACAGCATATCCGAAATCCGGTCTACGACGATCCTGTTGGTTTCCTCCGGATTGGTCCAGGAACCGGTTCGGGGTCCCGCCTCCACATGCGCAATACGCAGATTTAACTTGCGTGCCGTCAGGGCTGCTGCCAATGTGGAATTGGTGTCTCCATATAATACCACCACTGACGGGTTATATTCTATCAGCGCTTTCTCAAGTGCAAGCATCATTCTGGCCGTCATGTCCGTATGGCTGCCTCCGGAAATATGCAGATTGGCATCAGGCTTGGGAATATCCAGCTCCTCAAAAAAAATATCCGACATATTCGCATCAAAATGCTGTCCTGTATGAATGATAACTTCCTGATATCCTCTTTTTCTGATTTCACGGGACACAGGCGCCAGCTTGATAAACTGCGGTCTGTTGCCCACAATATGCATAATTATTCTTTTATCCATTTTCCCATTCCCAAAATTAAGTCTGTTGTCAGGTAATTACGAAACTCATCTAAACCTTGCGCCAATCGTGTAGTTTCAATAACCGGGAAGAAGTTCCGCAATTGCTGAGTTTGCTATATATACATAGATTACCCTGCATCATGAATAACATAATCTACAATCGGCTTCATGGCAGCCGACATATCTACCGTCTTGTAAGCAAAATCACGAATCTCATGAACCAGCTCTGTTCTGTCTTTGGTGCAAATGATTTCATCATAAAATCCGACAATCCGCTCTATCTCTATAGGACTTGCATCATTCGGGAACTGACAATAATAAGGATACTCCGTTCCTGCAAGGACATCGATATCACATCCCGTAATCATCGGCAATCCCTTGGCCAGGCATTCCCGTGTCTTTAACGCACTCAGCCGGTTGATTCCTCTTTTATAACACCCTAAAGAAGATACCGCCATATCTGCCTGATTATACAGCTTGTCCAATGCTTCCCCCTGTGTAGACGGATAAAACTTCACGTGTGCATCCAGCTTAGACCGCTGTACCAATTCTTCATAGCTTTTTTTCTCTGGTCCGTCTCCCACCAAATGCAAAACAACATTGCGGTCTCCGCCTTTTTCATAATAATCCGCGAGTCCCTGAATCATCCTCTCATAGCCGTGATGCGCCTGCATATAGGCAACGGCTATCATATGAATCCCTTCCCCCGTCCGGTCTGAATCAGGGCAAACCGGTTTGGTGTCCGCCACATCTATGCCGTTCATGGTGCAAATGGTCTCTACTCCAAAGATCTTCTCATCCTCAGAATATGTGACAAACCTATCTACATATCGATGCAATTTGCCCCGGTTGAATTTATCCTTCAAATAATATGGAAAGGTATTCCATCTGGCAAACTCATCTTTATCATAAGGATAGGTAAATAATTCTATAAGTATCTTACACTTCGGAAATTTCTGTTTTATTTCGCGCAGAAAGCGTACAAAGGCTCTGTCTGCCGTCGTTCTGCGAATATATACAAAGTCCGAAGACTCTAAGCGGAGCAAAGCGGCACCGTATTCCCGCTGTATATATCCTCCCGGCAAAAGCCTTGCCAGCCTCGTTACTGCAGATACACGGACTGCTTTCACATCAATTTCATGCATTTCAAAAGTTCTTTCAAACTCCCTCATCTGCATAGCAATCTTCTTCGCTACTCCGGGTGTTGCCTTGGCATCAAAATGAATATAATATCCCCGCATATACTCTCCAATAACCTCTGTTCTATAATAACTTCAAATCTTTTCTCATCATAGCACACTCACTCTGTCAATGCAAACACGGCCGGGTTTCCGGTATCTTGTCCATCTGACGGTTACCCGTAATATCGTGATTTCCCAAATATATGCCTCTGATAATCCCTGATTCCCCGCCATGTTGCCCGCACCAGTTCTTTTTTCCCGTGCAAAAGCCACAGCAGGCAGCAAGCCAGTCTGTTTATCCCATAATAGACCAGAAACAGCGGATATCTGCAGCCCAAATGTTTTTTATTACACAATAGCCAGTTGCGGGCAATATAATAGGCACATAAGGGACTGTCCGCCCCCTTCGAACTGGCGCCGACCTTATGATACATCACTGCCCGCGGGCAATAATATATGGATATTCCCAGCTTCTGCAGCCGGAAGCTGTATTCCGTATCCTCATAGTATAAGAAAAAGCGTTCGTCCAGCACGCCTGCTTTCTCAATCACCGATGCCGGAATCAGCAAGGCACATCCCGTCGCAAAGCCGATTTCCGTCTCTTCTTCAAACTGACCCTGGTCTGCCTGATCCAAACCGATATGTCGAGCCTTCCGGATAATCGGTGACACCTCGCCGCCTGCCGACCAGATAACCTCCCTGTGATCACTGTAATAAATTTTAGGGGCAATCATGCTGCCCGGATGTCTCGCCGCACACTCCTCCAACCGTGCAAGCATGTCCGGTGCAATCTCCGTGTCATTGTTCAGAAGCAGCACATAATCCGCTCCCTCTGTCACAGCTTTTTTTATTCCCACATTATTGGCATAAGAGAAGCCATAGTTGTCCTCTAAATATAGCAGCTCTATCCTTGAATCGGTTACATATTGTTCCCTCAGGATCTGCATAGAATCATCTTTCGACGCATTGTCCACCACAATAATCTTTTTATCCCAAGAATCCTTCCCACCCAGAATAGACTCAATACATGCCTCATTATATAATTTCCCATTGTAATTTACTAAAATAATTGCAAGTTTTTTCATACGGAACCTACATCTTTCCCGCAATACATTCCTTCGCCTTAATCTCCCAGTATATCCGCCAACAATTCATAATACTTTCTTGTCAGCTTCATCTGGTCATACACATTGAAATCAACTTCTTTAATTCTATTCACCGGATGCTGCATCACCTGAATCCATTCCTCCGCATCATAGGGATCAGTCACATAATTCGCTTTCCCCTGCGTGATCTCAGGAATACAGGTTTTGTCCGTAGCAATTACAACTGTACCGAAGAGCATCGCCTCTACAGGCGGTATGCCAAACCCTTCAAACACACTGGGGAACAGGAATGCCCGGCTGTATTGATACAGCGCATTTCTTTCGCTGTTTTCCACAAAACCGGTCAGGACCACTTCATGCTCCAGCCCTCTGTCCTTAATCTGTCTCTCCAGCTTCTGTCTGCTTTCTCCGTTCACGCCGGAAATCAGCAGCTTCTTCGGCAGCTCTGTCTGTTTCTCTTTAATCCTGTTCATCACTTCTATCAGTGTATTCAGGTTCTTGTGGGGAATCAACTGTGCTACCGTATAATAATAATTGTTCTCCTCAATCTGATATTTTTCCGCCAATCCTGCAAAAGGCGCCACTTCGTCTCTGTTTACCGTGACAGGATTGTAGATCGTAGTAATACGCTCCGGCTTTACATGGTATCTCTCAATGATATCATTTCTCACCCAATCGGAAATTGCCACAATATGTTTGGAAAAATGCACATCCAGCCACCAGCACAATCTGGAATATGCAATCTCATGAAACGGGTGGTATTCCGGATAATGCGCCGCCTGTAAATCATGAATCACATTCATATACATAATACCACCGTTAAAAAGAGGCCGGCAATATACAGGGATAAAACACTTTCGAATGCCGTGCTTCCTTAAATACCGGTTCTGGCAAAAGAACTGCCACAGGATTCTTCCCGCAATATTGGCAGATACCACCTTCGTTTCCAACAAGGTGATCCGTTCGTCTTCCGCATAAT
>CAZPSD010000054.1:0-15547 GCA_964589055.1 uncultured Bacteroides sp.
CTCCATCGCCGCAATCGCCATCTTATAGTCAAAATGAATATCCGCCACAAGCGGAATATGGATCTGCTTCTTAATCTGACCGATTGCCTGCGCTGCCTCTAAAGTAGGCACCGTACAGCGTATTATCTCACAGCCTGCCTTCTCTAACTTAAGAATCTGTGCAACGGCGGCCTCCACATCCTCTGTTCTGGTATTGGTCATGGACTGGATCAGAATCGGATTGCCCCCGCCGATTACTTTATCTCCGATCTTAACGATTCTTGTATGGTCACGATGCATATTGCGAATCCCTCTTTCTCCGTTTAATCATCACGCTTTCCTTCAAGCCGCTTAATATTTCGCTGCGTAAATCCGGTGATATCAATCTGAAATTGTGCTTTCAATCCGGTTATTCACACTCTATCCGATATCGTAGCTTAATGACATTATTATACATGAAACCTTTCTAAAAGTACACACAGGAAATGTGCCGGGCTGTTCACCTCAGCCGTGTTTTTCTGTCAAAAGAAGTTGTTTTTCCACCTTTCTGATAAAATGCTGTCTGTACTTATTCTTTATTTGTCTTCCGCTTCTTTTCCTGCACATATCCCTGTAAATTTCTTCCGCCACCTGATACCGCTGCGCCGGATCCTCCATCATACACTTGCGAAGCACCCGTTCCAGGCTGCCTCCGGCCGCAGGCGCATAGCTTGCTACAGGCAGCTGCGTATAAGGCGGATATGCCGGGTCAGCCCCTGTGAGTACATAATACATGACCTTGCCAAAAGCATAAATGTCACTTCTTTCATCAGAAACCGTGCCTCTGCCCTCCCGCGGTATTTGTTCCGGCGCCGCATACCCTGTACTTACCGCCCTTCGTCCGTTTCCTTCTCCGCTGTAATTTCTGAAATATGCGGCGCCGAAATCCACCAGCCTGAGATTCCCGTCCGGACACACTATAATATTATCCGGTTTTAAGTCCTGATAAATAACAGGTGGTTTTCTTGTGTGGAGATACCGCATGATATCCAGTAATTGTTCCGCCCATGCTCTTCCCTGCTCTTCTCCCGCCATCCCATGCTTTCTTATATAGTTATGTAAACTTTCTCCCTCAATATATTCCATCACAAGGTACCATGCCTGATCCCACAGCAGATCATACAGAACCGGAAGCATGGGATGCTGCAGGGTCTGCAAAAAGGCGGCTTCTTTCTTAAGCCGCTCTTTTGCCGCCGGGCTGTCGTCCCATACTCTTTTCATCGCAGCATAACGATTCAATACGACATCCTCCGCCAGATACACACAGCCTTCGCCTCCCCGGCCGAGGGGTTTAATAAGCCTATACTTCCCGATCCGTATGCCTTTTTCCATCCCTTTACGTCCCCTTCCTTTATCGCTGTACCCTGATATAAATTGCAGAGAGATTATCCTGTTCTCCCCTCTTCATACAGGCATCTCCGATTTCTTTTAATCTGCGCTCTGCCTGCCGCTCTTCCTGCAGCCATCCCGGACGTAAAACATCCGCCAGCTCCTGATCCGTAACACAATGATAAAACCCGTCGCTGCACAACAGAAACGCTTCCTCCGGCCTCACCGTTCCCATGCGGTAGTCCGGTCTGTAATACCCAAAGCTTCCCACGCATTTGGTCAGCCGGTTACGCCCTTTCACATGATCGCCGGTCATGCACTCCGCCGCTATTCTTACGCTGTCCTGACGTTTTTCCTTTCTTTTCCTGCGATTGCTGTGTATCCGGTAGATC
Source organism: uncultured Bacteroides sp. (assembly GCA_964589055.1). Lineage (GTDB taxonomy): Bacteria > Bacillota > Clostridia > Lachnospirales > Lachnospiraceae > UBA3282. The sequence continues at coordinate 1,740 of CAZPSD010000054.1, forward strand.
CTGCTGTCTCCCAAATGCCAGATCAGATAGGTGTTCTCCCATAATACAAGCACAGACATGGTTGTCCCCATTTCAAGCTGTGTCCTCCTGCCATACTGCAGGAATTGTTCCTGCACATGGAATACCGTTCTGTCCAGGGATCTGCGGATCATCCAAAAGGGCTTTTTCCTGCGCACAGCCCTGATAAACGATCCATAAAACCATTCCTGCAGTCTCTCCGCCATATAACCGCTGGCAGCCTCGCCCTCTTGCAAACCGCCCATGCCGTCACAGACTGCCGCCATAAGCGCCCTGCCCCGATAAGTCAACACCTGCTGCAGGATAAGGGAGTCCTGGTTGCGCGCAGCCACACTGCCGCGATTCCAATATACTCCTGTCAGATAATGCACGAAACTATCACGTCCTTTCAGATAACAACTGTTATTATTCTGTTCTGTTCGTTGAAAAGCTGCGGGATTCCCGCGGACATTTCTATAGATTCGATTCCCGAACGGAATCTGATGGGATCAGTATACTGCATCCGAAGCGGAAAAGCAACCCAAAATTACGAAAGCCCCGGGAAGCGCCGGAAAGAGCCAGACCCAAAAGCCTGGCTCTCTGACATTTTTAAGGCAAATTACTTTCCCACTGACTGACAATCTCTTCACAGGAATCCACATCGATTTCATCTACCGCATCCTGCAGCCGCCTGAACAATTCTGCCTCCCCGGCGTCAAATCGATAACGCTTCATTGTACGAATCACGTTCTCCATGCCGTCGCTGTCCAGATTTTCCAACGCATTTCTCATATTACTGAACAATTCCCGCAGCGTGTCCGATGTCATTTCTTTTTTCCCGGCATCATCCTCTTCCTTGTCTGCACAGAAGGGTTCTAATACCGGCAGATATGCGCGGTACTGCCGCAGCAGTTCACCGGTGCGCCGGCGTATCTGTTCCACATCCCGCGCATTGCCTGCTATTTCCATAGCCGCGGCTTTCTCTGACAGGGAAATGGCGCCGATTTGCCTGGATGCGCTCTTTAAGGCGTGTACTTCGATGGTATAACCTGCCCAGTCTTCTTTTTTCAGCAGCGCTTCTATATAATCGGCTTTCTTGCTGATCACCTTATAATAGTCCTTCAAAACAGCCCAGAACAGTCTTTCGCTTCCAAGCCGTTCGATCGCTGATCTCGTATCCAGATCTCCCACTTCGATCTCCCTGGCAGTTTCTTTCTGTTGGGCTGCTTTAGGAGTTTTCTCTATGTAGATTTTATCGGCGGGAAGCCATTTCCTTACCTTGCCCACCAGAGACTTAACCTCAATTGGTTTGGCTACAAAATCATTCATTCCTTCCTGGAGGAACATTTCCTTTACTCCGTCCACTGCATTTGCCGTCAGCGCAATAATCGGAACGTCATTATATTCCGCATGGAAACGTCTGATAATATGGGTAGTCTCCACGCCATCCAGTTCCGGCATCATGTGATCCATAAAAACAATATCATAATGGTGTCCGGCGATCTTATCAATAGCTTCTTTCCCGCTTAACGCCGTATCTATTTTCATCTGTAAAGGCTCCAAAAGACCTGCTGCCACGGTCAGGTTGATGGCATTGTCATCAACGATAAGGATCTCCGCCTCAGGCGCTGTAAAATCAATATCGTCTGTGTCAAACTCTTCCTCAAAGCAATGAACATACTCTTTGTTAAACAGCATCGCTTCATTCAAAGTGTACAACGGTTTTCTCATAAAGCGGAAATTCGGAAGGTTATTCTCCGCAGTGAAATCCGCATTCACAAGAAGAATTGCCGTAACAGAAGGATTATCCTCAATAAACTGCTCAAGCTCCGCCGTATAACCGCTCTGTTCCGTAAACAGAAAAACAGATTTATCTTCAGGCGTCTCAGTAAGTTCTTCAACAGAAGCAAGTTCTTTATACTCCACACCCAGATAAGCGCAGTCAGTTTTCAACTGGCGTTTAATGTAAGGACTGTCAATCAGCCCGATTGCCATAATCGAGTCAGGAGTCCTGACATGAATGCTTCTCATGGGATCGATTACCTTTTGCGGAAGCGAAAAGGTAAAAGTACTGCCCTTTTCATATTCGCTTTCCACTTCCAGCTTCCCATTCATCAGTGCCATAAGCTGCCGGGAAATTGCCAGCCCAAGACCGGTTCCCTCAATATTGCGGTTTCGCTTACTGTCCAGTTGCGAGAACGATTGAAACAGTTTCCCCAGATCCTCTTTTTTGATCCCAATACCGGTATCCTCTACGGAAATGCGCAGATTAATCTCATCCTCGTTTATAACCGTATGCGACATATGTATTACAACCTGCCCGCTTGAGGTGAATTTAACCGCATTATTTGCAATGTTCAAAAGTACCTGCTTAATTCTGATATTGTCGCCAAACAGTTTATGCGGAATATCCGGAGAAATATCTAAAATAAGTTCCACGTCTTTGTCTTGAATCCGGGTTACCAGCATATTGCTGACATCATTGATAACAGACATCGTTTCATACTCTACCGGAACAATGTCCAGCTTGCCGGATTCTATCTTTGAAAAGTCCAAAATATCATTGATAATCGTCAAAAGTGCTTTCCCCGAAGATTTGATCTGATGCACATACTCTCTTGCGGCAGGAGGCAGGTCTTCCCTCAGCGCCATTTCAGCCATACCAATGACTGCGTTCATCGGCGTACGGATCTCATGGCTCATATTGGCAAGAAAATCCGACTTCATGTTCGCCGCCCTCTCGATTTCTTTATTTGCCTGCAGCGCAAGATATTTCCCATATGCCATATCAGACAAAATATTGGAAATGGTATAGAGAAACTGCGCAGCGTGATCGATTTGATCCCTGTCCAGAATCTTTACCTTGTTAGCCGCTTCCCACAAGGTGTCCGGATCTACTCCGATGTCTTTTGCCACCATTTTGATCCGGTCAGGATCGGGAGCCTTATCAAGCACCTGCCCTCCAATGAAGCATCCCATAATTTTGCCGTCCGCTATAATAGGCGCCGAATAGTCTATCAGCCCCGCATGGCAATAATAGAGAGTTGACCGTCCTTTTTCCCATGTTTCATATGCGCCAAACTTATCACACTGTTCACAGCGCATACGTCCGGTGGGCGTATTACGTATGTATTTTATACAAAAATCCGTAAAATTAGATCCCACAGTCACAGGAACGCCGTCGTCATTCGTAGTCAGGGACGCCATGCCCGTCAAATCTGAGAAAGCGTCCTGAATGCGCTGAAGCGATTCCACGGTGATCAAATCTTTCAAGCTAATTTCCTTTTCCATCAATTTCCTCCTGCTGCGCTATCTGTTTTAAAGCAGCATGCGCCGGCTATCCGATCAGTTTTTCAATGATTTCAATCAGTTTGTCATGCTCAACAGGTTTTAACAGATATCCCTGTGGCTTTAATGCAAGCGCCTTCTGGATTTTATCCCGCTCAGTGATGCCCGTGAGGAAAACAACGGGAATATCTTTGACAGCATCATTGTCATGCAGCTTCTGCAATACGGCAGGTCCGTCCTCCTCCGGCATCTGATAATCCAGCAGGATCAAGTCAGTTCTCTTGTTTTCCAGAAATTTTAACGCTATTTTTCCACTGAGTGCAGTTGCTACATCATACTGTTCACGAAGATACCCCTTAATCAGTTTCAACATCCTTGGATCGTCGTCTATTACCAGAATATGTTGTTTCCGGTCAGCTTTCTCCTTGGCAAGACGGGCTTCCTCTTCCCTGCGCGCTTTCTCCTCCCGCGCCAGCCGTTCCTCTTCTCTGATACGTTCCTGCTCCTGCAGATATCCGATAATCCTGCTCTCCATGGAACTTGCCGTAACAGGCTTAGTCAAAATCAAATCGGGAGTATTGACAGCAGACCGTATAAAACTGTTACAATCTTCCTCCGATCCGACAATGGCAAGCGGAATGTTATCCTTTTCCAGCTGTTCCCTGACCGACGTTATATTTCTAACGTCTCCATAATTTTTGTTCAGACAATATATAAAGATATCAGGATTAAAAATCTTCAGATGATTTATGATATCCTCAGAACGGGTGGAGGTCGTCAAAGACTCAAAGCTCTCCCCCAAATGTGTAAAAAAATCATCAAAGACAGTTTTGTTCCTGCCCGTTAACAGTACTTTATATTTCCGCATGAAAAATCCCCCTTTCCTGCCGACCCGAATATCCGGCGCGTCACCGCACCAGCTTCATAATATCATTATACATCACAAACACCATAAAGAGCATGAGCACCACCAAGCCGGCGAAATGTACCATGCCTTCCTTTTCCGGCGGAACAGGCTTGCCCCGCACCACTTCTACCAGCATGAATACCAGCCTGCCGCCGTCCAATGCCGGGAACGGCAGTAAGTTCAAGATACCCAGATTGACGGATAACAGAATTACGATTTCCAGCATGGTAAGAATCGCAGAGGAAGTACCATAGTTCTCTTCTGCCTGATCGTAGCTTTCCCCTACAAACTGTGCGATGCCGATAGGGCCGGATACATCATCCTTCGACACCTGTCCCCGAAGCATCATACCGAGACTCTTATAGGTCAGCTTCACCCAGTATTCCACTTCATAGAATCCATATTGAAAGACCTGCAGCGGATTGCACTTTAAATATTCACCGCCGTTCACAATCCCGATATAGTAACGCTGGTCCGCTTCGCTGTATTTCGGTGTCAAATGAACCACACCCTTTTCCCCGTCCCGCTTATAATGGATCTCCAACGCTTCTCCCTTATTCATGGAAGAGATCAACATAACCTCTCTGTAAAAATGGATAGGCTCATGTCCGATCCGCGTGATCACGTCGCCTTCCTGTAAACCTGCTTCCAGCGCGGCGGAATCCTCCATCACACTGCCTACCACAGGCAGGTCTGCTCCCGTAAAAGCGGTCAAAACCAATGCAACCAAAAAAGCCAGAATAAAGTTAAAAAACGGGCCTGCAAACACTGTGGCGATACGCGCCCAGACACCGGCCTCCGGAAACGTAGTGCCCTGCGGCTTCCCGATACCGCCGGAATGTATATCATTCTCAACCGCCGGACCGGCCTCATCGCCTGCGCCGCCGGACTGCCCCTTCGAATCACGGGTTTCCACTCCATCCTCACCGTCGAACATACAAGCTCCGCCGATAGGCAGCAGTTTCAGCGAATATTTCGTTCCGCCCTTTTCAAAAGAAAACAAGGTCGGTCCCATACCTACCGCAAACTCAACCACCCGGATGCCGTTCTTCCTGCCGATGAGGAAATGCCCCAACTCGTGGGAAATTACCACCACGCCGAATATAATTAGAAATAAAATAATTGTTCTGATCAATATACTCCTCCATTCCGAAGCGATTCATCGCTGTGCCTGCCGATATCATACTCTCAAAAACTGCGAGTCAATGTACTCGTAAACAGCCGCCTCAGCCTCCAGAATCTGCTCTACCGTCGGATGCTCCACTACCGTGTGCGCTTCCATAGCTGCCTCTATAATCTCCGGTATCTGTAAAAAATTTATTTTCTTCTGCAAAAACAAGGAAACCGCCTTCTCATTGGCAGCATTAAAGACTGTCGGTAAAGAACCGCCCCGTCTGGCCGCCCGGTATGCCAGCGCCAATCCCCGGAAGGTATCCGTATCCGGCTCCTCAAAGGTTAACTGCTTTAACCGGAAGAAATCGACTCTGCCGTTATCCATAGGTCTTCTGTCCGGATAGAACAGGGCATACTGGATAGGCAGCTTCATATCCGGCACACCCAGCTGCGCCATAATACCGCCGTCTACATACTCTACCGCTGAATGAATGATGCTCTGGGGATGGATCAACACCTGAATCCGATCCAGTTCCACATCAAACAGCCACTTCGCTTCCATTACCTCCAACCCTTTATTGCAAAGCGAAGCGGAATCGATCGTGACCTTCTTCCCCATTGACCAATTAGGGTGCTTTAAGGCATCTTCCACCGTCATATGTTCCAGTTCTTTTCTCGTCTTCCCCCGGAAGGGCCCGCCCGATGCCGTCAGCAGGATCCTGCTGACCCGGTCTTTCCTCTCGCCGTTCATGGACTGGAAAATGGCGCTGTGCTCACTGTCCACCGGGAGAATGGAAACTCCTTTTTCCGCCGCCAGCGGCATAATGATATGCCCCGCTGCCACCAGTGTCTCTTTGTTGGCAAGCGCAATACTCTTCCCGTGTTCAATGGCGGCAATGGTCGGCCTGATACCAATCATTCCCACAATTCCGGTAACCAATACTTCCATCTCTTCTACCGTGGATACCTCCAGCAGGCCTTCCATGCCGAATACGGTCTTAACCGGCAGATCCGCCAGTCTCGTGCGCAAATCCTTTGCTGCTTCCTCCGTCCACATGGCAGCCACCTGCGGCCTAAACTCTCTGACCTGCTTCTCCATCAGCTCCACATTCGACCCTGCCGCCATGGACACCACCTGCAGATCGCTTTCTTTTCTGACGATATCCAAAGTCTGTGTCCCAATAGAACCCGTAGAACCCAGTATTCCAATCTTTTTCATCTTAAAACCGTACCTTTCTCCCAAGCATTCCTTTCGTATACCTGCTATAGACTAATACCGCCCATCCGGCAGATTAACACAAGCCCGATAAAAATAAGCGGCGACGTAATAATTACACTGTCAAAACGATCCATAATACCGCCATGTCCCGGTATCAGCCTGCCGTAATCCTTGATCCCATGATCTCTTTTGACGGCAGATGCCGCCAAATCTCCTACCATGGACACCATCGCGCCGGCCGCTCCCAAAACCGCCGCCAAGGCAAGCGGAAATGCGGCATCCGTATATCGGTTAATCGCAAAATGCGTATATAAAACAAACAAAAGCGCAGCCCCCACGACACCGCCGGCCGCCCCTTCCACGGACTTCTTCGGACTGAGTTTCGGTGTCATCTTGTGTTTACCGATCAATATCCCTACCGCGTAGGCACAAGTGTCGCTGCCCCAGGAGCAGAAAAATATAAACCATACCAGATAACTGCCCTGCATAAATCCTTCACGAATCAGATAAATAAACGACAGCATCACCGGCGCATAAAGATAGGCAAACATGGATGCAAAGATCTGATTTGCGTGATACTTCGGAAAAGCAAACACATAAAGGAATAAAAGCAGCAGCATCGTCAATACAACTGCCGCCACAATAACAGGATATACGATATCCAGCGTTTTTTCTCCTCCTGCAGGATACAACGCTGCAAATAATGCCGCATAATACAGAACTGTCATGATAAGCCCTGCAATCTCAGGGGCATCAAATTTCCTGTCCGCCTTACTCACTCCGCAGGCTTTAGTCAGTTCCCTAAAAGCAATCATTGATATTCCACACAACACAACTGCCAAAACGATCCCGCCGGACAGAATTGTCGCCAGTGCAATGAGTACCAATATAATGCTGCTTATCAATCTTGTACGAAACATCTGCGACTCCTTCCTACTCTTCCTTCACCAGACCATAGCGTCTGTCTCTCTTATTATATGCTTCTACCGCTTTCTCTAATTCTTCTTTCGAGAAATCAGGCCATGCCACCGGCGTGAAATAGAATTCCGTATAGGCAAGCTGCCACAATAGAAAATTAGAAATACGCAGTTCATTGCAGGTGCGGATCAAAAGGTCCGGTTCCGGCAGATCATAAGTATCCAGCGCATCGCTGATCGTCTGTTCCGTGATCTCTTCCGCCCTCAAACTGCCCTCTGCCGCAGAAGCAGCTAACTTCCGTACAGCACGGACGATCTCATCCCTTCCGCCGTAGTTGATCGCAATCTGAAAATGCAGTCCGGTATTGTTCTTCGTAGCCTCCTCTAACTGTGCAATGCGCGCTCTGATATCTTCGTCCAGCCCGGTCTTATCTCCAATCACACGCACACACATATTATTCTTCGCAGCCGTTTTCAGACATGTCTTCATATAATTGCGAAGCAGTCCCATCAGCGCATCTACCTCGTCCTGCGGTCTGTTCCAATTCTCCGTACTGAAAGCATAGACTGTCAGATACTGTATTCCCATACGGTACGCTTCCTCGCAGATCACTTCCACCGTTTTGGCTCCCTGCGCATGTCCGTAATTGCGCGGCATCCCCTTACTTTTAGCCCATCTTCCGTTACCGTCTAAGATAATTGCCACATGATTGGGAATTTTCATATTTTCTTCCATAACGATTCTATACCTATCCCTTTCTATCCCCTCACAATATTATGTAAACTGCAAAACCGGAAAAAGGGACAACAGAATGTAGTATTCTGCAAGCCCCTCTCTTATGCTGTGTGAAATTATACTGTTCCGAATAAGCAAAACACTTATACGGTAAGAATTTCTTTGGATTTTTCCTCCACAAGCTTATCAATTTCCTTGATAAATTTGTCTGTCAGCTTTTGTAAGTCTTCCTCTAATTCCTTGATCTGATCCTCGGACACTTCGTCTGTCTTCGCAAGCTTCTTGAAAGCGTCATTGCCGTCACGTCTCGTATTACGGATAGCGACTTTGTTTTCCTCGCCCCGCTTCTTCACGTCTTTCACCAATTCTTTACGGCGTTCCTCCGTCAACTCCGGAAATACCAGACGGATCAGGCTGCCGTCATTACTGGGGGTAATTCCCACATCAGACTTCATGATCGCTTTCTCAATATCTTTAATCAGGCTCTTCTCCCAAGGCGCAATCTGAATTACACGGGGTTCCGGCACCGTAATATTGCCCACCTGCTGAATCGGAGCCGGCGTTCCGTAGTAGTCCACTCTTATCTTGTCAAGTACATGGGGATTGGCACGTCCCGCGCGAATCGATCCTAAGTCTGTCACTAAGAAATCATATGATTTCTGCATCTTCTCTTCATAAGGTTTTAATCTTGCATCCATTCTGCAGCCCTCCAGCTTTTCTTATCATACGGTCACTTTCGTACCGTTAAACTTGCCTTTCACAGTATTTACAATGCTGTTTTCTTCGTTCAATCCGAATACCCGCATCGGCATCTTATTATCTCTTGCCAGGATAGACGCTGTCATATCCACTACCTGGAGATTCTTATCGATCACTTCCTGAATCGTAACTTCTGTATATTTCTTTGCATCCGGATTGATTCTCGGATCGGCGTCATACACGCCGTCCACTGCTTTGGCCAGCAGGATCACATCCGCATCTACCTCAATCGCCCGGAGCACTACTCCCGTATCTGTCGAAAAATACGGATGGCCGGTTCCTCCGGCAAAGAAAACTACCATATTCCTCTCAAAATATTTATTGGCTCTGTCTTTCGAAAACAGTTTCGTAAAGGAACCGCATTCAAAAGGAGTCAGAATATTTGTCATCATACCTGCCGAGCGGAAAATCTCCGATACATAGATACAATTCATGATCGTAGCAAGCATCCCGATCTGGTCTGCCTTAGTCCTGTCAATATTCTCACTGGAACGTCCGCGCCAGAAATTGCCTCCGCCAATCACAATACCGACCTGTATGCCGTCATCAACCAGCTGTTTAACCTGCACAGCCACACCACGCACGGTCTCCTCGTCAAATCCCGTCTTCTTATCGCCCGCCAGGGCTTCCCCACTCAGTTTCAACAGTATACGCCGCATAGTCTTCACTCTCCTGCCAAACAACTTATTTTTTCTTCTTGAATTCCTCAAAGAAGGATGTCGGGTTCACATCTGCATAGCACTGGGAACACATACCCTCGATCACCGCACCGTTATTGATCTGTACGGATTTCGATTTAATATTACCCATAACAATCGCTGTTGTATCTAAGATAACCGGTCCCTGTACGTCAATATCGCCTTTGACAGCGCCTGCAATCACTGCACCGGTAGCAAAAATATTACCGATCACCACAGAACTCTGTCCGATTTTGACACTACCCTGACTGTTAACTTCGCCGGTGATCTTAGCGCCTTCTGCATAAATCTCCGCCGCCTTGGAATTGCCCTGAATACAGCCTGTAATATTTAATTTACCTAAAATATCAAGATTACCGTTCACGGTACCGATCAGCTCCATAGAGCCTTCTGAAATAATATCACCTGTTATAGTCATTCCTTCTGTTACAACTGCCGTCTCATCAACAGCAACTCGATTAGTCTGTACATCCATTTTCTTCTCTTCCCTTTCATCATTTTGGATTGTAGTCATATCTTCTACCGGCGCTTCCACTTCCTGCGGTATGATAATCGATTCGCTTCCTACTGCGGCATCCCCCGTTTGATCCGCAGCTGCTTCTTCTGCCTGCTCTGATATTTCCTGTCCGGGCTCCGGTTCCGCTGCAGGCTCAAAAACTGACGTCTCCTCCATGGCAGAAAGCATTTCCTCCGCTGCAGATTCCTCTGACACTCCGACAGAAGCATCCGTAACGGGCTCTTCTGCAAAGACCGGCGTTATCACTTCCTCTTCCGCCGGCTCATCTACACCTACATCATCCAATTTATCTAACATGCTGCTTAAATCAAAAGCTTCCTCCGGCTCTGCCGCAGCCGGCATCCCGCTTTGATCTGTCATATCGTCCGTCACACCGGCTTCCGGCAACTGATCATCCGCCGAAGCATTCTCCTGCTCATTCACATTGCCTGCAAGAACCGCATCCAGTTCTTCTTCCGGCATCAGTTCATTCACAGCCTGGGACAAGTCTTCCTTCAAATCTGAGAAAAAACCCATTCTCTAAATCCTCCATTCTTTAGTCATTACTTATATGATGAATCGGTTCCGTATCGTCTGTAATCGGAACGATCTTCGTATCTTCCATATTCAGGACCGTCTCAATCAGTCCGGGCAAAGCCTCCACCGTCGAATCCTTATTCGAAGCATCATGCATCAATATCATCGCCTCATGGTAATCCATAAGATTCGCTGTACAATTCCTGATGATATCCTCCGGACTGATATAAGCGCTCGCCGCATCCCCGGAAGAAATATTCCAGTCAAAATAAGACATATCCTGATCATCCAGATAAGCGATCAGATCATGCATATCTACACTGCTGACCGTATTACTGCTCCCACCCGGAAATCTGTAATATCTGCACCATACTCCCGTAGTGTCATACAGAAACTCCTGCTGCTTACTCAAATCCGCCGCAAAACTGTCAAGCGATTGGTAAAGTTCATTATATTTATGACTAAAGGAGTGCATCGCAAGCGTATGTCCTTCCTGCACGATTCTATTATATAACGCCTGATATTTTGCTTCCTCTTTCCCGACGACAAAGAAAGTCGCCTTTACATCGTACTCAGCCAATATGTCCAAAATTCTGCCCGTATTGCCGCTCGGACCGTCATCAAAGGTTAAATATACCCTCCGGATTTCTTCCTCCGTTTCCGGGGCATCCTCCCGTCCTGCAGCTATGCTTCTCTCAGATTCCTCTACTCCGGAAGCCGTATATACTTCCGGATCATCAGAATCGGCTGCGTCTGAAACCGTCGTGTCTGACCCTATAGCAGCTTCTGTAATACTTCCTGCCGGATCCGGCTGTTCCATAACAGCCGTTGTCTCTATCCGGGCGCGTAAATTACGCAGTTCTTTCGTCACAAAATGTAATCTGACTCCCAATAAAATACACAACAGAAGCAGAATCACTATCGTAGAAAGCGGGACGATGATGATCATCTTTCTTAAAAAACGGATACGCCTGCGTCTGGCTTCCAGTCCGGCATCATTCTCTGCCATCTTCATCGGCTCCTTGTTCCTTATATCCAAAATACATTATTCCTTTATACTATATCACATCTGACGGATTACGAAAAGAAAATTTCTAAAAAAAAACGGCTCATTGCAGCTTTTCTTTTTACTTTTCTTCCAAATCATTCGGCAATTCATACAAATTTTCCCTTTCTACAGCGCAAACTACCATGCGGTAATCCTCGCCGCTGTATTCGCAGGTAATCAGGGTTAACAGCCGGTCATCCGCATTCACTTCCACCTCCGTGTCATAGAGTGACATGGCAAGCGCCGTATCCAGATAGTCCTGCCGCTGCGCCCATGTCTCCACGCTGTCATAAACCGGCAGCGCCGCATTATTCCGGTAATAAACCGCAAAAATCTGATACTCTTTCGTTTCTCCCTCCAGATACACGGTAATGGTCTGATGATTCTCCCAGTATGCCTGCTCCCGGTAATTCAGCAGGCTGTGGAACATACTGCCGTTCTTCATATTGTGGCCGTACAGGATCGTCTGAAACTGTTCAAAAGGCTCTTCCGCATACTGATCTACGAAAATACTGCCCGCCTTGTTCTCTTCCCCGTCTATGGTATGGGACAGGTAATAGGTGTCATCTTCGGAAAGAACCACCGGATAGTCTATCCCGCCGTCACAGCCGCTGATCCATGCTATGCAGTCCGGATTGATTGCACGAAGAGCGTCAAAGTCAATCGGCGTCCCGTCCGTTCCGCCTTCCGGGGACGCGCTGTCCTCCGTCTGCCCTGCCTCTTCTCTGCCGCCCGCTTCTTCCCGAATCCTGTCATAGATCTGATCCCCCTGCCGGTATTCGTACAAATGATATCCCAACAGGCTTACCATCACCAGAAAAGCGATTGCCGTAACCGCTCTTGCCGCCTGCAATACGCGGATGCCTTTATCCTGCACTGCCTTATCTTTCTGTCGTTTCATATCGCCGTCTCCTATCATATTTCCCCACTTCTCCCGTATAGCCTATCCGCCCGGTTTTTCCGCACAAAGTCAGATAGTTCCGCCATAAACCATACAGCAGAACTATCTGATATAACATAACTCATGTTATTTACTGTTTTTTATTTATGCCCTGCCTTCTGTTTCCTCTTCAACAGAAGGGTCAGCAATGCAAAAGCGCCTAAGGTTACAACCGACAGAATCAGGTAAAGCGCGATCGGCGTCCGGTCCCCTGTCTTCACGTTACGCCCTTTCTCTTTATTCTGTTCTTCGTTCTCCGCAGCCGCAATCAGAAGCTGTGTCCCGGATGCCCCGGAGTCATCCGATCCGGCATCAGAGTCATAATAGTTCAGGCTGACGAGGGCTTCCACATCATTGCCGTGATTTCCCCCCGAAGAACTTCCTGACGCTTTATCGACGCCCTCCGCATCCTTCATGGTAATGGTTACTGCCATCTCGCCATTCTCAGAGTTTGCAGCCGTTACCTCAGCATACTCATCGCCGCTCAGGATGGTAATTGTTCCATTATCATTAAAAGAAAACTTAATATCCGCCGCTCTCTTATAGCCCAAAGGCGATTTGGTCTCCCGCAGCGTAAAGACAGTAGTTCCTGCGAATCCTGCGATATATCCGGTCCTTTGGTTCAGATTGCCGTCCGGCTCTTCATATACATACCAGATACCATCATCATCCTGTGTGCCATCGCCGCCGGTACTATCCGAACCGTTATCCCCTGCATCGCCGCCGACCTCAATCACACTCGCGCCAGTGTTTTTAAGTTCATCCGGGTCTTCTCCTTCCGCAAGCGGTCTGTAACCGTCTGTCGTCCACTTCCAATCAACCGCAGAACCATTATAAGTTACAGCAGGCGCCTGTACGCCGTCTTTTAACAGCGTCAGATGTGCGCCGGGAATTTCATTCCCTGTCAGTGCACCGTCTGCGGCGACTTTCTTGATCTCCAGCTGTGTTGCGCCGTAAATGTGGAACGTATTAGCCGGCAGTTCGTCTGTCATCCTGCCCTTAGCATCCAGTGTCCTTAACTGTCCATAATCGTCACACTGCACCTGAATGGTTGTGGTGCAGCCGCCGGTTCCGTTCTTATAATCATCATCCGTCAGATAATAGGTGCTGACCAGCGTATATTTCTCTCCACGCTCCAGCAGATACAGGTTCG
>CAZPSD010000055.1:0-15291 GCA_964589055.1 uncultured Bacteroides sp.
CATATTACACGACGAACAGGACTGCGCCGACGCTGTTTCAGAGGCTGTCGTAAAACGCTGCTATCTCAGAGGATATTTCCGTGCAAAATGACGGATTGGCTTTTGATGCTATACAGGCGGTAAAGACAGATCAAAGCTATTATTTCTTGCTGCGCATGACCGTTCCTGACTCCATAGACTGGAATAATGACATCTTATTCCGGGACACGCAGATTATTTCCGAACAGGGATCAGAAGGTTGTCTGGTAAACTTTGTTCATGATTCTTTTGAGAATCATACTGTCTTATTAGAAATAGAAATTATGACATGGAATGAGGATTATACGGATGAAAATATCATGATTCGGCTCACTGATTTGATACAAACAATCCAAACAAAGGAATCCGCTATACTAATAAAGGGACAATGGGACATTTCCCTCATACTGCCAACAGATGCAGAATCCAAATCTTATTATGTAAGGAAAAATCTTACCCTTAACGGACATGATCTGTATATTGAAAGGGTGGAAATAAGCCCTTTTACAGTGCGGCTGTATACAGAAAAGAAAATCGCCTTACACGCAGTAACCTATCAACAACTTGCATTAATGGGTATAAAATATGATGACGAAACAGTAATAGAAGAAGGTATGGTGCGCCTTGATATGGCGGGCAAAACAAATGATAAGGAAGAATTTTACTTTGAACTGGCGTTGGAAAATGCCATAGATGTCAATCAAGCTGGCGCCTTAATATTTACTGACTGGGGTAAAGAAGTTGTATTTCCCCTAAATAGTGACATCGTATCTAAAGAATATACAGACAATTTTGACGTAGAAAAAGAAGTAAATAATACTGTGTATGCTAATGACTCTGTGAACAGTTTCCATATTTTATATGTCAGATATAATAATGTACTCTTGGCAGATGACTAGAATATCTACCTATGGGATGTGTCCTGTGACCGGGTAAAACAGTTGGTTTCTTTAGAAAAATACAGCTACTCGTGGGAAGATGGCGGTGAGATAACCATAGGTCCCGGCTCTTTAGTGATAGTAATTCACCCCACAGCAGACAGCGAAAAAATATATATTCATGATATTGTCTATGAAAATACAGTAGAACAAGCTACAGAGGGATTCTGGCCATGGACAAACTATGATGTTTACAGCTCATATCTCGCATCAATAACAGATATTTTGCCGGAGGCAAACGTAGACGAACAATACTCTGTGAACGCATTTTTCTTAGAGGAAAAATGGTATTATTTGTATAGTGGGGATGGTACGGCAGAACATATGCATCTGGTAACACAATAATGTACATGATATGCCGAAACAGGAATTGATGACTGGTAAGGGGAGTAAAAAATTATTTATTCCCCCTACTCTGCCATCTTTCTGGCAATCACTACATCCATACAATGTTGATGCAGTACATGACTGCTGTCGCAATCAAAAATAACCTCTTCCAAAAGTTCAATCTTCCAATCATGATAATATTGCAACAGCTCACCGGACTGCTAGAAATATTCCGTATCCTCCCAGTCGGGAGCCATTTCGATAAAAGGTTTCTCCACAAAGACATTCAATATATGAATCCCATCTATGTTCGTGCGCTCTTTCAAGTTATCAATGATTTCCCATCGTCTGTCTTTGGGAATATATTGCAGCACTCCGCTGGCATACACCACATCGAAATTGTTTTCCACTTTGTAATTCAGCAAGTTTGCGCAGAAGAAATCTACTGATACGTTGGAAATATCCGCCAAATGTTTTCCCTTCTCTATTCCGTTCTGTGCAATATCAAAAGCAGAAACTATATATCCGTTTTTGGCAAAAAAGACTGCTGCCTGTCCTTCTCCGCATCCCACATCCAATAACCGAAGCGGAACAATCGGCGGCTTTCTTTTCAAAACCTCATAACAGCCGCTCCACACCTGATTGCCCCAATAATACTCTTCACTATGGTATTTTTCCTCATAATGTGTTGTTATAATCTTCTCAGACTGATAACCAAGAAGTTCATCCAAAGTAATATGAAAATAAGAGGCAATCTGCGGCAGTAATTCGATATCCGGATATCCCTGATTGTTCTCCCATTTAGAAACAGATTGAAAAGATATCCCCAGTCTGCCTGCTAATTACTCCTGTGTTAATCCATCTTCCTTTCTGAGTCGGTATAAGTTTTTTGCAAAATTTTTGTTCATATAATCTCCCTTTTCCGATCCTGCTTCATCGCCGCGGCAAATAATAATACCGTTACGGATATATTTATCTAACTTGCTCACAGGATAATAAAAAATGTCTTTTGAAATTCTAAGCTTATAAAAATTATATACAAAGATATTTCTAAACTCTATCACTTTTCGCTGGAAATAATCTTTCTTTTCTATTTAAAGTGGAATCGTATGGAAAATACTTCTTTTTTCCATTTCATAACGATAAATATATAATTTATCTCTCTTCATATCGTAATTTCGTTTATAATAAATTTGAAAAATATAGTGACAAAACGCAGATACAATGCTATACTATCAAAAAAGCATCTATTGAGTGATCTAGTCCCTCAGGACATCCGGCGAAATCATGCTTTTATTTCCCAAAATTAACTAAAACAGATGGTTTCGCTTCATATGAGACCTTCTGGAAAAAACATTTTAATAAGGAGGTACTTATGGGTAAAAAGGATATTACGCTCAAAGACTATCTGTCTGACGTAAGAAGATACGCAGATCTTTGGAATGGCTGTGTTTTTCATGGTCAGCAGATTCTTAAACCGGAAGCCTTTTCTGCAATCAATACAGTCATGGGAAAGGCAGGCGAACAAGCTGCACTCGAACGCACATCAGACGACTACTTAAATCCCGTCACAACACTGGTCGTATATTGGGGAGACGAAACATGGCAAGGCGCCAAAAGCCTGCATGATTTAATAAATTTTGGAAAAGATAAGATTCTTGCAGAAAAACTAAAAAAATTTATTCCTGAATATCCGCTTCATTTTATTGATTTATCCAACTTGGATCATTACGAATACTTTCAGACCGAGTTAAAAACTCTTCTGGAACTCTATTCCAGAAGACAGGATAAACATTCCTTTTTAGAATATTTAGAAAATCATGATGAGTGCAAAAATATGGACGATGAAACATTTCGGGTATTGGGGACCTTAACGCACTCTAAAGAATTAAAAAACTATAGACCCCAAAACCAAACGGAGGATTTTGATATGTGCAGAGCAATTACAGAATTAATCGAAGATGGAAAAAAAGAGGGCATAAAAGAAGGAAAAGAAACCGGGTTATTGGAAGGACTGAATCAAGGTAAGGAAGAGGGCTTAAGAGCGTTAACAGAAACCTTAAAAGGCTTGCTCCATGATTTCGATACAGTCTACGAAACCATTATTCAAAACAATTCCTATCATAACATTACAAAAGAGCAGGTTAGAAAATATTACTAACCCTGCTTCTCTTATAATGTTATAATAATATCTGCGCTATTTATCTGAAACTTCAAATGCTGTATGCTATAGACTCTTGTGAATTTCCAGAATTTTATCAGTATACTCTCTGATCAGCTTCGTGGACTCCTTAAACCGCGCCAGCTCTCCCGGTGTCATATGAATCTCCAGTACGTCAGAGGCTCCGAAACGGTTAAGTACAGTCGGTACGCCCGCGTACACATTTTTCTCTCCATACTCACCTTCTAACAGAGTGGATACCGGAATAATACGGTTCTCATCAGATTTCATCTTACCCTCTGCAATCAAATCCATCACATGAACTGCAGGAATCGGTATCGTATTATAGGCATTGGGTTTCATTTCTTCTCATTCCCTATTGTCAGATGTCAGCAAAGCGGGATATTCCTTATCTCTTCTCCGGAATCCACACTCTCATCTGGTTTAAACCACGGTTTCCCCAAGTGTAATAAGGAACTAACGTCACCTGACATTCCTCTGTCGATGGCGCCTCGAAACTGTAAAGTTCGTCATTCACTGTTTCCCGATATCCTTCCGCATATAACTCCTGAATACCATACAGCTTCTCCGGCAGATATTCACTGACTGTTATTTTACCATCCTTTTTCAGACTGACAGACAAAATATCATTTTCATTATCCACACCCTCGATACAGTAAATAAGCGGGCCTCTCTGCACTGCCGCTTTTCCGGTGTTCGCAGATACCTTGTTGCTGGTATAAACTCTTCTGACAGACAGATCCAGTTCTACGGTAACCACATCCTTTTCACCAAACTCTCCGTGCAAATATGCATAGCCGTCTTTCATCTCACATTTAACTTCCCTTCCGTTTAAGAGAATCTTCGTGTTCCGGCTCCATCCGGGAATACGGATGGCAAGCGGTACGGACATTGTCTCTTTCTCAGGCGCAAAATGATATTCTACCTTATTATCATAAGGATAGGCTGTCTCCACCGTAATTTTACCGCCAAAACTATCGCTAAGATCCAAGGCGCCGCCGATAAACAGGTTCGAAAACAGCGTACCCGGAATGATATGCCATGCATATTCGGCAATGGATGACAACAGTCTTGCCACGTTGGGCGGACAGCAGGCACAGGCGAACCATTTCGGTCTGACCGGAAGGGCATGCTTATGCGTCTGTGCTTCTCCGGAAATACCCGGCAGAACTTCTAACGGATTCACATAGAAGAATCTCGTGCCGTCTAACTGCATCCCCGCAAGCACACAGTTGTATAATGCCCGCTCCATGACATCCGCATATTTACCGTTCCTCTCCAGATAAAGCATTTTATTGGAGAAAAAGATCAATCCGATAGCCGCACAGGTCTCCGCATATGCCGTATCATTCGGCAAATGATAATCTTTGGTGAAAGCCTCTCCCTCATAGGCAGAACCAATGGCTCCCGTAACATACATTCTGCACTGGGTAATGTTATTCCAAAGTATCTTACAAGCTTCCGTTAAACTGCTGTCTCCTGTTTCCAACGCCGCGTCCGCCATACCGGTATAGAGATAGACCGCCCTTACCGCATGACCCACTGCTTTATCCTGCTGTCTGACAGGCGCTAAGTTCTGCGCATACTCCATATCCTCCGGATGGGCGTCCCATACGGTCCAGTTTCTTTTTTCCTTTTCTTTCGTAAAATATTTATTATCCACCCCGCGTACATTGATAAAATGAAGAGCCAGTTCTTTGTATTTATCCTTTTTCGTACAGCGGTAAAGTCTCATCAATGCAAGTTCAATCTCAGGATGTCCGGGATATCCTTCTGCGCCTTCTTCTATAAAATGCTTATAGATGTGATCCGCCATGCCGCACATAATATCTAATAATTTAGATTTACCGGTACACTCTGCATAGGCAACCGCCGCTTCTATCATATGTCCGGCACAGTATAATTCGTGGGCTTCATGAAGATTCGTCCATCTCTTGTCAGGTTCTTTTACCGTAAAATAAGTATTCAGATAGCCGTCCTTCTGCTGTGCCTCGCCAATCAACTCTATAATATCGTCACATCTTTTCTCTAAGTCCGCGTCCGGATTCTGCGCCAGAGAATATGCTGCTCCCTCCAGCCACTTTGCTGCATCACTGTCCTGAAATACCATACCGTAAAATTCACCGTCACAATGTCCGGTTTTAATTTTCTTAGCCGCCATACGGAAATTCTCAATACAGTGACTCTTCTCCGCACCCTCAATCTGGTCATTTAACGCCTTTTCCTGATAGGGAAGCACTACATCTTTTACTAATTTCTCATATCTATCAAAAAACCCGCTGCCTACTTTAAATTTCTTTACTAATTTCAAATCACCCATTTAACAACCTCCGTTTTATAGATTATTTTGTTTCATCTGCAACTGCATAGATTTTACACACTTGCCGCACACTATTTTTGCAGTTTTTACATTATGTATTATAATCTTATATACTTGCTTATAACATGGATTGATTTCTCTTTTATTTGTACTATTTTCCGAAATCCTCTTCCAACTCCCACAATTTCCGGCAAAACAACATGCTGCGATACAAAAACCGGCCTATTACTATCCTGATGTCTGCGTCAAATGCCCGGCACATAAGTCTTACGGTATTCATTGGGAGAACAGCCTTTCTTACGATGGAATACCTTACTAAAATAAAAGACATCCGAAAATCCGGCAAGCTGTGCAATCTCCGCAACAGGCTTATTTGTTTCTTTCAATAACTGCTCCGCTTTCCGAAGCCGTAGAGAGCACTGATATTCCTTTATGGTCTGCCCTGTGGCTTCTTTAAACAAAGTTCCCGCATATTTGTAAGAAAGTCCGCATACCTCCTCTATTTCCTGAGATTGAAAACCATCAATATAGTGTGTCTTAATAAAATCCTGTACTTCTCTGACATACTCACTGCCCACTGAATCATCCTGCGCACTTCTGGCGCACTCTAAGAATATCTGCCATAATCTGACAGATGCCTGCGGTATATTTCCATGAATATGGGCATCTATCATCTTTTCGAAATCTCTTTTGATCTGATTTCTTTCGCCACAGTCTGTCAGTTTCGGCACTGTAATATATTTCTCATTTGCAGTTCTATCCAGACATACCTTCGTATCATAATAGATACCTGTCGGAAGCTCCGCCATCTGCTGCGTTGGTTCCTCACAATAGAAATGTGCATAATACCATGCCGAACCCGGTTCGAAAGACTTTTCTCCCCAATGATGTACACCGCTTTTCAGGAAAAAAAGCCGGTTCGGAAGAATCCGGTATGGAATCCCGTCTTCTATGATTTCCATAGATCCTTGTAATAAGTAAATAGCCACATGAAAAGGTACCATTCTGTCTGCATGGATCATGTTCCCTAAAGTGACACTATAATCCGCTTCACAGATAAAAGGCATAGTGTTACAGGGGATTTTGAGCAAGTGCTTGTTCATTTGCCTGTCCTTTCTGACATATTACTTTCTGTTAGTGTGTTTCCGCATTATTTATCAGCTTGTTTAAATAGAACAATTCTTTATTCTAAATTATCATATTTTCAAAATATTTTTCTACATTCAAAAGATCAAAAAATATTCTAAAAGAAACATTGACAAGTCCTCTGGAAATGTTGTATCATCATAGATGTTCGTAATAGCGGGGTGTGGCTCAGCTTGGTAGAGCGCTACGTTCGGGACGTAGAGGCCGCAGGTTCGAATCCTGTCACCCCGACTACTAACTTATCTTTTTCTTTTTCCAAATCCCGCCGGCATACCGTATCACACAGACAACCGCCGTTGTTGTCCAGGTAGCCGCTGTTGTGACCCATATCCCCCAATAACCAAGCTGCGGAATTCTTGTAAAAACCTGTGAAAATGCAATTCGGCACGCCACCTCCGTAAATCCATTCACTACTGCAAATGTCGTATCCCCGCATCCGTTTAAAAGTGCGCGCGGCACATAAATCATTCCCAATGCAAAATAACATAAGCTGTTGATTCTTAAAGCCGTAACGCCCATCGCAATAACTTCCGGTTCTTTGACGAAGAATCCAATAATCTGCGCTCCGAACAAATAAGCAACCGGAATCAAAATAATACTGAAAATAAGAACAATCCATACGCACTGCCAATATCCCTTTTTCACACGTCCTTCGAAACCTGCGCCAATATTCTGCCCCGTAAAATTGGTGAGTGCCGTTCCCAGTGAAGCATATGGCTGCTGTACGATCTGTTCGATTCTTCCTATAATCGTATAAGCTGCCATCACAGTGGCGCCAAAGTGATTGACTACTCCCTGCAGAGCAATACAGGATATTGCTATCATAGAATTCTGAAGCGCTACCGGAATTCCCAAACGAAATGCTCTTCCAACCACATTCATATCAAGGGCGCACTCCTCTTTTGCAATTTTAAAATACGGCACTTTCAGACAGGAATAAATCAGGCAGGCAACAGCCGATATAATCTGAGAAATCAATGTTGCAAATCCTACTCCGAATACACCCCACCCAAATTGTAATACAAACACAAGATCTAACGCCACATTTACAATACTGGATAAAATTAAAAAATAAAGCGGCGACTTAGAATCTCCGAGTGCACGCAATACAGCGGCAATTCCATTATAAAAAGCAACAAATATGATTCCCACGCTGATAACACGTAAATACGTGATGGCATCTGTTATAATTTCATCGGGCGTAGACAGCATCCCCAGAATCTGCGGTGCAAAAGCATAAGAAATAACCGTCACAACAACCGATGCCGCTATCAGAAGATATGCGCCGTTGACGATCGTTTTGCGGATATCCTTCTCCTTTTTGGCGCCGAAATACTGGGCGATCATAATGCCAATGCCGATAGCAAGCCCCGAACTTAATGAAAAGAACAAAAAATTGACAGACCCGCAGGAGCCTACTGCCGCCAGTGCATTGGCGCCTACATAGTTTCCCACAATAACAGAATCTACCATATTATATAACTGCTGAAAAATATTTCCTATCAGCAGTGGTATCGTAAATTTGAGCATCAGTTTCAAGGAGCTTCCCTGTGTCATATCTGTTATATTATTCATAACTAACCGCCTCTGTGGGATTTATAAAATTTTTCAATCTACTCCCTTATACCACTTTCCGCATTATTCGTAAATGTCTTTTTTGATTAAATATTAAATTATATTATTTTTTACAAATGAACTATAATTATAATGCCTTTCTAAAGTTGACATCATTTTATTTTCAGACTATAACTATATCGATGGCTTTAAATTCTTATGGAGGATATTGTTATGGAAGCATATGAGGTATTAAGAGATCTTGCTATCATCCTGTTTTTTGCTAAAATGTTCGGCATTGCAGCCAGAAAATGTAAAGCGCCGCAGGTAGTCGGCCAGATCATTGCCGGTCTTATCATCGGTCCCTGTGTGCTGGGCTGGGTGGGACAATCCGATTTCATTGCACAAATGGCGGAAATCGGTGTTATTATTCTAATGTTTGCCGTAGGATTGGAAACAGATCTCAAGGAATTGATCAAAACGGGCCCCGTCGCTTTTCTCATTGCATGTACGGGTGTTTTAGTACCTCTGATATTAGGCACAATATTATATATGGCATTCTACGGCGCAGCTCCCTGGGGCAGCGAGAATTTCTATAAAGCAGTCTTTATCGGCACGATCATGACTGCCACCAGTGTAAGCATTACCGTCGCCTCTCTGCAGGAGCTTGGCAAGATCAAGAGCAAAGTCGGAACAACCATTGTCAGCGCTGCTATTATCGATGATGTAATCGGTATCATTGTGTTAACCTTTGTCATCGGATTTAAAAACCCTGCTTCCAATCCGGGCATGGTAATTGTGAAAACGATCGCCTTTTTTGCAGTTGCAATCATAGGCGGCTTCCTTATTTTTAAAGTATTTCTCGAACTGGACAATCGCTATCCGCACACAAGACGTATTCCTATCGTCAGCCTGTCTTTTTGCTTTGCATTATCTTATATTGCGGAGAAATATTTCGGCATTGCGGATATTACCGGCGCTTATGTAGCCGGCATTGTACTGTGCAACTTAAGCGATAATGAATACATAGAGCGTAAAATTGACGTCAGCTCTTACATGATCTTCGGCCCGGTCTTTTTCGCAAGCATCGGTCTGAAAACTTCCTTTGCGTCGATGAACAGTAAGCTGTTTGCTTTCTGTATTTGTTTCGTACTCGTGGCGCTCTTTGCAAAGATTATCGGCTGCGGGCTGGTCAGCAAAATATGCAAATTTAATCTATCGGATTCTCTTAAAATCGGTGTCGGCATGATGACCAGAGGAGAAGTCGCGCTGATCGTTTCACAAAAGGGTCTTGCGGCAGGACTTTTGACAACGGATTATTTCACGGCGGTCATTCTTTTGATTCTTGTATCCTCCATCGCAACACCTATTGTACTTAAGTTTCTTTATATCAGAGATGCAAGGAATTGACAATTTCCGCTTCCAGCTCCGCCTGCGGCACAGCGCCTACCACGGTGGCAACCGCCTCACCCTTTAAGAAAATTTTCATAGTAGGAATCGACATAACCCGATACATTCTTGCCAAACCGTCTTCTTCATCAATGTTACATTTTCCTACCTTCACTTTACCTTCATATTTCTCCGCCAATGCGGCAACGACGGGCGCCATCATCTTACACGGCCCGCACCAGTCCGCATAGAAATCCACTAACACCGGTACTTCAGATGCCAGCACTTCACTGTCAAAATTTGCTGTTGTAAATTTGTGTTCCATAATTTCCTCCATTCCAAAGCGTTCACGCTTTTAATTATTGTGTGGTAACAGTTCAGCCATGCAGAAATGATCGTGCAATATGGCCATGGGAGCTTGCTCACTAAGGGCATATTGTACAATCCGGTTCCCTATCTGGAAATAACATATTTATAGATTGGGTTCCCTTTGGAAGAAAACCTTTCTTCATATTCCGTCATAACATTTCCCTGCATCATCTCTTTATCATGATGGAGATCTTCCGTCATCTTGTCCAAATGCCAGCCTGCAGGCTCTAACTCTTCTAATGCAAACCGGAACAAATCATGGTTGTCCGTCTTAAATTCTATGCTTCCGTCCGGTATTAGTATTTCATCATAGCGATGTAAAAATTCGCGTGACGGTAATCTTCTTTTCGCGTGACGGTCTTTCGGCCAGGGATCTGAAAAATTCAAGTAGATCCTTTCCACCTCTCCTTTCCCAAAAACGGATGTAATCTCCTCCGCATCCATACGGATAAAATACAGATTGGGAAGCGGATCGGCTTCCATTTTCTGGATACCACGGATCAATACACTGGAATATTTCTCAATTCCTATATAATTGATATCCGGATTCATCCTCGCCAGATCCATAATGAATCTGCCTTTTCCCATGCCGATCTCTATGCGGATGGGGCGGTCATTTCCAAAGATTTCCTGCCATTTACCCTTTTGCCGCTGCGGCTCATGAATCACATAACCGCTTGCCGCGATCACTTCTCTGGAACCGGTCACATTACGAAGTCTCATATTCCTGTCTCTTTATCTTTCCAATGCTTAATATTTATTTTTTTCTATATTTTCTGAATAGACTGCACTCTTATTCTACACTATTTTATATTTTTCGCAAAGTCCCTAATTTCTACAGATTTCTCTAAAGGTAACGGTTCAGCCATGCAGAACTGTTACCTTTAAATAAAAGAATACGCATGGCTTTTTGTATTTTTTGTGAACTTACTACTGTTTTTCATAAAAATAGTGTATGATGATAAAGAATAACTCTACAGGAATATACTAAAATACAGACAGTAATATATTTTAACATAAAATACCGCTTTTTGACATATACTGCTATTATGACTGAAAGGTTTTTGGACTATGTTCTTTTCTTATATAAAATCAAAAAAGAAAATCCTGACATGCCTGCTGCTCACCGTTTCCATATTTTGCGGCGGCATATACACCGATACCCTCACCGCCCATGCCACGCTGGAAGAACTGGAGGCAGAGGCTGAAGCAAGAAAATCCCTTCCCATCCAATCCAATGAAATCGATAACTGGCCGGTAGGCCCGCAGATCAGCGCAGAAGCCGCTATTCTGATGGACGCCGATACAGGCACGATTCTCTATTCTAAAAATATCAATGAGAAGCTCTATCCTGCCAGCACCACGAAAATCATGACATGCCTGCTGGCAATGGAACAGGGCAATCTTGATGATATGGTGGAATTTTCGAATGAAGCTGTATTCAGCGTACCTGCAGATGGTTCCAACATGGGTATGGATGTCGGAGAAGCTATTACGCTGGAGCAATGTCTCTATGGTATTCTTGTGGGTTCCGCTAACGAGGTGGCAAATGCGGTCGCGGAATATATCGGAGGCACCACTGATAATTTTGTAGACATGATGAATGAGCGCGCCGCAGAAATGGGCTGCACAAATACTCATTTTGTTAATGCTAATGGTCTTTATGATGACGATCATTATACTACCGTTTATGATCTGGCTTTAATTTCCTGCGCCTTTTTCCAGGATGAAATGCTTTGTAAAATAGGCAATACTTCACGCTACCACTTTGAGCCTACAGCTACCCAGCCGGATGATTTTTATCTGAATAATAAACATAAATTGATTACCGGGGAAATCGCTTACGAAGGTATATGCGGCGGCAAGACCGGATATACCAATGAGGCCAGACAGACACTCGTTACCTGCGCAGAGCAAAATGGAATGAAACTGATATGCATTGTATTTAAAGAGGAGTCTCCCACCCAGTTTACCGATACGGTAGAATTATTCGACTATGGATTCCATAATTTTCAGGTAAAGAACATCTCGGAAAATGAAGATAAATATGATATTGAAGCAACCGGATTTCTACAGATCGGCAATGATATCTTTGGCAGCTCCAAGCCTATCCTGTCTATAGATACTGACAGTTATGTTATCATTCCGAATACGATTGAATTCAGTGATTTAGATTCCGAAATAGATTACGATATATCCGAGGAAAACCGGATCGCGCAGATTGTATATTCCTATCATGATACTTATGTGGGAAAAGCTTATCTGGAGCTTGCGGACAATGCCGCTTCCGCTTATGACTTTGACACGAATATAACAGCCACAGACATCAGTGTGGAGAAAACAAATGCCGCACCTGAACAAAATACCATCTTTATCAATGTAAAAAAGGTTCTCATAGGAATCCTTCTCCTTGCTGCGGTTATTATTATATTGTTTGTTCTCCGTGCACTGATCATCAACAATAAAAATTCAAAACGCAGAAAAAACCGGGTAAAACGGAAACAGAACCGAAGAGCGCACATTCGTTCGGATTTTGATGATTTTGATTTCTGATCGTTACTGCCGGTGTTTTTTTGACGTCCTTTTCTCTTCGCGCTGCAGCTTGGATTTCTCCTGCCTGCTGCGGATATTGGCTACTTCTTCTTCGGTGATAAACTTTTCTGTTTTAACAACGTACACCATATCGTCTTCCGACTTACGGATACGGATCTTAGACTTCATATAACCATGTTTATCACAATATGACACGCTGTAATAATGCTTTCCGTTCGGCGTAAACCATCGGATCTTCTTACGAAGCCCCCTGCGGCATATGTAACATTTCGTTCCGATTACCGTCCTGTCCGCAATAGCTTCTGTCTTATCCGCAAATTTACGGGAAATATATTTTGCATAATCATCGAAGATAACATGTATTTCCGAATCTTTATCTTTAGGAAGATGAAAAACATCAAAAGAATAATTGGATAATATCTGTTCCTCCAGACCTGCTAACACTTTAGCCGTGTAATAGGCATCACTGAACGCCCTGTGAAAAGGAATATCTTTTTCAATCTTCAGAAAGTCGATGGCATATTCTAAGGTTCTTCTTGATTTCCTGTCCTCGTAGGCAATACTGAATAATTTCTGTACATCCAGAAACCGAAACGGGCCGTCAGCAAGCGGTTCCAATCCATAATATCTGATATTTCTCTGCAGTTCCACTAAATCGAGAGGCCCCCATGTACAGAAGATATAATCCCCGCCGCACCAATTCCGAAAACGCTCCATCACTTCCGGAAAAGGACTGCCCTGCTCAAGCTGCTCCATCTGCAAATGAATCAGCTTTCCCGTGATGCGGTGCATCTCGTGATAAACCTGGGGCTTGATCAGCTCGCTGAATTCATCAATCATTCTGCGGTCACTATTTAATTTGATGGCGCCGATCTCTATAATCTCAAAAGGAAGCGTCTTACTGACTTCTTCTTTGCCGGCGCTGCTCTGATTCCATTCCAGATCAAGTATAATATAATCCATAAAATATCATTCCAAACCAGAAGATTTCCCGCCTAATACCATCTTGTCACGGGCAGATTGTTATTGACGCCTTTAGTCGCCAGAACCTGATGGATATCAATAATGCCGTTATGAAACGTTGCCGCACATGCAGACAGATACAAATCCCACATCCGCACAAACCGCTCATCAAACATTTTTCTTACTTCTCCGATCTGTTCACGGTAATTCTTCTCCCAGTAAAGCAGCGTCTTGTTGTAATGAAGCCGCAGGTTTTCCACATCGAGCACATGGAAATTGTCCTCAGACATTGCATAGATCATTTCCCGCAGACTCGGAATCACACCGCCCGGGAAGATATATTTTTTAATCCAGGCGTCTCCCGGATGCTCTTTTAAAGCGCTGATGAAATGAAGGAGATATACGCCGCCGTCTTTTAATACCTGATTGACACAATCCGTAAAGAGCTGGTAATTTTCTCTGCCGACATGCTCCACCATACCTACGCTGACTACCCGGTCAAACTTCCGTCCGGTTTTGGGGATATCTCTGTAATCCATCAATTTCACGGTAAGGCAGTCTTCCAGTCCCTCTTCTTTGATTCTTTTTTCGAATTCCAAATGCTGTTCATGGCTTAACGTGATACCCGTTCCCTTGATCTTATATTTCTTCGCGGCCTCGATCAGCAAAAATCCCCAGCCGCATCCTATGTCCAGAAGCTCCATGCCTTCTTCCAGATGGAGTTTTTCCAAAATATATTCCACTTTAT
Source organism: uncultured Bacteroides sp. (assembly GCA_964589055.1). Lineage (GTDB taxonomy): Bacteria > Bacillota > Clostridia > Lachnospirales > Lachnospiraceae > UBA3282. The sequence goes on from CAZPSD010000055.1 coordinate 14,508, forward strand.
TTACCTGCGCCTGATATAAGGTATCGTCCGGATTTTTAAAATAACCGCAGGAATAACTCATTGTCTCATCCAGCCACAATTTATAGAAATCATTTCCGATGTCATAATGGCTGGATACTTCTTTTGCCTGGTTTGCTTTGGAAACGGACGTATAAATAAGCTTTTTCAGCGCTTTTTCATTAGTTGAAAATTTCCCCATCTGACCCAGGAAATGGTCCAAAGCTTCGTAGAGATTTCCCTCGATCTCCAAATCTCCATCCATATACGCCTCGCCCAATGCGATGGAGGTGCTGTTTAACAGAGCGGAGACGGGAATCGCCTGTTTAAATGTAACAGTAAAGGCGGGTTCCCCTTCCCCGATCTTATATTCACTGTCTTTAAATCGGACCATAAACGGATTCTCGTCAAATTTTTTGAGGAAATCCACCATTGCTTTTTCTTCCACTTTCTCTTCTACTTTCTCTAACATGATAATCCTCCTATAAAATTAAATTACACTTTCTTTGCCGGTCACTGCTTTTCTACGATTCTTCCCTATTTTGTAATGATTATGCAGCTTTCGTTCTTTATTTTTATATTGTTATATATATATTATAACAATCCTTATTATAACAACCATTTTTGACATTGTCAAAAAAAGCTCTTTCTATGGGATTTTGTTTAAAAAGAATTGGTATATAAAACAAAGTGAACTTTATAAAGAATTGTCGCAGAATGGGCTATTCTGCGAAAAAACACAGACGCAAAAATACCAAAAACCACCGCCCACATCTTGTATTTCTAA
>CAZPSD010000056.1:0-15268 GCA_964589055.1 uncultured Bacteroides sp.
GTCTGTCCTTATGGGACTTTGCCATATATATCCGCACAAAAGGAGTGTTATATCCGACAGGCAATGCAGACAACGGAAGAAATCTATCCAGCTTGATATGGAACATTTTCATCAACTCTGACCATCGCTCCGAAGAAAGTCTCTTGTAGTGTCTGAAACCATAGTTTTCCAATGTTTCTTCTATTTCCGGCTGGACATTTTCAGGCGTAGAAATCAACACTTCTATATGCTGCTTCTCTTCCGGTCTTTTTTCTGCAGAAAAATCCGCCAACTCCCGCACCGGAATATTTCCAAGCATAGGCGCATTATTCCCCATTGCAGACACAAGAAAGCAAGGGATTGTTCGTCTTGGGTATAAAGTTTTTATCGCCTCATATGCTCCCAGGGCATAACCTTGGGCGCCATAAATTATAAGTTGCATGCTTATTTTTCCCTTTTTATATTTGCATAGAGGATGGTTCCATATAAGTCTTCATATCCATAATGATGCTTTAGATATAAGTTGTATTCCGGGCATATTTTTTTAACCAGTTTTATTATCCGCCAATGATCCTGCAGGCTATGGTACACAGAAATTGCCATTTTAGGCTTATAATTACTTATAGTCTCCTTAAATCCAGAAATAGCATCATACTCCGCACCCTCAATATCAAATTTAATGTACGTAGGCTTGATTTTCAGTTCATCGCCACGCATCCCCAAAACTGAAATGTTACCCTTTCTATCAAGTCTTGCTCCCTCGGGTCCAACTCCATTTCGTTTAAATAAAAGTTCCTTATCCGAATCACATAAGGCTCTATTGAATATATGCGTGTCCCTATAACTTGAAAGGTTGTTTTCAATTATTTGCATATTTAATGGATTTGCTTCTATGCCATAAATAGCAGAATACCCAGGAGAAAGTTCAGCAAATCGGACACTTGTCATCCCATTAAACATTCCTGCATCTACAAAAACCTCATCTGCGCCAAGCCTTATATATGGCGTGTTAAAATACTCTTCTGACGGTAGATTTTCTATCCATACTGGCGCATTCGCACAAAAAATACATAAAATTTCCCATAATTGCTCTTGTGATTCTTCATCAGATAGCATTGAAGAAGCTTCCCTAATTTCCTCAAAATGTCGATACACTTCCTCTTTTCTTCTAAATGAACTTGTAGGCACCAAATCTCCCATGCGAACAGGCATGTGATAAATATTCTCGTTCGCTACACCCAAAAAATTTAGTTGATCTTTTATATCATTGCGAAAGGGTCTAGACACAATAATATAGTTTGCACTATTACCGTATTTTCTAACAATGTCCTCTGTATACTCCGCAACATATTCATTACCAGCGTATTCATATGGCTGATGACCTTTAGATGAACCCGGATTATTATCTGCAAGAGCATCAATTTCAATCCCCCACGTTTTTAATGCCCTAATTGACATGCGATAAAATCGACCTGCCGGAATCATAACGATTGGCTTAGATAGTAATTTTTCACATATCGTATAAGACTGTATTTCTAAGTCTCCTATTTTTTTATCAAATAATCCCCAGTTCATCTTATTTCTCCTCTCCTATTTTTTCTATTATCTCAATATAGGGGATAACCCTATCAATTTTCCCATAGAGTTCTCTCATAACACCCTCTGGTTCTAACAAAGAAACAATCACAGCATCACAATCGGGAACAATGTCGTCAGGAGAAAGAATTCTAATGTCCTTGTAATGCTGTATCTTTTTATCAATAGCACAAACAATACTTATATTCTCGGCCAGCAGTTCATTTATAAGTATTTTTCCATACTTTCCCAGACCATAGACTGCTACTGAATTTATACCTTGGGCATTTAAATATCTCCTTAGCCTCCCTCTGTCCTGTTGTATTGCTATAATTCTTTCCAGATAATAATGCGATTTTCCCACCCTTTCCTTCTCGTGCACGCTTCTATATATGTAGTCATTTAATCCAATATTCTTTCCATCATATTTCTTTGAATATTCATTGATTTTTATCAACAATGTCATGACAGAGTCAGACATACTACATAGAATTGCATCTCGATATTCTTCGTCAACTCGCCTGCGTATCTTATCAAATAATTGGAAATATTCACATTCAGCGGTCATATGGAGTGTCATTAGAATTCCCTCCAAGATATGATCCATATACCTTGTTATGACAGCCCTCTTCTGCCCATTAAATCTATACTTATACAAAACTACCGGAAGAGCATAAAATCTCTTGGCATCAGACATTGCTTTTATAAAAAAGGGGGGATCCTGATATCTCATAAAGTCCGGAAATCTTATGTCCTTTTTTAACAAATAACTCCTTTCAAAAATGAAACTTTGATAATCATAATCACGCTGATACTCGGAAAAATCTATAAAACGGCCATTGTCAGGTATCAAAAAACCAGGAAACAGATCTACAAACTTCTCATTTCCATTTTCAGATACAATACGATTACTTCCGCATATCAGAGCGTTATTTGTCATGCTCGCTCTGATCATTAAATTCAAAGCATTCTCATCCACAAATTCATCATCCGCATCTAAAAAGGCGATATACAGACCTTTTGCTTCATTTATCCCTAGATTCCTTGCAGCCCCCGCTCCACTATGATTTTGTCGGAATACACGAATGTTTGTGTTTACCGCTGCCAAATTCTCTAATTTCTCAATGGTATGATCTTCGGAACCATCGTCAATACATAGAAGTTCCATCGACGAAATTTTCTGTCTCATCACACTTTGTATGCTGTTTTCGATAGTTGTTTCTGCATTATATACCGGCATAATCACCGATACCATACAATCATCCATTAGAATAATCTCCGTCCAACTTCATCATTACATCTCTAACACGCTCTTCAAAAGAAAGTTCAAAAATTTGAAATGCATGATTAAAACCTCTGTATCTTTCAAAATCACTTTCATCAAAAATAATATTTCTCCATCCATCCACCCATTTTCTATCAAAAGCGACTATATTAAGGTCATAGATATGGCTACATACATGCACCACAAGGTCAAATTCATCATCTGAAACTGAAGCTTCATTTCTTATTTCAATCCCAAGCATAGATTGTGATTCATACTTATGTTCATCAGTAAGCTCAACACGCGTTCTTTTTCCGGCCTCATTATCAATTATTTGAATTTGATTCAAGATTCTTCTTGTGTTTTCCCATAAACCCTGCATATAGATGCGAATGCTATCTGAATTTTTCACTGCAAGATCGAACTTTTCTTCCTTGTCCTCTCTGTTTCTGATTTCATACTCATCTGCCTTGCCTGTTCTCATTCCAAGTGCATCAATAAAGCCATCCATACGTGTTTTTGCCACGTTAAATAAACCTTTCTGTTTGCAGGAATATACGCCTTCATATATATCCATTAAAATGTCTCTGATTCGGTCCTCTATATTTTGGCCAGAGACAGTTTCTGGTTTCTTTGTCTGCATATAAGTCATAAAGAAATGAAGTTTATTCCTGTTTAAGTAATATGTTCCAAATGTTGTAGGATTTATCTTAGCTCCGCCTTTATGCCAAACAGTTGCATAGGAATTTGCAACAACCTTATATCCGGCTCTCCAGCATTTAATTCCCCACTCGATATCATCATAGTAAATAAAGTTATCCTCCGGCATACATCCTATTTGATTAACTACATCTGCCCTCACAGCAAGTGCGCACGCTGGTACATAGTCACATTCAACAAAATGTGGCAATTCTTTGTTATCTTTTTCACCGCCGTGATTTAACTCAAAAGTCATTGTCTGATAATTTACTGATGGAGCAAACTCCTGAATAGTTTCCGGATAATCCATCCTCAATATTTTTGCTCCCATAATTCCTATATCCGGATTGTTTATCATATCTTCATATAGTTGTTTCACTGCGTTGCTTTCTACTATGACATCGTTATCAAGCAAAATTATGAACTTATACTTTTTCTCCAATGCCCTTCTTAATCCAGTATTAAATCCACCACTGCCTCCAAGATTAGATTCATTTCTAATAACGCTCACTTCCGGGTAGCGTTCTTCAATAGCATCAGCTGATCCATCCGTTGAAGCATTATCTACGACGTAAATATCAAAACTTTTTATCGTCTGCTTCTTTAAAGAATCAATATTTTTTAAGACATATTCTTTTTTGTTGTAATTACATATAACAACACAAATATCTACGAAACCCATTCCAAGCCTTGCTCCTTCTTCTATCGCCATTTTACGAATTACATTAGGAAATTATTGATCATCAAAAATACGAATCTGATTTTGCATATAAAACGTTTTATATCCGCACCCACATGTTTTTTCAGCCTTATTATTTGCATATTAGAATGTCTGGATTGAAATAACTGAAGAATATCACGGGTCAATATGTCTTCCGAGGCATCATCCACACAAATAAGTTCAAAATTCTGAAAACTTTGTACAAAAATCGTTTCCAACGCTTCTTTTAAATAACATCCTTATGTATCCGTTTGAAATAATCTTCGTATGCAACAAATTTCTTAAAAAATCTAATTATATTAATTCGCCAATTCTTGACAACTGAGATATTTTATAAGAAAAGTCAGATTATTTACTTCATCTTCCATTCCGCCGCCATTTATCACACATTTAAATTGTTCTAAACGTCTGTTGTCTAATACTCCCTGATAATATTTCTCCAATTCTTTTGGCAATTCTATTTTGCATCTTTCCAAACTTTTACTCTTTGTGTCAAAAAGGAGTACCTCGTTTGTTTTTCCTGTACATAAAAGCAATTTATTCTTATATGCTCCACAATAAATAAAAAATGCATTATCTAAAGAAGAATCGTTATACTTTGCCTCAAATATCGGGGCAAATATTTTTTCCTCGGATATTATGCCCATTATAGAATCCAATTTAAGTACCATATTCCCGGAATATGAAAATATCCATATACATCCCGAATCATAAACGCATCTTGTCATCAAATAGCCAGGCAGATAACCATTCGGGAAATTGTCATAATAACGGTTATCCCCATTTTCTGGATTCCACCTTACAATCTTTCCCTTCTGCCGGGGTATTAACCACAAATATGTTCCATCATCGGCAATTGAAGAATATCCGGTCTCGCCAATATCGTGTAACTTCCAACTATCGTCCTCTAATCTGAATTCTAAAATGGCATGTGTCTGACATAGCGGAAGATATAGCACATCATTCCTTCTTATATAATCAAATCCAAATAATATATCCTGTTTGTGAGTAATGTATTTTTCTATCTCCTGAAGCCATCCGTCAATACATTCCATATCCCCGTTTTCCAGATTAACCTTAACAATACCTTTAAACAGTGATGGAAACATATACAGGTAATGTTCAGAAATCACAGAAGATGTAAATAGTGAGCGCTTTTCTTCATATTTGAATCTAATCGGAATATAGGAGAAAACATTTCGCTCAATATCATATATGGCAATATTCCTCGCTACATGAGGTACAAACACCAGCTTCTTTCCATAAACTTGAATACTTCCATATAAGTTTTGAATATACTTATATAAATAATCTTCCCCATCTTCACTTTCGCACGAAAATTTACCCATATACTCTGTTTTTCCACCTTTACAACGGAACAAACCATTTCCTAAGAAAGACGGAAACCAGATTGCTTCGTCCGCATAAGCGCAGCACGAAAACCCAAGATTATATTTTGATTTTATATTGTCCATTCCTTGATATCTCCCTCTGATTGTTTCCATGGATGATTATAGGTTCTTTCCTTAACATTGCAGAATCGGCATACTGGCATTGGTCTGCTTAATCGTTCGAACAATTCTTGCCCATTCTTAAGTTCAAAAATATCGATTCCATCCTCCTTTGACAAAGGGATGTCAACATCAAATTTTTTACAGAAGATTGGGATATTTGGTGCAACTGTGCATGTATAAAGCTTCCCCTCGCTTAACATATTGCAGCGATGATTTGCATGAAAGCAATGGATAAAACTATCAGTCGGATCCTGACTGCCACTCAAATCCAAAGGAAGGTGATACGATGTTTTAATTTCTTTGCCACCGCCAAAACAGAAATAAGATACTCCATATTCTTCGGACATTTTTTTTGTACTTTCATAATCATAATTGATGGGATATTCCGTCACGGCAAGTATAATATTATTTGTTTTACAGGTATTCCAGAAATCCTCGGCTTGACTTTTTAAAAGAATACCATTTGTGACAAGCCATATATCCACTTTCTTAAAAATTGTTCTTGCCTGATGCATAATCCGATTAATATCTGGGTGGAGTAAGGGCTCTCCTCCCATAATGCCAATACGGTCTATATTTTCGCCAATTAAATTATGTATTTGTATCATGTCACGTTCAATTGTGTTCACATCAATAAAACGTTTTTTTGCAATGGAAGAAAAATGGTCGCATCCCCAACAATTCAAGTTGCAATGATCACATACATTCACTACCAAAGTTTTTAATCGTGTTCTCGGTGTAATCTTATAAATCCAATTTTCTACTTCGTTTGTACCAATATCAGACTTTGGATTTAACCCCCCAGGAATCATACTGTTACACCTTTTATTCAACTCTCCCAAGTAATTTGCATTCAAAAAAGAAAATCGCTCATATCCTTTTTCCGTTAATGTTCTGACTATCTCTTTCTGTAAATCGTTCCTTGTCGCAATAATGACCATAATGTTTTTGTCAAAGTCCGCATCATCAATTCCATATACAGGGATTCCCTGAACCACTGCTTCATTTTCCCGTGTATCTGTTACAAGTATCCCATCAATCTGGTATTTTCCATCTGCGGGCAGCGTCCTTATTAGTTCTTTTCCAAACATTCCTGCACCATACAGAAGAATATGTTTTTCTCTGTGTGCCAGTGCAATCAAGTCGTAGTCCGATTCGATTTCATTCATGATTATTTTCTCCCTGTTTCCACTTAAAATGGTAAACAACTGCTTTAAATCAAGCCATGATTCTTCATATTTTTCCTGATTTCCATGTGAAAGAATCTCAAAATAAGTCTGCATCAATTCTCTATGTGCTTCACAGCGGAAAAGGTTCAGAATACTCAGACACCTCTGAACATTCAACTTGGCAGAACCAAGAAATTGTGCCGTATACTTTGGTGCGCTATGCAGACACCATGCACCATAGTATTTTTCCAGCTGTTCACCATCCGATATAATCCGATTTAACTTATCTATATGATTAAAAAACAATCCTTTATCAGCATTTGATAACAGAAGAAATTTTTCCTCTTCCATATTGTATTGGTATGGGATAATCCTCAACACACTTCTATTGCTTTTTGTAATTTCGATTTGTGCAATAAATCCCTGATTCCATGTTGGATAAATATGCATTTTATCGTGAAGTGAAATCAAGAAATTTCCCAAACTATATACAATTAAAGAATCCTTATAATACTCATATCCTTGCGGGCAGTGCGTATGCATCCCGATAATCGCCGAGGCTCCAGCATCGGCAATATAACGATACCTTTCTACGACTCTAGGCGATGGCAGCGGGTTATATTCATTACCGCCATGGAAAATTACTACCACATACTTTCCTGAATTTTTCTCATTTTCTACCAGTTCTATAAGCTTCTCAGGGATAAATCCGGCCGTCCCGGCACTTCGTTCATCCGCTGCCCCAAACTCATTTTCACATACAGAAATAATGCTTAATGAAATATCCTTCTTACAAATATGTAACGGCAAATATGCTTCTTCTATATTGTTTCCAGCCCCTACATGCAAAATTTCCTCTTTCTCTAAAGCGGAAATGGTATATCTTATACCTTCTTCTCCATAATCGCCGCTGTGGTTATTGGCCAATGTTACCGCATCAATTCCCAATTCTTTAAGGAATTGAAGTGATGAAGATTCTGCAGATAAATTGCCAGAATCTTTCAAAATCGGATATACGGTTTGTCCCGTTCTGCCAATATTATCTGCAATGGCATATTCCAGATTAGCGATTCTAAAATCTGCTGCTTCCAGCAATGGAAATATTTCGCGCAGCATTGTTTTATATTTTTTCTTCTCTATATCTCCTGGATAAATATCCCCAATAACAGTAAGTTTAAAACTCATCCTTCTTCCTCAACATATTTGATGAAATTTTCTATTTTCCCTTTTATTATGTCAAAATGCTTCCTTATTTTTTCATCTTCCCAATTCCACCACTGTATTTCATTCATTTTCTTTATCTCATTTTCTGATGCTCGAAAGCGGATAATTCTTGCCGGAACACCCACAGCAACAGCATAATCAGGAATATCATGCGTTACTACGCTTTGTGCACCGATTATAACTCCATTCCCAATCCGTACTCCGGCAATAATAGTGACGTTCCTGCCAATCCAAACATCATTTCCAATAACGGTTTTCTTATTAATCGTATTTACGCTAAGCAACCGGCTTCCCTTAGGAATCAGGTTATTGCATTCATCCTGTTTACGGGCGGAATAGTTATCAGCAAAAATAAAATGATGGCTTGTTACCCTATCTACCGGATGATTCAGTACAATCGACACGCCTTCAGCAAAACTGCAAAAAGCGCCAACACTTTTTACTGCCCGCGGATCCAGCATTGGGCGGTCAGAATACTTTCCAAAGGATATTCTCGGAAAAACTTCTATGATATGTTCCTCGGCTAAATAGCGCTCTAAAGTCTCTTTTAACTGGAAATAGACCTCATCTTCACGGTTACACGCAAATAGGCAGTCAATTCCGTCATATTTTTGATCCATTAAACTCTCAACTGAATATACGCCTTTTTCAGTATTTTTTTTCCCATTATCAAGCAGGATTTCTTCATCAATGCAAAACTGGTAATTCAGGATATCCTTTACAATATGCCCCATCTTTCCGTATGGAAAAATCGCAAAACGCCTCTTCCCCTCCAGTAAGCTTGTGCGGATTGTTATTTCCGCTTCTTTATAAGACTGTTCTAAACCGCTATTGCCCATATATTTCAAAAAGTCTCCCTAATCGGCTGTTTATCTTTGCATCAGACCATTTGCATACTCCAGATGCCGATGTAAAAGTAAACTCGCCAAATTTAATGCTTCCGTCGTTCAACCGATACAAGTCTATCCTTACATGCGGAAATCCTTCTGACAGACTCTCAGCCAGCTCAATCATTTCTTTCAAGTTATCCGGTTTTTGAAAGCATCTTTCACTATTTGGATAATTATATGTAAACGGAAGTAAATTCCAATTTCTGTCATAGTTATTCATACACAGCCCATATTGCCTGTTCGTCAAAAGCATAATGAAATCTACCTTTCCATCAAAACACCAAAATTTATAATCCCATAAATCATCATCATGATTTTCCAAATACTTTTCTGCGATAATTCTGGGCTGTATATTCTGATACTGTAATTCAAAACCGTTAACAAAAGCATAATTTCTGTGCATCCAATTGTCTATTTTCTCCTTTGCATCAGCAATGTCCAATTTCGACCGTTCTTTTACAATATAATTCCATCCGCACCCGTGATTGCATTTTAACACGAACTGTTCTGGCAACTGTTCAAAGTCTATATCATCAAACCGATTCCATACTCCCAGCAGCGGAACCAGATATTTTTTTCCAATTTTTTTCTCCACATATTTCCTTGCAAAATATTTATCTGACAAATCTGTTCTTCTTGAATCCCTGTCATATAGTTTCATCCACTGAATCTTTTCATTAAAGGTTTTCGGATGTTTCAAATCCAATATCTCGCCTGTAATTTTAAAATACCATTCCTTTAATTCTGCTGGATAAGCGGATTCAGGCAGAGTTGCATAAAACTTCTCATCTTTTTTGTCAAATGTGCTGATTTCCAATATATTCCGAATGGAACGTTTTTGACATTCTTCTCTCATTTGCTGCCGATTACACAATGTTGCAGCAAGGATTACTACATCCTCATCGCTCACGCTGACATCATCTAGCGCCCATATTCTTTTATCAAAAAGTATGTCTTCTTGTTTTTTTGTAATATCCGTCACAAGAAATGCTTCAATTCTGTTTCTAAGCGGTTGCTTGCATAAATATTTATAAATATTTTTTGCGACCATTCCAGCGCCATAAATGTATATTTTCCTATAAATATTAAGAGAGCTGGTATCTAATAATGTCCATTCCGTTTTCTCAGTATTTTTTTTATCCATAATATTTTTCATAAATTATATCTCAAATATCATATCCGGCGGATATATTGATATGAAACAATATATCCGCCATTAAACATTCTTTTGTTTGTTTTTGTTTAGTTTGCTATTGTCACTTCCATTATCGCTTTCGTGCCAGTTGTATCATTAAATGTGACTCTCACATATCCAGTTGAACCTACACTTGCACTATTAAAGGTATTACTTATGTTAATTATACCATTCTCAAAGGTCCATGTCGGTTCAGACCAACTAGCGTTATCTTTTGAAACTTCTACCTTAGAAACAGAAGTTGCAGCTAATGTGCCACCACCCATATTCGGTGTAATTTGTATACCATCTGCCTTACTATAGGTTCCTGACGTTGCAATGCTCGGCGCTGCATTTTCCGGATCAACCCAGCTCCATGTTACCTTTACGGTAGGCGCTGTAGTCGTGGATGTGATCTGCTTGTCGGCTGTAACGGAACCCTCAAGCTGGAAAGTAGTCGTTTCCCATGTTTCATCATAATCGTCCTGTGTTTTATTATTGTTTCCGTCAAGAGCCTGATACTCTGCAAGCGTAAGGGCACGATAAACATATGCGCCATCCTCAACAGCTGTCTTGAAATTGCCCGCTGTCCCTGCAATGGATACCGTCTTAGTTGCAGCTGCCGTTCCCGACAAAGCAACCGCATCATCGGTGCCGACAATCAAGCCAAGATAGAGAGATGCATCATCAGCGTCGGCTATTTTGTCCTCAGCAACCAGCGGAATATCCGTAGCCAACGTCGTCGCCTCAGCCTTTACCGTCAGATTGACTGCATGGCTGCTCTTATTGGTCACCGTCTGCGCAAGACTCGTATTAGCGTAAACAATATAATTCGCGTCAGAACCATCCCCGCCTTTCTTTCCGTTGTTGAAATACACTCCGGTATCACTATTGCTTTCCGGGAACACAACGGAATCGCCATATTTTTCATGGCTTGTCTCTGTAATCAGTCTTTCAGGATCCATCGTGTACGCAAAAGGCGTTGATCCCTCCGGGATCGTCGGGAGCACGACATTGGTTGCCTTCTTGTCCACATGTCCCTCAGATGTACCTATACCCGTGGAATCTCCTCCGGCACTCTCTTCAGCAAACGCCGTAAAGGAACCTCCGAGTACCATTGCAGCTGCGAGCGTTATCGCAGCTATACGCTTAAAATTGTGCATAATTCATTTCCTCCTTGTTGAAATATGTTTGTTTTCCCCGCTGTCCTTGTCGGGGCTGTTACCTGAATCACTGTTCTATGATGATCGTGATCCCTACCCGAAGCGTACTGATTGAATTCTGGTCATCATCAACGAGATGATATACCAGAACGCAGTCATACGTTCCTGCGTCCAGAGGTTTATCAAGTGAAATGCCATCAAGCTCCGCGCCCCTCGGGATTATAGGGGACTGCAGGATTGGATCCTCTTCGTCAGATGCAAGGAACACATCAAAATACACATCGTTCGTGTTTTCTTCCTTATTTTCGACGAATGCATCCTCCGAAACCGCATCACCAGTCGCAAAATGCCATGTATTGGTCATAGAGACGCTGTAATAGCCGGGCTCTATATATTCATCCAACGCCATACTGTCTACCACTTCTTCGACATTATTCTGAGTCACCACCACATTTCTTTTGGGTTCCTCTTTCTTTTGGTCCCGAAGAAGTAAAAAGATAACCGCAGCCAGCAGCGCAATGATAACTGCGATACCGACAAAAATTGCTATTCTCCCCCCTTTCCCCGGTGATTTTTTCTGCTCTGCATCTTTTGCCATAATACATACCTCCAAACGCTCATTGTTTCTTCCCTGAAGAATCTATAATCACACCCAAAAGGCTGTAATTACCTGTGAATCTGACCGTCCCGTTCCCTCATGCCGCCTATATGATATCCGCATTCTGTATCATTACCGGCTTGCCGGTCTGCTTATACATCTCCGCCACGCTGCTCGGATCCCCGTAATACGCGTCGCTTATCACGATCGCCCGGTCGATGTCCGGCGTGTCGTCATAGATCCCCCAGCCCTCCGCAAGGTATCTGTCGCGGACGGACTCATATGCTTCCCGGAGATGCGGGCGCATGCTTGCCAGGGTGCTCCCGATCAGGGGATGCGGCCTCCAGAGCAGGGCGACTTCGTCCCTGTTCTCCTTAAAGATTTCAAGGACGGATTCCATCTTTGCTATCATTTTTTCATTGTGCGCCAGCAGCGCGCTGATGCTGTTGTTATAGAAGATGACTTTCTTCGGCGTGCCGTCCGGTTTGTTGATGATACGGAGCCACTCTCCGGGGATCTCCACATCCTCCCGCTTTGTGCCTGCCACTTTGTCAAGCTTCGGCGATCCTGTCCCTTCGATTTTGTTATTCCAGTACTTCTCCGCGGCGTCGCTGTGGTCATCCGTGGCGTCCATAAGCGCTCTGACATAGACTTCCTTCATCGCCTCAGACTGCACGACCACCCTGTCCGCATGGAATACCGCGGGCACCGTGCAGAAATGGCTGATGCTCTTTACCGTTTCATCATTTTCCGGGTCAGGCTCCGCCAGCACAAAATATGGAATATAAACAAGGCATTCCGTGAATTTCTTTAAACGGTCGGAATAAAAGAGCGGGTGCACGCTGGTAACGAGGTTGTACGAGTCATACCCGTTGTGTATATAAATGGCGTCCGGTCTGCGCTCCTCCAGGTCATATTCATCATATTTTGTCACGGGCACATACTCCGGATACTGATCCCCCTCGTAGTGGAATTCGCGGAAACTCCCGTCGGGGTTTTTGTCAAAATACGGGATAGGGATCACATACGCGTCACAGTTTTCATCCGCATCGGCAGCCTTCCAGATGCCCTCAAGCGAATCCCACATGCTCGCCTTGTACGGCAGGAACACGACCTCCCTCCTGTCATCGGGCAGGCTGCAGGCTATGCCCTGCCGGATCCGGGTTAACTGTTTCCGGATCTTCTTGGCTATCTTACGGCACTGCATTTCATCCGGGGCGGCCACGCTCATCCGGTAGATGTCCTCGCAGTAGTCCTCCAAAAGCCCCACGAGACAGGCGTATTTTTCATCCAGGCTCTCCAGGTAGGTTCCTATCCGGATCGCGGATTCCTGGCAGGAAGCAAAAACCTCCGCCGCGCCGCCGGGATCTGTCCTTACCGATTTTACCACGGCGTCATTTGCCTTGATCAGCGTGGACACGCTGTCCAGGAGTTCTTTCTTTTTGTAACGCTGCAACGTTCCGGCACCTCTTTTCCGGCAGCTGTCTTTCCTGCCGCCCGGCGGCTGCTGCCCCGCCAGGGTTTTCTTTATCATCATAAGCATTATCGCAGCACCCTGCTGCGGGTGCATGCGGATCCGGTCCTGCAGCCTGCACTGCACGCTCCTGCAGAGCCGGTCCCGCTTCGCTCCGTGTAAGGCCACGGTCCTGGCATACGCGAAGGCAGAAAGGATAAAGCCTTTCCCGCCCAGTTAATGCCGACTTTTTGCCCCGGACCCGGGAAACGGATGTCCCCGGCGCCCGTTTTTATCAACACACCGTCCCGGCGATCCTGTTCCGGTAAAACGGACTGTCATCCGCTCATTCCCCGGGCCGGTGGATCAATCAAAGTTTCCCATCCCTTTATATTTTTTCTCCACATTTCTGGCGGAATTTAAGGCGGCCGCGGTATGGCTGCCGCAGCTCCCGCAGGCAAACCCGTCCCTGCTTCTCTTGCCCGGCGCGCCGCAGACTGCGCAGAGGCTCCCTGTCCCTTTGGGGCTGACTTCTATGAGTTCCACGGAGTTGAGCCGGCATTTGAACGCGAGCCTCTCCCGCACATATCCCTGGAAGCTCCGTGACAGCTTCAGGTTCGCCGTCCGGGAATACAGCTTCCCGCGCCCCTTCAGCGCCCTGCCCGGTATGACAATGCGGGCGGGCTTCTCCTCGCGGAACAGGCGGTTGATCTCCGTATTGATATAGCGCACCGTGTTCGCCCGCTCCCTGGCTTTCCGGCTGTCATATTTCTGCCTGCCGAGGTTATTGCTCTCTATGGCTTTCGCCTTGCCGGGCTGCCCGCCTGCCTTGCAGTCCTCCGCCTCCCTGATGAGCCTGCCGCGTTCCCGGTTCTTCTGGTCCAGGCGCAGGGTTTCCGGGAACACCATCCGCCCCAGGGCTTCCCCGTAGACAGCGCCGTCCGAGAGCGTGAACATTGTCTCGTTCCCGATGTGCATGAACACGGTATTCGTATAATCCCGGTGTTTCTTGATCCCTGTCTCCACCGGGATATACAGCGTGGCGCTGTTCTCCCCGAGGAGGAAGAGGATCTGCCTGCCGTACCGCTCATTGTTCTTCAGCGGCACGAACATCCGGCGCCTCGGCGTCCTGCTGACAAGGTAGATCCCCCCGTCCCCATAGCGGTATCCATTGGGGGATACCCGGAAATACTGTGCACCCCCTGTCTTTGGCTTTGTGAGGTGCTTCCTCACCATCCTGCGGATGCGGCTGTCCAGCCTGTCCGTGTCGAGCGCAAGGCCTTTTGCCTTGTCCGGCAGGTCATGGGGCTCCCCGTTTAAGACTGCCGAAAAAGCGCTGTTTATCTTCAGCACGGTGCGGATGTACATCTTCTCATCAGCGCTTAAGCCACCGTCCGCTGCCACAAGCCCGTTCATCATCTTCTTCAGGACTGCCCAGTTGGTCTTGATGTCTGTTACCGCATCCGCAATCGCAAGTTCGTAGTAGACAACCGGCAGGTTCAGCTGTTCCCGGAGCCCGCATCCGCGCATTTCATTCAGGATATCGTACACGGGCGTAAGGCGGTCTGCGTGGCGTATGCCGGAATATCTCTGGTATACGGCGTTTTTGACCTTCGCATAGTCCCGTGCAATGCCGGACAGGAAAGCAGCCGTCTCCCCGTCCAGTTCCTTTGTATGCTGCGTGATCGTTTTTATGAGTGTTTCCCCTGGCGTAGCCTGCATTGCCTGACCCCTGAAAAATTCTCCCATCCCAGTGCGCATAACCCGCATGGGCATGGAATATTAAGTATGGGCATGCGAGGCGCCGCCGTCGGATTTCGCAGAATGGGCTATTCTGCGAAAAAA
>CAZPSD010000057.1:0-15172 GCA_964589055.1 uncultured Bacteroides sp.
TCATCATGTCCGCCGCCCATGCCGGTGCCGCGTCGTCGCGCTACTGCATCAATCTCATCGATAAAAATAATACAGGGCGCATGTCTCTTAGCCTCCGCAAACATATCACGCACGCGGGATGCACCCACGCCTACAAACATTTCCACGAAATCAGAACCGGAAATACTAAAGAACGGCACGTTTGCTTCCCCTGCAATAGCCTTTGCAAGAAGCGTTTTACCGGTACCGGGAGCGCCTTCCAACAGCACGCCCTTGGGAATACGGGCGCCGACTTTTGTGAATTTACCGGGATCTTTTAAAAATTCCACAATCTCCTGCAGCTCTTCTTTTTCTTCTTTAAGACCGGCAACTTCTTCCAGCGTGATCTTATTCTCACCGCCCATGGTAAGCTTCGCACGGCTCTTTCCGAAATTCATCATCTTGCCGTTACCGCCGCCCCCTGCATTCTGGACATTCATCATCACAAAGAAGAACACACAGACAATGACTACGATCAAAACAGGAAGGATGCTGTTCAGAAACCAGCTTTCCTCCGGCACGTTCTCCACCGTAGGATCGATATTATAACTCCTGACTAACGCCTCCATCTCTGTTACATCTGTCACATAGAGAACTCTCTCTTCCCCGTTCTTTAACGTAATCTCCAAAGAACCCGCCGGGGTATCCTTGTTGGGACAGATATTGACCACCGCGACTTCGTTATTCTCCAACTGGGTTTCAAATTGTCCTCTGGTATATCCCGTATGCTGTACTTGCAGCGTACCAATCCAGACTGTGAACAAAAGCAGCCCTATGATAATTACAAAATATAAATAAAAACTTTTATTATTCCTGCTCAAAGTAAACCTCTTTCGCAACTGTCAGCGCTTTCACGGCTCCCAGGCGGAAATCCGTCTAAACCGGCTCGTAATGGGAGCTTAAGCTGCTCTGGACAATTATTCTTTCTAGTCAAATTTCACAACACCAATATATGGCAGATTACGATATCTCTGGTCATAATCCAGTCCGTAGCCCACTACAAATTCATCCGGAATTTGGAAACCTGTATAATCTACCTTTACGTCTACCACTCTTCTTTCCGGCTTATCCAGCAGTGTACAAAGCTTTACGTCCGCCGGGCCTCTGTCTTTTAACATCTCTAACAGATAGCTTAATGTTCTGCCCGAATCTACGATATCCTCCACTACAAGTACATGCTTGCCGCCAAGAGACTCATCCAAATCTTTTACAATTTTAACTACTCCGCTGGATTTTGTATCTCCACCATAGCTGGATACAGACATGAAATCTAAGGAAACAGGTATTGTAATTCTTTTGGCAAGCTCACACATAAAGAAGCTGCCTCCTTTTAAAACGCATACCAAATGTACCTGTTTGCCTGCATAGTCTTTAGAAATCTGATCTCCGATCTCCTGAATTCTCTTATCAACCTCTTCTTCCGTCAATAAAACTTCAACCCGTTCTGCCATTACGCCCTCCTCTTATGCTTACCTGTAAGATACGCTTTGTACTTTTATCCACTTTATAATACTGGCTGATCCGGTATCCCGGTATCCACATTACATGTGATCCGTCAGCCAGTAAATACATGCTTCCGCGCTGTATTTTCGGAATTTTCTCATTGATCATATATTGTTTTACGGATTGCGTGTGAAGAGACGTATCTATGGTAAGATAATCTCCCTGCTGCCGTGTCCGCAACAATAGAGACGTAGTTATTTTATCATAATCAAACCATTTCGTATATCTATTTTCTGGAATATTTTGCTCCTTATTGCAGAAAATTTGGTCATAGATATCGGGGGCCGGATCACATAAAGTAAATATGAAATCGCCTGTCCCCGGAACGGAAATTTCCGCGGGAGGCTCAATTTCATATACTGCATTGCCGTTTTCACCCGATTTATCATCCGGTTTATCTTCTCCGCTCTGAGTATTTCCCCTGACAAAATACAATATACCATATTCTTTATATGCCCTGACACCACCGGGAAGGAACAGCTCTCTGCTGCCTTCTTTCTGCATAAGTTCTGCCAAGTCTGCAATATGCTGTCTCGTGATATCCTTTCTGTGGGAAATCATCTGCTCCAGACAAGAGAGCAGTACCCTTGCAGCCATAACCGGATGCTCTGACAATAACTTATCTGACTGAACCCGAAGACTGTATCCTGCCGGTCTTGGATTACGTCCGTTACTGTCTGCTGCCCTGTCATCCTGCAGCACTTCCACATAAGCGTCATATAAACGCCCGGTCTGCTGTTCCAAATATTCTTCCGTGTCTGACAGAATATCCGCCAGTTCACTCATATGCACTACCGCTCCCCGGCAAATCTCCTTCTCCGCATAAGGCAGAATATGATGCCTGATTTTATTGCGGGTATACGTATCCTCCCCGTTGGTACTGTCCGTACAGTAGGATAGCTTATGTTCTTTCAGATATACCTCAATTTCTTCTCTCTCAAGATTCAAAACCGGGCGGATTACAGCCCCTCTGACAGGTTGGATGGAACTGATCCCCTTGACACCGCTGCCGCGGAATATATGGAAAAGCATTGTCTCAGCTCTGTCATTGGCATTGTGGGCGACTGCGATCTTATACGTGCCGTTCCCCTTAGGCTGATCTGCCAATACTTCTTCAAAAGCCTGATATCTCAGAATTCTGCCCGCTTCTTCCAAAGACAGCTTTTGCTCCGCAGCATATCGGTTCATATCCACTTCCTTGAGAAAATACGGAATATCCATCTGTTTGCACAATTTCTCTACATAAATGGCATCTTTTGCAGCATCTGCACGCACCAAATGATTCACATGTACCGCAATCAGCTGATACGGTATCTCCTGCTGCAGTCTCCATAACAGGTGCAGCAGACAGACGGAATCTGCTCCGCCGGATACGCCTGCGGCAACCAGATCACCCTCTGCTATCATATGGCGCTTTTCTATAAATTTTTTCACTTTATTATATGTAATATCTTCCATCCTAATCCTAACTGTTTCCTTTAGTAATCGCAGATGAGAAAATTATATGCATTTTTCTTACAAAATGCAATCTTCTGTCTGATTCCAAATGCCTGTCACGAGCACGGTCATATCATCCCGAACCTGACCATTGCTCTGTTTGATGCAATATGCCAGAATCTGATTCGCAATCTCTCCCGGGCTGGCAAAGTCCATTTTCCCGATTATTTCCGGCAATACCTCTTCTCCGATCCCTTGGGATAATGCATCCAGCACACCGTCCGACATCATGATAATGTAATCACCGTTTTGCAGCAGCCTGCCTATGCTTTCTACTTCTATCTGCCCAAATACACCAAGCGGCAGATTCTGCGCCGACAGCCTGTCCACCAAATGCCCTCTTTTAATATATGTACATGCGGCGCCTGCTTTTACAAACTCACATTCTCCGGTATATAGGTTAATATCGCAAATATCAAGCGTGGACATATTCTGCTCCTGTCCGGCTGCTGCGAGTGCCCCGTTGATCATCTGGATCGCCGTTTCCTTGCGAAATCCCGCAGTCAAAAAGCTTTCCATGATCTCAATGACCCGTTCGGAATCTTCACAAGCCTTCTCCCCGGAGCCCATCCCGTCCGATAAAAGTATCATCATCCTTCCCGCATCCGCCTCGTAAAAAGAATAATTATCCCCGGATATTCTTTCCGTCTCCTTAACTGCCTTGGCAACTCCGGTCAGCAGATGGTAGTCCGGTTCCTCCTGGAAATAATAGGTATTATAATTTCTGGTCAGATAGACAGGCGAGTTTTTTACCGCACATAATCTCATGTTCAGGGCAACCGATATAAAATCCGCCACATCCTCAACGGAAATTTGTTCCGTTTCTCCCAGCTTCATATATTTACTGCCCAGATATTTCATAGTCAGGCTGATTTCTCTATGTCCATCCTCATGCTCCATCTCAAAGAAATTTTTGAGGGAAATACCGGATTCACGCAGTATCCTGGACATCTGCTTAAACCGCCGTTCCCCCATGGGACGATAACGGCAGGTTTCCTTTGCCACCTCTGACATAATATGTGCCATTTCTTTAAGATGTTCCGCCAACAGTTCCTGATTCTCCTGCAGCTTTCTATGCCACAAATACTCCTGCCTGTCCTCTGCCGTCTGTATTTCTCCGCTGTTCGAAATTTCATCTTCCCCTTCAAACAGATCTGCCAGATCCCTGAAAGATTCCGCATAAGTCAAAAGCCTCTGTCTGCCGTATTCCGGGATGATGGTTACAATATTATCGTCCCTGACCTCCGCCTGTTTTTTCATGATAATCCTCCATTCCTTTCACACTTCCTGCCCTGTCTATGTTACTAACATTCATCTCTAATCAATATATGACAGGTCTTTTCGGATTATTCATATTTTCCTTTTATGCAAAAAGCAGACCTCGGATTTTATCCACGATCTGCTTAGTTCTCGTCTTTAAATATAATCTCGCCTTCATATACAAGCCCCAGCTTTTCCCTGGCAATCTCTTCCACGTACTTCTTGGTCTGTGTATATTTCCCGTATTCGGCTATTTCTTCTGTTCTCGCCTGCTCCGCCTCGATCTCTTCCATCAGAGCCGCTTCTCTCGCCATATAAGTTTCGCGCTTCCCGCGAAGCTCCACACTTTTCACTGTGACCACAAGCAACATCATTAACACCACTGTGGTAACTAAAAGCATGCCCATCCTGTTCTGGCGCTTTTTACGATATGCTGCTTTTCTTGCCATGATGTTAATGAAACCCCTCTCTCATCGCCTTAATGTTTACATAAAACCATTTTAAGCATTTTTATGCAAACCGTCAACCGCTTTTTTATAAATTCTTTGACTTTTTTTAATTTTTTTCGTAAAAACCGAACAAACCTGCTGAACGCGAAAAGCAGGCATTTTAACGGTTTTAGCATAATTTGTATGATACGAAAAACAAACCACATTATCTTGTATATACACGTTGACATAATGCATACAAACCTGTTTTTAACAACTGCCTTATAAAAAAGCATCCCAAGAGCGGCTCCCACTACGGCAAACCATCTCAAGACACCATTATTCTCTCTGTAAAGCATATAGAAAACACCGATTCCGCAAGCGAACCAGAAAAGGAAATCCTCTATGGATACCCAAACGATACCATGCTTTACCAATTTCCTGAGAATCAATATCCAGTCATAGACAAACGTAATCAACAGACCTATGAGGATTGAATGTAGAAAAAAAGTTATTTCCTGCACAATATCCTGACTCATACCCTATGATTTCCCCCGAAATCTTACTTAAACAATCTGGCTAGTATTGATTCACTCTTTGCGCTGTATCCGGCTGTCTCTGAATAGGTAAAGCTGTCAATGCGCCCGTCTATGTCTACCTCGCCTTTATCCAGGGATAATCTGCTGATGTGCAGTTCATTGCCTTTTATCATCAACATTCCCTGCTCTGTCTCTAATAAAATTTCATTTACATCAAAGGAAAGTACATCGTTAACACCGCTGATGTTACATGTCCTTCTATTTACAAGCATTAGCTTATGCGGTTTCTTATTCACATTGTTGAGATCTTCCATACATGCCCTCCATAATCATGGTACTTATTAAATGTATGCCCGATCTGTCAAAAATATGCCTTCTATTGATACCGGTATCCCATCCCCGAAAGCGGCGGATACCATCCTGCTAAGCCAGATACCGGAATAATTCCTTCGCCTCTTCCTTGCGCACAGTCTCCTGCACATCCAGTACCTCTACCTTCACCTCCTTATTGCCGAACTGGATCGTAATAATGTCGCCCGCCTTAACATTTGCAGATGCTTTAGCCGGCTTATCGTTAATGAAAACTCTTCCCGCATCACATGCCTCGTTTGCCACTGTACGGCGCTTAATCAGACGGGATACTTTTAAATACTTATCTAATCTCATATTTTCCTCTCTTTCGAAATGCTTATTTATCCTTTCTTTCACGCTTTCAAAGGACATAGGAAAAGCCTGTATGTGTCTACATACAGGCTTTCACAGATCTTGTTCAATTATGCGTTAAGCAGATCCTTTAAAGCTTTACCAGCTTTAAACTTGGGAGCCTTGGAAGCTGCGATCTTCATAACTTCACCGCTCTGAGGATTTCTACCCTCTCTTGCAGCTCTCTGGGAAACTTCAAAAGTACCGAAACCTACTAACTGTACTTTGCCGCCCTTCTTTAATTCGTCTGCAACAACCTCTGTAAATGCCTTTAATGCTTTTTCTGTGTCTTTTTTGGATAATCCAGCCTGATCAGCCATAGCTGCAACTAATTCTGTCTTGTTCATCTTGAACTCCTCCTGTCAAATGAGTTTTCATTATATTTTTAGATGTTTCTCTTTTGAAACGCCTATACATATTTATAGACGCTTTTTCATTGCTTGTCAAGCTAAAAATGCCATTTTTACGGCATTTTGGGGATTTTCTTCGCATTTTATAGTTATGTAAATTGCGATTACCGATTTTTCTTATGCCCTATCGCTGTTTTGACCTATTATCTACTCATATTTTTCTATGATATCCTCGATCCTGTCTGTCAGGACCTGCTCCTGCGATATCTTATAAATTCTGGCAATATCCGATAGTCCGATCAATGCGTCCGCTATGATTTGTTCCAGTTCCTTACTATATGCCTGCGGCTCACACACTTTTAAGGCATCTACCGCTTTTTGCAGCGCCTCCACATCCTGTTCGTAACTATTTCCTTTCTCATAGAACTTATCAAGCTTCTTTAAGACCTTAGACGCTCTTGTCAAGGCAGGCAGTTCTCTTGGAATCTCTCGAAGCGGCGATGCAATCCAGTCCTTATCTTTTTTCTCTTCTTTCTTGATCTCTTCCCAGTTGGTAAGCACGGCATCCGGTGTATCTGCGTTTTCTGTCCCGAATACATGGGGATGTCTGCGGACCATTTTACGGCTTACTTCATCCACCACATCTTCCATGGTAAAAAGCCCTTCCTCGGAAGCAATCTGCGCATGCATCACTACCTGCAAGAGCACATCTCCCAGTTCTTCCCGCATATTCTCCGGATTTCCCGTCTGATCATAGATCCGGATAGATGCCAGCAGCTCTGCCGCCTCTTCCATCATACAGGGCTTCAGGCTCTCGTGTGTCTGCACCTTATCCCAAGGGCAGCCGTTTTCGCTCCTAAGAACCCTGATAATCTCCAGCAGTTCTTCATAGCTGTACTTCTTATCATGCTTGTCCGTCATTTTATGTCCATGCCTTTCGCTTAATCCTGTGATTCTCCATTAGTATCTAATATATGTTTCTCGGAATATCGTTTGCACTGACAGAATCAGGCAGCGACAACACCGTCTCCGTAGTGTTGCCTGAATTCTGAGACGATGCAGAACTGGTGGATGTACTGCTGTTCCCACTGACTGTATTCGATTCCTTCTCCAAATCCGAAAAGGAATAGGTAATATCCTCACCGTCGTTATACAGATAGATTGTATAGCTCTTGGTCACATAACCGCTCTTGCGCAGTGTAATGGTATGGCTTCCTGTCACTTTCTTAAAGCTTACGGGCGAGATCCCCATATAGTTGCTGTCCAGATATACCTCCACATTTTTCGGTGCATCAATATATACTTTATTATCACTTGAAGCTGTGACCGTATTCTCACTGATGCTGGATGTATCCTCTGCCGCTGTGCCGGTATCATCCTCTGCCAGGCTGTTCTGGCTGATGCTGCTTGCCGTGTCTTCTTCTTTGCTCTTCTCCAAAGTGAAACTGATACTTGCCCTCTCAGAACCGACCTGAATATATTTCGTTAAAGAATCATAACCTTCCGCTTCCAGATGTACCTGATGAATGCCATACGGCAGTTCTACCGCCTTGCTGATATCAACCTGTTTGCCGTCTATTGTTACATCAGCGTTATCCGGCGTTACGCTGAAAAGGATCCTGCCGGTCTTATCCCTGGCAATTTCCAAATCACCCACATCCAGTACGACTTCTTTGTCACGCTCAATCACAACATCTTTGGTACAGCTGATACCGTCATTGGACAACAATACCTGATAGCTTCCCTCCGGTACAACTAACAGCATATCCTCCGTGATCTCTTTGATCACACTGTTTCCTACTTCAATCCAGCCGCCTATCAACGCCTGGTCATTTTTCAGACGTAAGTATCCATGTCCTTTTTCCACGCTGATGCTGTAAATCTGATGGTCTATACCGGAAACGGTAACCACATCCTGTGCCACTACATCCATCACTTCCGTGCGTTTTCCGTCCGACAAAACAACTACATTTTCAGGCAGGGAATAGGTAGATGCCCCGATGCTGGCAGTTTTGTTGATTCCGCCCAGATCATAGTTTTTGATATTATCATACACCCATGCCTTGGGAGATAATTGTATGCTTGCGATCTGCCTTTTCCCCTTTAGAAAATTAACATCTGCCACATCTCCGGCTTTCAGCTGGGAAATCGTCATAGGGCCGTCATACTTATCCTTGATATAGGTCGTGCCATCATAATATAGTGTATACTGTTTTCCCGTATCCATATTCATGAAGCTCACACTTTTATTATCCTGATCTATGGACATCACTACTGCCGTATCCGCTGAATCATAGCTTCCCACCGCAGTAACACTGAATCCGGTATCTACCGCGCCGCCCTCTTTATCCTTGGCAAGACCTATATTGCTCGCCTCTGAAGCACAACCCGTAATAAGCAATGCCATCATCATTAAGACTGTAACTGCCTGTGAAATTCTTTTGTGCATACGAAAACCTTATCCTTTCTATCTGACAACGAATCCTTACTGTTTAAATATACTTTCCAAAAATAGCTGTTTCTCCCTCTCCTGTGCGAATAACTTTTCTATTTTCTCCATATTCCTGTCGGGAATCCACGCCTTGCCGGTATTATAATAGAAGTTCACAATCTTCCAGAATTTCTCAGGATATGCGAACCGGTAATACAACTGTCGGTAATCCCTGTCTGTCAATGGCTTTTCTCTATTATAACTCTCCAAAAGCATATCACCAAGTGTCTGCGACCAATTATTTTTTTCCAGTAATTTGCGCAGAAACAGATACAAATCCCTGACGGGGTAATCTCTCACGCATTTCTCAAAATTAACCAGCATGCTTCCCGCTTCTGTCTGAATAATATTATGATACTGATAATCCCCATGGCATACAATAGGAAATCCGTAGGAATCTTCTTCATAGGCATAATACCGCAATTCCTCCGTGATTTGCAAGGCAGTGTCCAGAAAATAATCATAATGCCGCATCAGATAAATCTCAAAATCAGTCTTCTGGCTTTTTTCCCGCAGAAATTTTCTTACCTTTTTCAATTCCCGGTTGTGCTTCTCATACTCCTTCTCAATACGGAAAACCGGCTGCCCCTGCAGCATTTCGCATCCCGATAAGTCAGATGACTTATGCAGATTTGCAAGCGTCCTGACCGCCTGGCCGCACTCCTGCGTATCTCTATGGCTGCACTCCCTGCCGTCGCAGTAAGTTTTTACTATGTAAGCAACCCTGTCCTGATCATAGACGATCAGTTCCTCTTCCTTCGTTTTCAGAATAGTTTCCACGCGGACTGCGCCGCTTTCATTGATATGATTTAACAGATAATCCTGAAATTTAACTTTTTCTACCGGTCCGGCATACTCTTTCATGATAAGTAATCCCCGGTCCGATTCACAAAGAATCGCTCCCCGTCCTTTCCAAGTACGATTCATTTCTATTTCATATTGGTCGAATAAACCGACAGCTCTGTCATTCACACGAATACCCTCCGCTTTCTCGTCTATCCTATCTTATGAATAGCGTTGGGAAAGTATGAATTTCATTTGACAATTTTCTTTCTATTTATGTTCCTGTTTATCTTCCTTCTCAAGTCAAAGCTGCTCCCGTATTCTCCTTCGGCATCGTTCCAGCAGCTCTTCCTTTTGATTCAGTGCCGGATCTTCTAACACAAGCTCCAACAGCTCATGCAGCATCTCTCCGATCTGTCTGCCCGGCTTCATCCCCAATGCAATCAAATCACTGCCGTTTATTGCCAGATCTTTCAGACTGACAGTCTCTTTCCGGCTGCAAATATCCTCATACGTCTTCTCTATGTAAGCCAGTTTTTCTAATTTTTCTTGTTTCCTGTAATCGCTCTGGGCGCTGATATCCGCACGGTGCACCGCTATTATCAGGGGGAAAATATCTTCGCCCATCCTGTTCATGGCGCGTCTGACCCCGGTATCCGTCAATGCAATATCCTGATCATGATACAGCACAATCTTACATACCTTATCAACCGTATCATTGTCAAATTTCAACCGGCGCAGAATGTTTCTCGTTATCTTTTCACCCACAACCGGATGCATTTTATTATGAGTAATACCGTTTTCATCTATGGTCAGTGTCTGAGGCTTGCCGATATCATGAAAGAGCATACCTAGCCGCAGCGCTTTATCAGGTTCTACCGCCAGCATAGAGTGCAGAATATGTTCTCCCACGGAATAACAATGATGGGGATTATTCTGCGGCGTTTCCATGCAAAGATCAAACTCCGGCAAAACCTCCCCGGTTATCCCCGTTTCATAGGCAATGCGAAGATAATCCGGATGGGGAGAGATTACCAGCTTGACCAATTCCGCCTGAATCCGCTCC
This sequence comes from uncultured Bacteroides sp., assembly GCA_964589055.1. GTDB lineage: Bacteria > Bacillota > Clostridia > Lachnospirales > Lachnospiraceae > UBA3282. The sequence continues at coordinate 10,638 of CAZPSD010000057.1, forward strand.
GCGCTGATCCTCTGCAGGTTAGGCGCCAGTTCCTTAATGGCATTCCCGGTCTCTTCCTCGATCCGATATCCAAGCTGTGCCGAAAACCGGACCGCCCGCAGCATACGCAGGGCATCCTCCGTGAAGCGCTCCTTGGCGTCACCTACGCACCGGATCACGCCGGCTTCTATATCCCGGATACCTCCAAAGATATCCACCAATCCGTCCTGTTCATTGTAAGCCATCGCATTGATAGTGAAATCGCGTCTCTTGAGATCCTCTCCCAAACTGGCTGTGAAGGTTACTTCCTTCGGATGGCGGCTGTCTTCATATTCACCGTCAATACGATAAGTCGTAACCTCAAATCCTTCTTTATCCATCATGACCGTTACCGTACCGTGCCGGATACCGGTATCTATCGTTCTCTGAAAAAGCCGCTTCGTCTCTTCCGGCTTCGCAGATGTTGTGATATCCCAGTCGTTAGGCTCCCTGCCCAAAACGGAATCACGGACACAGCCGCCTACTGCATATGCCTCATAACCTGCTGCCCGCAAGGTCTCTATGATTTTATGCACTTTGTCAGGAAGCTGTATCCTCATATCTGTCATCTTACTCCTACTTTTCTTATCCTACAGGGCGCCTGCTCTATCCGATACTTGGTCCTTTGAAAATATCCTTAACATTCTCCATATGAAGTTCCGGTTCTTCATCATCCTCTGCCAGAGAACCGACAAGACTGTCCATCTCACTTTTAGACATCACGCTGCGGCTTCTCTCAACAAACTCTTCCTTCTCATTGTCCGTCATATCCACAAACCGTTCCATTGCGGCACGGTTCATCGCAAACGCCATTCCTAAACCAAGCGGCAATTCATTATAATCCATCATTTCTATCCCTTTGTAACAATAGAAAACGACTGCTCCTAAGTTACATCCTTTCTGCAAATCTTTCAGCGATTATCGGTAATATCACTTTGTAAATAGGATGCACTTGCGGTTTAGAAAATATACTTGGAATATGCTGCCTTTATTTTTCCTGTATAACAAATATAACAAAAATCGAATGTCAATTATGCTAATGTAACGATTCCTTTCAGGCGGATATCCTCGCAGGAAGCGCCTGCCAAAATCTCATAGTCCCCCGCATCAGCGATAAAATCATGTAAATGCTCATCAAAATATGCAAAATCCTGCTGATTTAATATAAGGCTTACTTTTTGGGATTTACCTGCTGCCAGTTCAATTTTTGCATATGCTTTTAATTCCTTAACCGGACGGTCAACCTTAGGCGCAATAGGTGCAATATATACCTGTGCGATCTCGGCGCCTGCCCTTTTACCCGTATTTTTAACAGTAAAGGACAGCTTTACATTCTTACCCTTTTCTGCTTTCATGGACAGGCCGCTGTATTCGAAGCTTGTATAGGACAATCCATGGCCAAAACAGAAAGCAGGCGCGATACGCTGACGGTCAAAATGACGATATCCATAATACAATCCTTCCTCCAGCTTGATGGAAGCCCATTTACCGAACTGACCATTTTGACCTGTTGCACAATCCTCATATTTTGCCGGGAAAGTCTCCGCCAGCTTCCCGGACGGGTTCACCTCCCCGAAGATTACCCTGGCAAAGGCATTGCCCGTCTCCATACCCGCATAATAACTCCACAGAATCGTCTGTGCCTTATTTCTCCACGGCATCTCCACCGGAGAGCCGCCGATCAGCGTTACGATCATATCTTCTCTGACTTTAAGAAGCTCTTCTATTAAAAGATCCTGCTCATAAGGAAGCTTCATATCAGTACGGTCAAAACCTTCGCTGTCAATATCATGATTCAGACCGCCCACAAAAATCACTGCGTCGGCATCCTTTGCCGCCTCGACTGCCTGTGCAAAAAGCTTCTTATTCTTCTCATGGATTTCTGCTTTTTCTTTCTCTGTCTGAGCCAGTCTGGCTTCTTCCTCTTTGCGGTGTTTTTCCTCCTCATGTGCATCGTCCCTGACTGCCTGTCCTACATTGCTGTCTTTCAGTTCATCCAGACTGGCTGCCTGCCAGTTCTGTTCAAAAGTCTTCGGCTTATCCGGCACATGGTAACCCTTTACATACTCTACCTGCACATTGCCGCCCAGATACATCTTAAGTCCCATCAGCGGGCAGATCTCATACAACGCCTTAATCTCCGCACTTCCGCCGCCGTCAGAATGTATCTTGGCAGCATTCTGTCCGATCACCACTAATTTCCTGATCCTTTTAGCATCCAGCGGAAGCGTATTTTTCTCATTTTTCAATAAGATCATGGATTCCTCCGCCGTGCGCAGGATTGCTTCTCTGTGTTCAGGCGCATTGTAGGCGCCTGCTTTTCTGTTCCCTTTCTGCTTACCGATCATCTTAAGGCGATACATCATGCGCAGAATATTGCGCACTTTATCATCAATTCTGTCTTCGGAGACTTCTCCGCTTTGCACTAATTCTTTTAAGGGATTTGCAAATTTGTAATTATCGAAATCAGGAAATACGGACATCTCCAAATCCATAGAGCACTCCGCCGCTTCTTTTGACTTGTGAACACCGCCCCAGTCACTGATTACGACACCGTCAAATCCCCACTCATAACGCAGAATGAGGTCTAATAAATTCTTATTCTCACAGCAATGGTAACCATTTATCTTATTGTAAGCGCCCATCACCGAATATACCTGCCCTTCCTGTACTGCCGCCTTAAATGCCGGAAGATAAATCTCATATAATGTCCTGTCATCAATTTCTTCATCTACCATCAAACGGTTTGTTTCCTGACCGTTTGCGGCAAAGTGCTTCACACATGCCGCCACATCGTTTTCCTGCACACCCTTGATAAAAGGCACCGCAAGCGCAGCTGTTAATTTGGGATCCTCGCTCATGTACTCAAAGTTTCTGCCGCATTTAGGATCACGTTTAATATTGATTCCCGGCGCTAAGATCATATCCTTGCCGCGGCCTCTTGCCTCTGCACCCAGCACATGCCCCATTTCATACGCAAGCTCAGTATTCCATGTGGAAGCCAGCGCACTGTTACTGGGCAGATAAGATACCATGTCGTCGTTATTGCCTGACGGGATCCATCTGTCGCTCATGAATTCTGCTCTCACGCCCATAGGACCGTCAGAGGTTGACACACTGGGAATTCCCAATCTGTCTACCGCTCCGGATTGAAAAAGCGTTGCGCCATGAACCATGGCAAGTTTCTCATCCAAAGTTAATTTTTTGATCAGTTTATCAATTTCTTTTTCCGTCCTCTTGGCGGAATTTCTTTTGTCTAAAATCTTCTCGTCTTTTTTCATGGAGACTGTGCTTCCTTTCTGTCATTTATTTTATTTAGCCAATCCCTTTTGCTGCCTGATTGGCATACATATCCGCATTAAGAACAGTATAGCGGTAAATGGAAAGAGATACCATTTAATTTTACATTTTTATAAATGATAACAATCCTTCGAAACATTTTATATCCTCTAAAGCTTGTCTGTTTCTCTGTATATTTATCAGCCTAAGCCTGTTAGGTTTTTTAAATATTTTACTTTTATTATAAACTGCTGCAGCAGGCTGTTGTCTTATATGCATGTGCAGCAAATTTCATACGAAAAATGTAAAGGAATTCTGGCGGAGATGGCATATCTCTCTATCCAGTTGGTTTAAAGATTATTGATACATACCTTTAGGCGGGAACAGAAAGAGTTCTGTCAGAAGTAAGATGAATTTGATGATTGTATTTGCAACAAGCGGCTTATGGCATGATTATTTTCTATTCTACCTATGCGGAAAAGCTTGCAAGTTCTGATCCTGATTTTTATGGATTATATTACAAAGACACAGAAACAGAATCTGGAGAAAGAATAAGAACCTATCATATGCTGATAATCCTAACGTTTGATTTAACCTATGCAATCGCTCAATAACAGCACAATCCAATCTCCGAAAGGGTTTGAGGCTGTTTTTACCACCATTTTCCGGTATCCATCAGATTTTCATGTGCCTTCTTCTGCGCCTCTGCCTTAGGTAATTTCTTAAAATCAGAAATATATTCTTTGATTTGATTTAAATAATCTGTCATTTCATAATTAACATTCTCAACTGTCGGCATACTGTTACCTGCGCTTTCTTCTTTTGTAAATTTAATCGCGTCGTTTTTCATATTATTGCTCTGCCATCCTATTTTTTTAAATTATAGCATGCAGAGACATTTAGATTTTATTTATGCATGAAAAAGAAATGATTTTTACTTCCTCTTTTTGACAATATAATCATATTATATGAATAAGAAATTAGCAAGTAACAATATCCCTTATTTCCAAATAAAATTATAATCCAACTTCCCCGAACCATTTCCGCACCCGCTGCATCTAATGTATATACAAACCAATTTGATGCATCAAATGTGTACAAAGGAAGGAGACCCTATGGAGAAGGAACAATTTGTACAGTTAATACCGGAAGCCGAACCAACCCTGTTTCATATCGCATACTCCATATTACACGACGAACAGGACTGCGCCGACGCTGTTTCAGAGGCTGTCGTAAAA
>CAZPSD010000058.1:0-15096 GCA_964589055.1 uncultured Bacteroides sp.
AGATACAACCTTTGTATCCATATCCAGTACACCGCCGGCTTCACGTTCCTGCCGCTGTAAGTCAAGAACCTGTGCCCATAAGTCTTTTGTGTTCTGTGTAGGACCTGCCAAGAAGGACTCGTCGCCATCATAAGGATGATAGTTTCTCTGGATGAAGTCACGAACATTGACTTCTTTGTCCCATTTGCCGCCTACAAAATCTTTCCATTCTGGTCTCATTTTGAAATAGCCTCCTATCAATATAATTTTGGTTGATATATTTTGACATGTTCTGTGAAGAAAACACGTCGAAAAGATATGCTTATCCAGTAATATTATTATATGTTATAGCCAGCGGCATAGTCAAGTCGGGCTTTGTACTTTTTCTTATACAAATGGTAAAAAATGAGAAAAAATTTTGTGAAAAATGCATGGGAAGATTTGCAGATGTAAAAAATGACTGGTTATTAAGGCGTTGATATTAAGATATCAAGGAAGGATATTGGGAAGAATCCGACAAACATCTTATGTCTCGCTTGACTGAAATGCCGCTTTATTCTATAATCGTACTGGTACAAAAAGGGATGCATTTTATGGAGGTATAAATCATGGCACAGATCAGTAAAGATACAACAATCGGCGAAGCATTAAGAATCAATATGGATATTGCTCCGGTTCTGATGGAGATCGGTATGCATTGCCTTGGCTGTCCTTCCGCACAGGGAGAGACATTAGAGGAAGCCGCTATGGTACACGGCATTGCAATCGAAGACCTGATGGCTAAGATTGATGCGGTAACAGGTGCGTAAGCCATATGGCAGAATGCCAGAAATCCAGAAATGTCCCGGATCATACGGATCCGGGACATTTTATATACATTTACATGCATGTTTGGCCGAATTTGCGCCAATCGGATGCACATCGGCATACCTTGGGCGCCGCTTATGAATTATATCCGGGACAAAACCTCCAGTGCATTGTCCTTAATAAGCGGTTCAAAGTGCTCTTCCAAATAGGCTTTCGCAGCAAGCGCCGATTTCTCTGTTCTGCCGTATTCTGAAACTAAATTGCAGATCCTGTTAAAATCCGCAGCGCTTAAATCCGCAGAACTGAGCAAAAGCAAATAACTGCCGGACATCTCATCCTTATACAGAGAGTTGTCACCCTGATAAGAAGCAGCGGCAATATGAGCAAGTCTTGTCACTTCGTGCATGGAAGAGAAGGAAAATAACTGGTTTGCAACACGGCTCACAGGGATTCCCCCGGGCATCTGCCCTTTCGGAGCACGATGTTCTTCAACGGCAGAACCGGCAGCGGAATTTTCCGACTGCTCTGGATTGTTCATCTTGCGAAGCAGATTTAAAACTTCGTCGGCGCCGTCGGCAAATGCCTCCATCAGTTCCCCGTGTTCTTCTTCATACAGTTCTTCATCATGGACGGAAGGCGCAAATTTGGAAAAACGGGTGTCCAGTTCTTCCGGATCTTCCACCTTGGTGACAATCAGTACGATGCATTCCGAATTTAAAGGAATGGCTTCAATCATCAGGGGGATATCTTCTGCTTCGAAGCCGCATTCGAAAGCTGCCTGCTGCATCATGTCGCGGAACAGGCTTTTAGCCTTCTCTGTGCCGTAAGCCAGTTCGCTGATTTTCAATTCTCTATTTGCCAGATCCTCCCGTGTGAGGGTGCAGCGGATCTGATGCTCATTAACTTTTTCTATTCTCATATGATGACCACATCCTTTTAGATAAAAGTATCTTATACTTTACGTCAATTTTAGTCAATAGTGTGTGGAAAGTGTTTAAAAAATTTTAATATTTTTAGAATTTCCTTGCTTTTTTGTCATATTATGGGTATAATTCTGCTACAAGATATCTCTTGGCAATCTGCATCGGGAGGAGGCATGCACGTAAATTTCATGAATAACATCTGTTTCTCCGGAAGAATCTAGACCGGAGGAAGTCTTATAGGCAATGTGCCTGGTCATCAACCATATCTGATTTCCTGCTATTCTTTTTTTCACAATTATAATTCACAAGGAATGGGTTGGTTATACAGTTATTTTTTATTTATTTTTGCATGTCGGGGATATTTTCAGAACTATTTCTGCCCATATATATCTTATGCTGTTAGTATATCACAATGCTCCTTTTGGCAGATAAAAAGATTAAAATAAAATGGGCCGGTTAAACTGTATGGGAGAAAACATTATCAGATTCACAGGACTATACAACATTATAAGGAAGTCCCCACTTTCTTAGTACTGAAACAAAGCAATGTTTTTGATCGGACAGTTGGATGAAAATTTACATTTTAGTAAGAAAAATGTCAAAATAATAATGACTGAAAAGAAATAGTTTGCTATAATTAGGACGGTCAGAAAGGAGCTGGATAGATGAAAAAAGTAATTCCGGTGCTAATCGCGATCGTCCTTATTATTGTAGTGGCGGCTGCAGGCTTTGGAGCTAAATTATTGAACAAATATTCCTATTCGAAGGAACGTGCGGATTTAACGGAGTATTTCGGTATTACGGGCAGTGATGATGTGGCTGTGATTCTGCAGGATGGGCAGATTGAGGAACATGCAAGACTGTGGGATGGCGTATGCTATTTTGATTTAGCCACTGTGCATAAATACTTTAATGATAGATTTTATGAGGATAAGAAAGAAGGGCTTCTGCTGTATACCCTTCCTGATGCCGTTGTCAGTACGCTGATCGGTTCCACATCGGTGTCTGTAGGCGGGGATGACAGCAACAGGGATTATGTGATCGCGAGATATGAGGGCGAGACGCTCTATATTGCTGCAGATTTTATAAAAGAATATACTAATTTTTCCTATGATTTATATACGGAGCCGAACCATATGCAGGTCTATACGGAGTGGAGTGAACGTCAGGTGGCGTCCGTCTCCAAAGATACGCAGGTACGTTATCAGGGCGGTATCAAGAGTGATATCCTGACGGATGTATCCAAGGGAGATCAGGTTATTGTTTTAGAACAGATGGAGACGTGGTCGAAGGTAAAGACCAAGGATGCGTTTATCGGATATGTGGAAAATAAAAGACTGGGGGAACTTACGGCGGAAACTCCGGTTCCCGTGACAGACTATGAGGAACCGGCGTATGAATCAAATACACGCGATTATAAGATCAATCTTGCCTGGCATGGCGTATCTGGCATAGCGGGCAATGATACGCTTGAGGCTCTTATGGCGAATACGAAGAGCATCAATGTTATTTCTCCCACATGGTTTACCCTTAGCGACAATGAAGGTAATTTTTCAAGCTTTGCATCGCAGGACTATGTGGACAAGGCACATGCCATGGGGCTGGAAGTGTGGGCTTTGGTTGGCAATGTGGAAAGTCAGGATGTGAGTATGTACGAGACGCTTGCCGGGACAAGCGTAAGAACCCATCTGATCGACGGGCTGATTGAAACCGCTTTGCAATATGACTTGGACGGTATCAATATAGACTTTGAGAATATCGGTCTGGATGCCGGAGAACCTTTTATCGAGTTTATCAGGGAATTGTCTATTCCCTGCAGGGAACATGGCATCGTTTTGTCGGTGGATAATTATGTGCCGATGGCGCATACGGACTACTATGACAGGGAAGAGCAGGGTATTGTGGCGGATTATGTGATCATCATGGGATATGATGAGCATTACAAGGGAAGTCCGGAAGCCGGATCGGTCGCTTCTATTGATTTCGTGGAACAGGGCATTGCCAATACGGTGGAACAGGTTCCGGCTGATAAAGTGATCAATGCCATTCCGTTTTATACGAGAATCTGGGAGACGAAAGGAACTGCTGTGGACAGCCAGGCTGTCGGCATGGAAATGGCGCAGCAGTATATAGAAGAACATGGGATCACTACCAGATGGGATGAGACAACCTGTCAGAATTACGGGGAATATCAGTCCGGAGACAGCTATTACCAGGTCTGGCTGGAGGATGCCGATTCCATACGGGTTAAACTGAACATTATGGCAAAATATGAAATTGCAGGCGTGGCGGAATGGAAGCTTGGATTCGAGACGGCTTCTATTTGGGATGTGATTGAGGAATATGTCAATCAATAATTGGATGCGCATCGCATTTTTCCGGGCATCCTTTCATATGCATTAGTAAGGGCAGTTGTGTTGGGATGAATTATGAAAGGAAAGAAGCCGGAAGAATACGAGAGGCTGATCAGGACAATTTTGCTGGCGCTCATGCTTGTATCCGTATATTTTATTGTCCGTGGAGGCGCGAAGTTTACCTTTTCGCAGCAGATTGAGGCGGGAACGACCAGTCACTGCGTTGTGATCGATGCCGGTCACGGGGGTACGGATCCGGGCAAAGTCGGTGTAGACGGAAGCCTGGAGAAGGACATCAATTTGCAGATTGCGAAAAAACTGCAGACCTTTCTGATTATGGAGGACGTGGATGTCATTTTGACGAGAGAATCGGATGCGGGACTGTACGATGAAAATGCTTCTAACAAGAAAGTGCAGGACATGAAGAACCGGGTTGGAATCATAGAAGAGAAGCAGCCGGCGCTTACGGTCAGCATACATCAGAACAGTTATCATGAAGAATACGTGCATGGCGCGCAGACCTTTTATTATGCGGGCAGCGCAAAGAGCAAAGAACTGGCGGAACGCATTCAGCAGGTAATGACGCTTGAATTGGATAAGGACAATACCAGACAGGCGAAAGCCAATGACAGCTATTATCTTTTGAAGAAAACCTCATCGCCGATCGTGATCGTGGAGTGCGGATTCTTGTCCAATAACGAGGAAGCGCAGAAACTGTCATCGGACATTTATCAGGAAAAAGTGGCTTGGGCCATTCATTTGGCGATCCTGCAATATTTAAACAGCCAGACGTGAAAAGAGCTCCTGAAGCGCCGCTGTCTGCAGCGGGGCTGCCGGTCTGTATGGAGCCCGTGCCTGCGGCTTAAAATAATAAGGAAGTGTATTGATGTGGATACGAAAGTGATCCGAATGGATGAACAGCATATAGATATGGAATTGCTCCGGGAAGCCGGCGGAATCATTAAGGCGGGCGGCCTGGTGGCATTTCCGACGGAGACGGTGTATGGATTGGGCGGAGATGCCTTGAATCCCGCTTCTTCCAGGAAAATATATGAGGCAAAAGGCCGCCCCTCGGATAATCCGCTGATCGTACATATTGCGGATATGGAGGCGTTGAATGCCATTGTGCAGGAGGTCCCGGAGGAGGCGAGACGGCTGGCGGAAGCATTTTGGCCGGGACCGTTGACCATGATTTTGCACAAATCCGGACTGGTGCCTTACGAGACCACCGGAGGGCTTGATACCGTGGCGGTGCGTATGCCGGTACACAAGGTGGCAAGGGAGTTTATCCGGGCGGCGGGAGGCTATGTGGCGGCGCCAAGCGCTAACCGTTCCGGCAGACCGAGCCCCACTGTTGCGAAATATGTGGCGGAGGATATGGACGGCAGGATCGAGATGATTCTTGACGGCGGAGATGTGGAGATCGGTTTGGAATCCACGATTGTGGATCTGACTGTGCCCGAACCGATGATACTGCGTCCGGGCTATATTACGAAAGCAATGCTGGAAGAAGTATTATCCCGCGTGGAGGAAGACTCTGCGTTGATGCGTGCCGATTCCGGACAGGCGCCCAAGGCGCCCGGTATGAAATACAGGCATTATGCTCCCAAAGGGGATTTGACGATAGTAACCGGAGCGGAGGACGCGGTCATAGCATATATCAACGAACAGTTGGACAAGCAGCGCCATGCAAATAAAAAAACGGGTGTTATCGGAACGGATAAAACGATAGGAAGGTATCATGCTGATGCGTGCAAAAGTGCGGGAAGCAGAGAGAATGAAAACACGATTGCCAAAGAATTGTACCGCATCCTGAGGGAATTTGATGATGAGGCGGTGGAAGTAATTTACTCGGAATCCTTCGAGACATCGGGAATCGGACAGGCAATTATGAACAGACTTCTGAAAGCGGCAGGATATAAAGTTATAAGCGCCGGGACGGAAAGAACAATTAAAACAGAATTTAAAACAGGAGGGAAAGGTATGATAGCGATTGGAAGCGACCATGGCGGATTTGATTTAAAGGAAAAGGTGATTGCGCATTTGAAAGCGCAGGGGATCCCATGTAAGGATTACGGCTGCACGGATAAGAGTTCCTGCGATTATCCGATTTACGGACGTGCGGTAGCAGAGGCGGTGGCGAAGGGAGAATGTGAGAAGGGAATTGTGATCTGTACTACAGGCATCGGGATTTCCATCACGGCAAATAAGGTGAAAGGGATTCGCTGCGCGCTCTGCGCAGATACGGTGTCCGCCAGATTGACCAGGCTGCATAATGACGCCAATGTGCTTGCCATGGGTGCGGGTATTGTGGGCGAGAATCTGGCGCTTGGTATTGTGGATACTTTTCTCGGTACGGAATTCTCGGGAGAAGAGAGACATCAGCGAAGAGTGAATCTGATTGAAGCGGAGTAAGTTTATGGTGAGAGGGCGGAACGTGGCTGCCTGTCTGGCGCTGATTCTGTTGTGCGGCGCTATATCTGCTTCCGTATATGCGACGGAAGAGACGAAACAGTTGATCGATCAGGCTGAACAGGAAAAGAAAGACACGGAAGAAAAATTGAATGAGACGGAGGAGAGTCTGAAAGGCTTAAATGAACAGATGGATTCTCTGCAGGGAACATTGACAACTTTAAATACAGAGCTCTCTCAGGTAAGCAATAATCTCAGCGAATTGGAGACCAAGATTTCGGATAAAGCAGCAGAGATAGAGACTTTGAATCAGGACATCGAACAGATCAACGGCGAGCTGGAAGAGGCGGTCCGGTTGAAGGATGAACAGTATGATTCCATGAAAAAGCAGATCAAGTTCCTTTATGAGAGAAGTGATACTCTCTATTTAGAACTTTTCTTCTCGGCAGGCAGTTTTTCGGATTTCCTGAATAAAAACAGTTATATTGAGCAGTTGTCCGCCTATGAGAAGAAGGTACTGCAAAGCTATATGGATGCTCAGACCGCCATGGAGCAAAAGGCGGAGGAACTGGAACAGGCGAAAGCCGAACTGGAGCAGGATAAGGCAGAACTGGATGACTATAAAGTACAGGTAGTGGCGGAACAGAGCCGCGTGTCGGGACTTGTCAGCCAGACCGCCAATTCAATCGACGCGACGGACGATCAGATATCCGATGCGGAAGCGGCGGCGCTTGCCTATGAGCAGCGGATTAAGGAGCAGGAAGAGAATCTGACCGCCCTGAAGGCTAAGCTGGCGGAGGAAATCCGTATGGCGGAACTGGCGGCGCAGTCCAGTTGGAGAGATATTTCGGAAGTGAGCTTCGGAGACGGAGACAGATATCTTCTGGCAAATCTGATTTATTGTGAAGCGGGCGGAGAGTCTTACAGCGGTCAGGTGGCAGTAGGCTCTGTCGTGATGAACCGTGTGCTCAGTTCCGTGTATCCAGATACGGTAACGGGTGTTATCTACCAATCGGGACAGTTTTCTCCCGTTGCCAGCGGAAGACTGGCGCTGGCATTGGCGGAAGGAAGAGCTACCAGCAGCTGTTATCAGGCGGCGGATGAGGTAATGAGCGGAACAACCAATGTGGGAAACTGCGTATATTTCAGAACGCCGGTGGAGGGCATTACGCCGAAATATACGATCGGCGGTCATATTTTCTATTAAATAGGGATATAAAAAGCGCAGACCCGGTTGATTCGGTCTGCGCTTGTTTGTATTATCCGATCTGATGCTCTTCAATGGGCTGTTTTAGTTTATCAAAATCTCCCGCATAGATGATTTCCAACAGGTGATTTAAACGAAGGATTGCCGCGTTAAGCATATCGCCGGTAAGAAGGCCGGCTTCCTGCGCGCTGACCAGCTCGCCCAGATCTACAATCTTGACAAATCCGTCAGGATAAACGATCACGTCCGCAAGAAGATCTGTTACGACGTATGTGTCCGTGCCTTCATCGTAATCATAATCTACGATATCGCAATACCAGTACAGCATAGAATCGTCTTCTTTGCAGAAACGGCTTACCTTAAAGCCTTCTGTCAGATAATAGCAGGAACTGCCGTGATGCAGGTCCTTGCGGGGTTTTAAGGAATTCCAGCCGGTCACGATGATCCGGTCGTCCCGGTATAAAACCGTATCATCCTTCAACAGTATGCATTCTTCCGGAATAAGTCTTTTGCGATATAGAATAGGATCAGCCATAATACCTCCTGCGGATGCGTAATTCAGATAAGGTTATTCTTATAGGATACGTTACACTGACGAACCAAAAAAGTCAATGTGATTTATTCTGAAATGTTTAAATTTAGAATGGATTTTTTTGGATGGATTTTTGAATGGATTTTGAATGGATTTTCACGATTTTGGCTGGACATAAGTACCAAAAATGAGTATAATTTTTCTGTTGGGTTTCGTTTCATATGATACGAGATGCCAAAATGCAATAATTGCATAAGATATTACGGTAAGAAGGGAAAGGCTGTGAAATATAATAGAAATGTTTATCAGGCGCTTACGATGATAACTCAATTTGGTATTAACATGCTGGTTCCCATTTTTATTTGTACATTTCTCGGTATATTTCTGGACAGGAAGCTTGGGACTTCCGGCTTTACGGTAGGGCTGTTTTTTGTCGGTGCGTTGGCGGGATTTACGAATGTTTTCCGTTTCGCAAAGCGGATTTATGAGCAGCCTGCGGTTACCGGAAAACGCAGTACGGATAATAGAAATACGGATAGAAATAAGAAAATTTCCGATCATACGAAAGAATGACAGACAAATCAAAGGCAATAATGAAACGGAGGGTATTGCTTGAAGAAAAAAATCGATCCAACCTTGTTTGATCTTTGTCTTGGTATCTTTTTATATGGCGTTGTTTTTGAGATTATTTTACTTTTTTTCAGCAGGAAGGCATCCTACAGCGTTGGGTTATGGATCGGGGTTATCCTTGCCGTCGCCGGGGCGGTGCATATGTGGTGGTCTTTAAACCGCTCAATGGAAATGGTGTCTAAGGATGCGGGCAGGACGGTCGGGGTAAATAATCTGGTCCGCTATTTTGTGCTGGTAATTGTAATCATGGTTTTGGCCTATACTGATTTTGCCAATCCGATTTTGGCGTTTTGCGGTTATATGGGCATGAAAATATCAGCTTACTTAAATCCCATGATCCGCAAGGTGCGTGAGAAGGTATTTAAAATTTAATTTTATCAGTTCAGAAATTAAATCGTTAAATAAAATGTAACAAAAAAGTGTAACTAGGAGGTGAAACTATGGGACAAGGAATACTGTTATCTTCCGCGGCCGATATCGACTTTATGATACACGGAGTGTTCTCCTATGAGTTGTTCGGGCAGACCGTATGGATAACAACTACCCATGTCTGTGTTCTGATTGTCATGCTGGTAATTATCGGATTCTGCATTGCAGCCAACCGCGTTATCAAACATGCGTCAGATGTTCCGGGCACATTCCAGAATATTGTGGAACTGGTCGTAGAGATGTTGGATAATATGATCGGTGGTGTTATGGGCAGGTTCAGCCCGAAATTCCGCAACTACATCGGTACGGTCTTTATCTTTATATTTCTGAGCAACATTTCCGGATTATTTGGTCTTAGACCGCCGACGGCAGATTACGGCGTAACGTTTGCACTGGGTATCATGACTTTTGTATTGATTCATTTTAATCAGTTCAAATACCAGAAAGTGAAAGGCGTTATTGCGGGATTATGCGACCCATGGCCGATCTGGGCGCCTATTAACATCATAGGCGATATTGCCGTGCCGATTTCATTGTCGCTGCGTCTGTTTGCCAACGTTTTATCCGGTACGGTCATGATGGCGCTGATTTATGGCCTGCTCAGTAAAATAGCGATCGTGTGGCCGGCAGCGCTTCATGTCTATTTTGACTTGTTCTCCGGGGCAATTCAGACTTATGTATTCTGTATGCTGACAATGACATACATCGCGAATGCCTGCGAGACAGAAGGGTAGGCAATAATACGAAAACACCATTTTTTAATTTTTATAAGACTAATTTAAGGAGGAAATAAAAATGGGAGAATTTAACAGTAACTTTATTTTGGGATGTTCAGCAATCGGTGCAGGACTTGCGGTTATCGCAGGTATCGGACCTGGTATCGGACAGGGTATTGCAGCAGGACATGCCGCTGCAGCAGTAGGTAGAAATCCGGGCGCCAAGTCGGATATTACATCTACCATGTTATTGGGACAGGCTGTTGCAGAGACAACAGGTTTGTATGGTCTGTTGATCGCTATGCTGCTCTTATTCGTAAAACCTTTAGTACCTTAAGAAGAGCCGTCTGAAGCCCTAAATTCGCGGGCTGAGAAAAAGGTATGGTTATGAAAGAAAGGAGGCTGAAAGTTTGAATACATTAGCGACAGGGTTAGTGCTGGCATCTGCTGAGATGGAACCGAGACTTTTTGACCTGGATCTGCAGCTTATTACGGATTCCGCATTGATGATCATTGCCGTATTTGCATTGTTCCTGATTGCATCCCATCTTTTATTTAATCCGGTAAGAGAGATGATGCAGAACAGACAGAACCGCATTAAGGACGAGCTCGACAGTGCGGCGGCTGACATGGAAAATGCGCGTGCGCTGAAAGAAGAGTATGAAGCTAAATTAAAGGATATCGATAAAGAAGCCGAGACAATTCTCTCAGATGCAAGAAAGAAAGCGCTTGTGAATGAAAACAAAATTGTGGCGGATGCGAAAGAAGAAGCAGCCAGAATCATTGAGAGAGCAAATGTGGAAGCTGAGCTTGAGAAGAAGAAAGCTGCTGATGAAGTAAAACGCGAAATGGTTGTGCTGGCATCCATGCTGGCGGGCAAGGTTGTAAACGCAGCGATTGATACGACTGTACAGGACAGTCTGATTGAAGAGACGTTGAAAGAAATAGGTGAGGGCACATGGCTAAGCTGATTTCAAAGACATACGGTGATGCGTTATTTGAATTGGCAGTCGAAGGCAATAAGGTAGATGTCCTGTTAGAAGAAATCGAACAGCTTCAGGAGGTTCTGAAACAGAACGGGGATTTTGGCAGGCTGATGAATCATCCCAAGATTGATAAGGAAGAGAAGATTCAGGTTGCGGAGAATGTGTTTGAGGGCAGAATTTCTAAAGAGTTGTTGGGCTTTTTAACTATCATTATTTCCAAAGACCGTTACAAACAGATTGATGAAATTCTTGCGTATTTTATTGCAGAAGTCAAGAAATATAAGGGAATCGGTATTGCTGCGGTAACAACAGCGGTCCCGCTTAAGGAAGAGCAATGCAAGAAGATTGAACAGAAGCTGCTTGATACGACAGAATACCAATCAATGGAAATGCATTACAAAGTGGACGCATCCCTGATCGGCGGTATGGTGATCCGCATCGGGGACAGGGTTGTAGACAGCAGTATCAGTACAAAATTAAGCGAACTTCAAAAAGAACTGCTGAAAGTTCAGATTTAGCGGTTTGAAGTAAAAGATTCAGAATGGAATAATGCGGTTCTGAATTGCAAAAGTAAGAAGAAAGGTGCGTATGATCCATGAATTTAAGACCAGAAGAGATTAGTTCAGTCATTAAGGATCAAATTAAGAGATATGCGTCAGAACTGGAGGTATCCGATGTGGGTACGGTCATTCAGGTGGCTGACGGTATCGCTCGTGTGCACGGACTGGAGAATGCCATGCAGGGTGAGCTCCTTGAGTTCCCCGGTGAAGTATACGGCATGATATTGAACCTTGAGGAAGATAATGTTGGTGCGGTTTTACTGGGAAGCCAGCATAATATCAATGAAGGCGATATCGTAAAGACTACGGGACGGGTAGTGGAAGTTCCTGTAGGCGACTGCATGCTGGGACGTGTTGTAAATGCCCTTGGCCAGCCTATTGACGGCAAGGGGCCGATCCAAACCGACAAACATCGTAAGATTGAAAGAGTTGCATCCGGTGTTATTACAAGAAAATCCGTAGATACGCCGCTGCAGACAGGTATTAAGGCTATCGACTCCATGATTCCGATCGGAAGAGGACAGCGTGAGCTGATCATCGGCGACAGACAGACAGGTAAGACGGCGATTGCCATTGATACGATCATCAATCAGAAGGGACAGGGTGTGAAATGTATCTATGTTGCCATAGGTCAGAAAGCATCCACAGTTGCTTCCATTGTGAAGACATTGACAGAATACGGCGCTATGAGCTACACCACAGTGGTAGCGGCTACAGCCAGTGAACTTGCGCCGTTACAGTATATTGCTCCTTATTCCGGATGCGCGATCGGTGAGGAGTGGATGGAGAACGGAGAAGACGTACTGGTTGTATATGATGATCTGAGTAAACATGCAACCGCATACCGTACCCTCTCCCTGCTGCTTAAGAGACCGCCGGGACGTGAGGCGTATCCGGGTGACGTATTCTACTTACATTCCAAATTGCTTGAGCGTGCAGCCAGAATGAGTGATGAATACGGCGGCGGTTCCCTGACAGCGCTGCCGATCATTGAGACACAGGCAGGCGATGTATCTGCTTATATTCCGACGAACGTTATTTCTATTACGGACGGACAGATATATCTGGAGACAGAGATGTTCAACTCCGGTTTCAGGCCGGCTGTCAATGCAGGTCTTTCCGTATCCCGTGTAGGAGGCGCGGCGCAGATCAAGGCGATGAAGAAGATTGCGGCGCCTATTCGTACAGAGCTTGCACAGTACAGAGAGCTGGCAGCATTCTCCCAGTTCGGATCGGAATTGGATGCCGATACGAAGGAGAAGCTGGCGCAGGGCGAGAGAATCAAGGAAGTTCTGAAACAGCCCCAGTACAATCCTATGCCGGTACAGTATCAGGTAATTAACATTTATGTAGTAACGAACAAGTATCTTCTGGATGTTCCGGTAGCCGATGTTACCAGATTCGAGCAGGAGTTTTTCGAGTTTCTTGATACCAAGTATCCTGATGTGCCGGAAGCAATCGCACAGGAGAAAGTGATTTCTGAGGATACGGAAGCTAAGCTTAAGAAGGCAATAGACGAGTTCAAAGCACAGTTTAAATAAAGTCTAGAAAGAGGGTAATGCTATGGCGTCAATGAGAGATATAAAAAGGCGTAAAGGCAGTATTCAGAGTACTCAGCAGATTACCAAAGCAATGAAACTCGTCTCTACCGTTAAATTGCAGAGGGCAAAGCTTCGTGCGGAGCAGTCAAAAGCATATTTTAACTGCATGTATGAGACCGTAAATTCAATGCTGGCGAAAACCGGCAATTTGAATCATCCCTATCTGAAGGCTGGAGATTCTACGAAGAAAGCGATTATCGTGATTACCTCCAACAGGGGTCTTGCAGGCGGTTATAATTCCAATATTGTAAAGCTGGTTACAAATGGTGATTTTGTGAAAGAGGATCTTTTGATCTATGCGATAGGCAGGAAGGGCAAAGAGGCACTGCACCGTTATGGCTATGAGATTGCGGAAGATTATTCCGATGTCATGGAAGAACCGTCCTATGTGGATGCAATGACCATCAGCCAGACCCTTTTGAATGCTTTTGCGGCAGGAGAGATCGGAGAAATCTATCTTGCATATACCGGCTTTAAGAATACGGTTGTACATGAGCCGAAGCTTTTGAAGCTGCTTCCGGTAGAGCCGGCACAGAGCGCAGCAAATGCACAGCAGACAGGCAGTAAGGCAATGATGAATTTCGAGCCGGAGGATGATGAAGCGCTCAATTTTATTATTCCGAAATATGTGACAAGCCTGATCTATGGTGGATTAGTAGAAGCGGCTGCCAGTGAGAACGGCGCAAGAATGCAGGCTATGGATTCCGCAACAAGCAATGCTGAGGAAATGATAGATCATTTATCACTGATGTACAACAGAGCACGTCAGGGATCTATTACGCAGGAATTAACAGAAATTATTGCTGGTGCAAACGCTATCTCTTAATTTGGATAGTGGTTTTGCCAAAAGTCAAAGACCCTCGCAGCAGCAGCCGGATGTATGTGCAGACACAACGATTTGGCTTATTGTTTGCGGGAATAAACGAAGTGAAAGGAAAAAGAGATGGCAGAAGTAAAAACAAGTGAAAATCCTGGGAAAATCACTCAGATCATCGGTGCCGTACTTGATATTAAATTCCCGGCGGGAAATCTGCCGGAGATCAATGATGCGATCAAAGTACCGCTTAAAGACGGCGGGGAACTGGTCGTTGAAGTATCACAGCATCTGGGTGATGATACCGTTAGATGTATTGCCATGGGACCTACCGACGGACTTGTAAGAGGAATGAAAGCCATTGCGACAGGCGCTCCGATTACGGTTCCGGTTGGTGAGAATACATTAGGACGTATGTTTAACGTATTGGGACAGCCTATTGATAATATTGCGGCGCCTACGGACGTATCCTATGAACCGATTCATAGGGCTGCGCCTAAGTTTGAAGAACAGGCTACGGAAACAGAACTTCTTGAGACAGGTATTAAAGTAGTAGATCTTCTTTGCCCGTACCAGAAGGGTGGTAAGATCGGTCTGTTCGGCGGCGCCGGAGTAGGTAAGACCGTGCTGATTCAGGAGCTGATCCGTAATATTGCTACCGAGCACGGCGGATATTCCGTATTTACCGGTGTAGGCGAGCGTACCAGAGAAGGTAACGACCTGTATTATGAAATGAAAGAATCGGGTGTTATTGATAAGACAACGATGGTGTTCGGACAGATGAACGAGCCGCCGGGAGCCAGAATGAGAGTCGGCCTGACAGGTCTGACTATGGCAGAGTATTTCCGTGATAAGGGCGGAAAAGACGTATTGTTATTCATCGACAATATTTTCCGTTTCACACAGGCAGGCTCCGAGGTGTCCGCGCTGCTTGGACGTATGCCTTCAGCCGTTGGTTACCAGCCGACACTGCAGACAGAGATGGGCGCCCTGCAGGAGCGTATCACTTCCACGAAGAACGGATCCATTACATCCGTACAGGCAGTATATGTACCTGCCGATGACTTAACTGACCCGGCGCCGGCTACCACCTTCGCCCATTTGGATGCGACCACCGTATTGTCCAGATCGATCGTAGAGCTCGGT